>CALBPF010000122.1 GCA_937899105.1 uncultured Flammeovirgaceae bacterium | reverse complement strand
GCAGCATGATATGAGCATTGATATTCAATTCAAAACTGAACGATTATATGAGATCGTTCAGATTGGTGTGCACGAAGGGAAAAGAGTTCAGGAAATTGACGACATCAAGCATGAGGCTTTGTGCTTATTTGAGGTGAAAAGTCAGCCAAATGGAAGCTTCAAGCAACCTGATTATTATGTGATTTATGAGCATTTTTCACAGGATAATTTTTTTGGACAAGACATCTTAGCAAATGATGCAATAAAGTTTGCTCATGCTACCTTACTATCCGTTCCTGCGTCTGTTTCGTTACAGGTAAATGACGGAAAGTATTATGAATTTTTTGCAGCTTGGGTCAATGAAGGAAAGCAGGAACAGCTACAAAAATTCTTTGAGGCTTCACAACCCATAAAGGAAAAATACGGTCGTCCTGCGCCAATCTTTCACGTTCAATTTCAACCAGCTACTAGCACTGACGAAACTCCATTCTTTACTTCCTTGATTGCAGGTTTAGTAGAGTGGGATCACTACTCAGATGTAGAGGCTTTATTAGGTAACAAAGAATTTCAGAATTTGGCAGCACCGTTATTCGGAGAAGCAATTTCACGTATGGAAATGATTTTAGGAAAGGTCGTCAAACTTTGATGGCCTTTCATTTTATACTGAGAACTGTTTTCAAGCAATTTTTGTGGACAAACGTGATTATATGAAACCCTCAAATCAGATTTTTCATTATCAGGAAACATTTTTTACAATAAACTTTACCACAAAATAATGTTGGGACTTTAGACTCGAAATTTCCAGTCTACCTTGTCAATTCCAGCAATGCCACCACTTCTACATGAGATGTATGCGGAAATTGATCCACCAAGCTAAACTTTTTAATCGAATAGCCAGCCAGGGCGAGCTGTTCTATATCCCTGGCTTGAGTAGCCGGATTACAAGACACATAGACCATGCGCTCGGCATCCAGGTCGATGATCTTTTTTAACGTTTTAGGAGCTATCCCAGCTCTGGCAGGATCTAAAATGATCGTCCGGATCTTTCCCTTATATTCCGGATGCTCGTACAAAAATTTACCCACATCTGCTGCATGAAATTTTACGCCCTGTATTCCATTACGTGATGCATTTTCCCGGGCATCTTCAATAGCTGATTCAACGATATCCACACCTACAATTTCTGCATTTTCACTTTTCGAGGCTAAAATTTGACCGATGGTGCCTGTACCACAGAATAAGTCGAGTACGATGGTATTATCAATGGCTTCTTTTTGCTCCAAGGCATACGCTGCCACCTTTTCATATAACTTCTCAGCGGATTTGGGATTGGTTTGAAAAAAGCTCTTTATGCTAATTTCAAAGCTCAAACCGAGTAGCTCTTCCACGATTTTGTCTTCTCCGTCTATAAGTCGAATATCACCGGATGTAGCTATGGTTCTATCTCCGGTTTCATCGTTAATAGTATGTAAAAACCCGGCAACCCGGTTGCCGAAATGTGTTATCAATAGTTTAGAGAATTTTTGTAAATTAAATTTTTGCAGCCCTTCTGATGTAGTGACCAAATTGAACAACAGTTGGTTTGTTTTAAACGACTTGCGCACTACTAAGTACCTGAAAAAGCCCTTCCTCCTCGGCCCATGCCAGGGTGGAAGACCGCTCTCTTTACAATGGCCTTTGATTAATTTTAATTTGTCTTCTAACTGCTTATCGAACAAACCTGAATCCTGCTTCAAGTCGTCTCCACACCACCAGGTACCTCTTTTCTTAAACCCTAATGTAAATTCATCAATATCCTTTTTAAGCTCATGATCATAACCTATGGCCGAAAAGGCGTATTCCATTTTATTCCTGTAATGAAAAGTACCGGGAGAAGACACAAATTCATCAAATACAGACCCAATATCCTTTACTTTACCGATGCGTTTAAATAGGTCGAATGTGCTTTGTTTTTTATAAGCATGCTGTTTTTCAATAGGTAATTTGATATAGGGGGCGCCAGGAATCGCTTGATAAGGCACGTCAATCTCGTCTTCAGAAGCCCTTAGCACTTCCAGAAGCTTGCATTCTGCGTAAGCCTTACCTACTTTTCTTACTTGTGCTTTGACATACTGACCTGGCAATGTGTTAGGTACGAAAACAATAAAGTCACCATGCTCATTACTCATCCTTCCAATGCCTTTTCCACCGAAGGCATAGTCCTGGATATGTATTTCCAATATTTCTCCGCGCTTTACAAATTTCTTTTGTGTTTTTCTTACCATTATCAATCTGTTTATAGCCGCTGGTAAACAATATGACGCTGAAGCCAAAGTTAAAAAACCACGAAATATTAAGTCAAAATGTGCTAGGTGAGTGTGTCGATCAACCGATTTTCTTTGAGGCCCGAGAAATAACATGACATACCTTCTTTCAATTCAGCGCTTATATAGCAACGCCATCACCAAAGACAACTTGGCCACATGTCGTACAAAGAACCACCTAAGCTATTCTTCCAGTAAAGATGTCTTTTAAAACTTTATTTTTTAAATTCATGTAATAATACAATCATCAGACTTATTTTTAAGGTTACTCGAAGGCCAGGTGCACAGAATGAAACAAGTTTTACTCCTTATAAGTCTTTTTTTGGCTATCAAATTTAGCGCTCTTGGCTCGCATATCGTCGGGGGCGAGTTTGAGTTGTTACACATTCAGGATTTTCAGTACAGGTTAAATATGATCCTGTATTTTGATCGGATAAATGGTGTTGCCGGCGCTCAAGATCCAGCTGTTACTGTTTATTTCTACAGGAAGTCCGATAACGTACAGGTGCTTTCAAGAACGCTTAATCTTAGTACGGACACTCAGGTAGAATACAGTAATCCGGCTTGCGACCCGGATAACGAAACCCTTTCTACGTCGCGTATTCTGTATACTGATGTACTCACTTTATCTCCTGATACCTTTAGCGATCCGGATGGATATTATATTTCATGGGAGCGATGCTGCAGAAATTATACTATAACCAATATCCAAAGTAATGATCCGCAGGGAAACGGGGTTTCGGCAGGTCAAACATTTTATCTTGAGTTCCCACCAGTGACTATAGACGGTAGCCCATTTATTAACTCAACACCGCGTTTGTTTCCGCCGCTAAGTGATTTTGCTTGTATTAATAAACTTTATTTTACTGATTTCGGAGGTGTAGATGATGATGGTGACTCCCTGGTTTATTCGCTGGTAACTCCTTTTAGTACAGTGGATACGCAAAACGCCTTTCCGGTGGCCCCAAACCCGGGTCCATATCCGGAAGTAGTTTGGCGGCCTACTTTTGGTATTGATAATATTATTGGCGGTAACCCTGATCTGGCTATTTCAACAGATGGCCTTTTAACAGTAACACCCTCCAACGCTGGCTTATATGTTTTTGCCGTTAAGGTAGAAGAGTTTCGGGATGGCCTTAAGCATGGAGAAATGAGAAGAGATTTCCAGATGTTGGTTATTGCTGATTGTGAATCCAATGGCGATCCCTTGGTACTGGCTCGTGAAACCGGTGACGATAACTTCTATAATGAAGGAACCGTCATAAATTTTGATTTCAACGATCTTGACAAGTGCATTGATATTTTGGTTACGGACTCGCTGACTAATATAGGTAGGGACTCTGTGTCAAACATAAACTTAAGAGCAATACCGATCAATTTCGATGCAGATTTAGAAGGTATTGAAATTGACTTCACGCAAAATGTTACGATTAGGAACGAAACAGATACCGCCAGGTTTACGGTTTGTTTTCCCGATTGTCCGTATACAAGAAATGGGTTTTACCAGATTGGCATAATCGGATTTGATGATGCATGTCCCCAGCCTTCGCTGGACACGGTTATCGTATCGCTGAATGTGCCACCGCCACCAAATGAAAATGCTTTCTTCAGGGTTGATAATATAGTTAGGAATGGCTTTTTCTCACCAAATGTTGTGGATTTCGATGCTGGTAAATTCAGTATGTACGACCTTGGTTCTTTTGATAATGATGGCGACTCGGTAAGCCTGGTTGTGACTCCTCTAGGCTTTGAATTTGCTGATATAGGCATGGAGTTGGGCGATATTATGAGTGAAGGTGGTAAGTCAACAACTACCCTGAACTGGGACTATGATTGTAATGCCGAAAATCTGGATTTTTCAGCTGGACGAGATGTGCCCATTGCCTCCGGGGTAATGAAAGCATTTGATATTTTATTAGAAGCTGAAGATTTTGATCAATGTGAATGGGAAGATCCTCAATCACTACTTCTAACATTTCAGATTTTCTTTCCTAATCAAACCAAGCCCATAGTTTATGAATCTAACAACTTTGGGGTAGATTCTCTAGGGTTTAACTACCAGCTGCGTGAGATAATCCAGCATTTAATTCGCGGACAAGATGAGGATAATGACGAGATACTGCTAACCGCAAGGGCTGCTAACTTTGATTTTAATGACTACGGAGTTTCATTTCCCGACATTTCCGGTACGGGAAACATCTCCCAAAACCTCATTTGGGAATTGGCTTGTGAGCTTAACTTGGCTGAGCAGGACTCTTTTAGAATCGACTTTCTCGTAGAGGACATCGATGCCTGTCAGCTTACAAATGCAGATACTTTAACCATGGACTTTTTACTCTCACCGCCGCCTAGCACTGATCCGTTATTGACTTACAGAAGTGCGAATACACTTAACTTTGTCGGCGACAGCGTAGGGTTCATATTAGGAGATGAATTGAGTATTAACGTTGAAGGTCGAGAGTTTGACGGTGATAGCCTTGAATTGTTTCTCTTGAACGAAGGATCTATTCCGGGAGTGGAATTTGAAAGAGTGACTGGTTTTCGGCAGGTAAGTAATACGCTTACCTGGATCCCGGATTGTTCAGTATTTACAGATGCTGATTTTTCAGAAGACTTCTTGTTCAACTTTGTATTGCTAGATAAGAATTGCTATCTGCCAAAGTCAGATACTTTGACCTTAATGGTCCACGTAGAGGACATCCCGCAGAGAAATGAATTTGCTATCTCTAATGTAATCACTCCTAAAAGTAGTCCGGAGCAGAACGATTACTTTGGCTACTATTTCATTGAAAATCCAAATGAAGAGGATAGACTCATTTATTTGCCTATTGACAACTGTGCAGGTCAGTTTGAGCAGGTGATTATACTTAACCGCTGGGGCCATGAGGTTTTTACCAGTACAGATCGCGACTTTAAGTGGTTTGCCAATGGGGTATCCAGTGGAATCTATTATTACACTATACTCTATACAAATAGCAAATTCCAGGGATCGCTTACAGTACTTTTTTAAGTCTCTTTAACTTGGTTATTTAGCATATGCAACCGCTCGCATTTCTCGGATAACGGTTACTTTGATCTGTCCGGGATACTGCATATCTTTTTCGATTTTTTGAGATATATCAAAAGATAACTGTCCAGCCTTATCATCGGCCACTTTATCGGCATCGACCATTACACGAAGCTCGCGTCCCGCCTGAATAGCATAGCATTTATTTACACCATCAAAGCTTAATGCCAATGCCTCCAGATCTTTCAGACGCTTAATATAGCTTTCCATTATTTCCCGTCTGGCTCCTGGACGTGCACCGGATACAGCATCACAGGCTTGCACAATAGGGGAGATGAGGTGAGTCATTTCAATTTCATCGTGGTGCGCCCCTATTGCATTGCACACTACGGGATGCTCTTTATATTTTTGGGCCAGTTCCATTCCTAAAATGGCATGTGGCTTTTCAGCTTCCTCAGGCCACACTTTGCCAATATCGTGAAGTAAACCTGCCCGCTTTGCTTGCTTGGGATTTAGACCAAGTTCCGAGGCCATTGTCGCGCACAGATTAGCCACTTCACGCGAATGCTGTAATAGATTCTGGCCATAAGATGAGCGGAAACGCATTCGGCCAACCATCTTGATTAACTCAGGGTGCAGTCCATGAATACCCAGGTCGATGACCGTTCGTTCACCTATTTCGACAATTTCTTCTTCAATATTTTTCTTTGTTTTAGAAACGATTTCTTCGATTCTGGCCGGGTGAATTCTACCATCAACTACCAATCTGTGTAGAGATAGCCTGGCAATTTCTCGTCTCACCGGGTCGAAACCGGAAATGATTATGGCTTCCGGGGTATCATCAACAATAATTTCTACGCCGGTGGCTCCTTCCAATGCGCGTATATTGCGTCCTTCGCGGCCGATTACCTTACCCTTGATATCGTCACTTTCAATATTGAAAATGGAAACGCAGTTTTCTATAGCATGCTCAGTGGCCGTTCTTTGTATAGTATCTAACACAATTTTCTTTGCCTCTTTGGTAGCCGTAAGCTTAGCCTCTTCAATAATATCCTTTATTATAGAGGATGCCTTAGACTCTGCCTCAACCTTCATCGATTCCACGAGCTGTTCGCGGGCTTCCTCGGCGCTAAGGTTAGATACTTTTTCTAGTATAGTTACCTTCTGTTCGTTAAACTGGTCAAGCTCAACCTTCTTTTTATTTACCACGTCGAGCTGAGTATTGAGCTTATCTTTCAGCTCAGATAGATCTCCTTCTTTGCGTTTGACCTTTTCAAGCTCTCTGGATAAATGTTGCTCCTTTTGCTTGAGCTTATTTTCATTGGTTATAAGCTGATTTTTTTTTCTGGCAGTTTCTTCTTCAAACTCAGCCTTGAGTTTAATAAACCTCTCTTTTGCCTCAAGTATTTTATCCTTTTTGATACTTTCTGCAGAAACTTCAGCCTCCTTGACAATTAATTTTGCCTTTTCTTCTATCTCCAATTCCTTGGTTTTATTGGCTCTGGCAACAAGTGTTTTCCCAACAAAAACTCCTATTCCAAGGGCAACAACTGCGGCAATAACTATATAGATTACTAATTCCATTATCCCTCTTTTTTAGATGTGCCAAACGCGTTAAGCGCTCTTTATACGAGGATAGGAACCTGGAAAGTTCCGGAAAGTGAGTTGGAAATAAATTTATAGAGATTCGTTGATCATCTTATTTAGATGCTCAACTTTTTCAACAAGCGCCGGATCTTCTTCGTCAAACTGTTTTTCTTCCATCGCCATCTTATCTACCAAGCTATCAAAAGCAACCATAGCCAGCAGGTCTTGATTATCATTAATGCCAAACTGCTCACGATAAGACCTCAATCTCTCATTAATCTGCTTCCCGGCCTTTCGTACCCTTTCCTCATCCTCTGGCTTTACCTTCATAGGATATTCTCGGTCGGCAATCTTAATTTTAATGGAGAGAATTTCCATTCAGCTGTATTATTTGCTTAGATGCGCAATGCATCTATCAATCTCTTTTATATAAACGTCAATCTTCTTCTTCAACTCCGAAGAATCTTCCCCTTCAGTGTCTATCCCTTCTACAATCTTACTGATTTTAATCTTATTTTGAAAGCCGCTGATTTGTTCATCTTTTGATTTAAGAAGGGCTCTAAGTTCTTCATTTTCAGCTCTAAGCTGAGCTCTTTCTTGACGAATGGAACCAAATTCGTTTAACAGCAAATTAAGCTTTCTTTCAAGTGTACCCAGCTGCGACTTTAGAAGATCTTTGTTCATAGTTACTGTCTTATTACAGCTCCGAGTTCTGATTCGAAAAGCCGCATCATTTTACTCATTGCCTTATCAATTACTTTGTCTGTAAGGGTTCGTTGGTTATCCTGAAGCGTAAAACTCAATGCATATGCCTTTTTCTCCTCGCCAATTTCTTTACCCTCATAAACATCGAAAACATTAATACTTCTAAGCAGTTGTCTTTCACTTTTCAGAGCTAACTCCTGAATTTCAGAATACAAGACCGACTTATTAATTACTAACGACAAGTCTCTGCGAACTTCAGGATACTTCGATACCTCTTGGTACTCTATATTATTGCTTGTTTGCTTTAAAAGCAAATCCCAATCGATGTCTGCGTAAAATATTTCTTGCTTTATGCCAAATCCTTTAGCTACAGCGATTTTCACTTTTCCAAGAGAGGCGATTATACGATCCTTTACATTAAACTGGATACCAAATTCGAAAGGATAGGTATGGATTGGCGATGAGCTTGTTTTACCCATATCAAAACGCTCTAAAATGCATCTCACTGCCTCTGTAATATGATAAAAATCTACATTTTGAGGTTTAATGCGCCAAGTTTCAGCTACGACTTTGCCCGTTAGGTATATGGCCAGCCTTTTCCGTTCATTGTAATCATTCTCCTCTTTTGTATAGGTATTTCCGAATTCAAATAATCTTAGATCAGACTGCCTTCGATTAATGTTGTGCGCCGCTACCTCTAAACCGCTGTAAAGCAAGGACTGACGCATTACCCCAAGGTCTTCACTAAGTTTGTTCAAAATGGTTATGCTGTTTTTTGCTTCAAGATTTTCGGCATTTGCAGCATACTCCGGCTTGGTAAGGGAGTTAGTAATGATCTCAAGGAAACCTTTGGTAGCCAAAAACTCAGCAGTCTTTTGTTGAATTTTATCGACATCCACCTTAGGAAACTGTGCCAAATAGTCGCTACTAAAGCTACTTGGCAGATCAATGTTGTTGAACCCATGAATACGAAGGACTTCTTCAATTATATCTGCTTCCCTAGTAACATCTACCCGGTAAGGTGGCACCATAGCCTTAAACTGTTCTTCGTTCAGCTCTTCTGTTTGAATATCCAGGGAGTTAAGAATTTCAAAGATTCTTTCTTTATTAAGGTCTATTCCTAATAGTCGAGAAACATGCTTATATTCTACAATCACCTCGAAATCAGCCACTTTTTGAGGATAAATGTCTACCACTTCCGATGCTATGCTACCACCGGCAATTTCTTTTATCAGGCTTGCTGCTCGTTTTAAAGCATACAGCGTTATTTGTGGATCGGTACCTCTTTCATAACGAAATGAAGCATCGGTTTTTAATTGATGATGCTGCGCCGTTTTTCTGATGTAGTCCGCTGAGAAGTAAGCACATTCAAGGAATACATCTTTAGTCGACTCTTTTACCCCGGAGCCTATTCCACCAAAAACACCGGCAATGCACATACCTTCCGATTCACCATTGCATATCATAAGATCCGTAGATTTCAGTACTCGTTTTTTTTCATCAAGGGTGATGAATGTACTTCCTTCGGGAAGCGTCTTAACAATCACTTTATGTTGTTTGATCTCATCTAAGTCAAAAGCATGTGAAGGCTGACCGGTTTCATGTAACACGAAATTGGTGATATCAACTACGTTATTGATTGGGCTAAGGCCGATGGATAGGAGTCTTTGTTGCAGCCATTTGGGAGATTCTTTTACAGTTACATTTGCGATGGTAACACCACTGTAACGAGGGCAAGCTTCCGTGTTTTCAACTATTACTTCAACAGGTTTGTCATTCGAATCTACCCTGAAAGCATCCACAGATGGCCAACGAACTTTCTTATGCAATACAGCCTTTAAATCACGGGCTGTTCCTATATGTGATGCGGCATCAGCCCGGTTAGGCGTAAGACCAATTTCAAAAACATAATCATCTTCAAAATCAAAATATTCGATGGCAGGCGTACCGTTGGCCAGGTCAGTATCCAGCTCCATAATACCATCATGGTTGACGCCAATCCCTATCTCATCTTCGGCACAGATCATGCCTTGAGAAACCTCGCCACGTATTTTAGCCTTTTTTATCTTAAACGACCCATGACCCATTGGGTATAACGTAGCGCCTACCGTGGCTACGATTACCTTTTGGCCGGTGGCTACATTTGGAGCTCCACATACGATTGGCGAGGGCTGCTCTTCACCAATATCTACCGTTGTCACTTTTAGCTTATCTGCATTAGGGTGCTTTTTGCAAGTAAGTACCTCTCCAATCACTATTCCTTGGAGACCGCCTTCAATAGGTTCAATCTTTTCGATCCCTTCAACCTCTAAACCTGTATCGGTGAGTCGTTGTCCAACTTTTTCTGCAGGCTCATCTATTTCTATGTATTGCTTAAGCCAGTTGTAGGATATTTTCATTTTGTCATTAAGGCGCTCAGGCGCCTGTAAGTTCATTCAATTTATAACGAACAAAGGTATGGATTTTGAGAGGAGGGGGTACTAAAAAAACAAAGTCATTTCTATTGAAAATCGATAAACCTCAGTAATGTAGAATCCTAAGAAACGGTCCCTAATAGTACGGCTTATTAATGATAGTCCTTTTCTCCGGCCTTAATGGCAATCTCTAGTAAGTTCTCTCTAGGTGGTAGTGGACAGCTAAAATTGTCTACATAAGCACAATAAGGGTTGTAAGCGAGGTTGAAATCTAGTTTTATAGTTTTACCCCCGGAATGCTCAATATCAAGGTAGCGTCCCGCGCCATAGGTCTCGACAGCGCTGGTGGCATCACCAAAGGCAAGGAATAACTTTTCTTCTGTCACATTTTCAAAGATCAGGAGCTTATTGTCTTCTTTACCATCAAGTTCGAACAGGGCGTACCCGTATTCCATGTATTGTTCTTGCTTACCATCATTAGTACCAAGGTTGCGAATCTTGGGAGCTTCTATGGCTTCGAAACGACCTTTAATTCGGTATTTTAAGTCGGCCGGGTAATGACTCAATGGACTGAATTCGATCTTGCTTGTTACAAAAGGTGATTCTTCATCATAGCGCATGAAACGTTCCTGCTCTTCACGCTCTTTCTTAATATACTCTGCATACTCCCCGGGAGAATAATCACCACCCACACTGTAGATTATGATGACTACTAATACAATGAAACTGATTAAGAGAAGAATTTTATTTCTAGCCATACTTAATTCTAATTTTGGTAAGCAAGGAAAATACCAAAACAGGTTGGTCATTATTACGTATCTGGTAATCCTCAAAAAATGTCCAATAAGCTGTGGGATTCTGCACTTTGCACAAAAGATATCGTTTAGGAGCTTTAGGAAATCTCACCCTACTACAAGATATCTTCATCGGCAAAGCTATAATACCCTTGCTCGCTAAAGATAAGGTGATCAAGTAAAGAAATGTCTAAAGCTGTTGCCGCAGTTTTTAATTTTTTAGTAAGATTAATGTCTGCCTGGCTGGGCTCGGGGTTCCCTGATGGGTGATTATGAACGAGTATAATACCTGAGGCCAATGCCTCTAAGGCAGCTTTGTAGATAATTTTAGGATCGGCTACTGTGCCGGATACACCACCACTGCTCACCAGACACTTTTTAATAACCATATTGCTACGATTTAAAAGTAAACACCAGAATTCTTCATGAGAAAGATCCATCAAATCTGGCTTCATAAGGTCGTAAGCATTTTTACTTGAACGGATTTTTGGTTTTTTGATGCTTTCGGATTCCTTTCTTCTTCTACCTAGCTCTAAGGCCGCTACAATGCTTACGGCTTTAGCTTCTCCAATACCTTTGAATTTAGTAAGGTCTTTTACCGAGAGTTTGGCCAACTGATTTAGATCATTACCAACGGAGTTGAAAATCCCTTTAGCTACATCTACGGCACTTAACGAATTTGTTCCCGACCGAATCAGGATAGCGATAAGTTCGACTTCAGAAAGTACGGATTTTCCTTTGTTCGTAAGCTTTTCACGTGGCCGATCTTCTTCAGCCCAATTTTTAATATTTAAAGCTTTATACATGAATTGATTTACATAGGACTAATAAAGATAAAAATGTATTGGATTAGTTTAACATTAAAGATCGGTTGAAGCAAAAAAATGCTATTATTCTCATATCCCTTTGCTCATTAGGCTGCAAACCTCGGTTGCATAATCCCGTTTCTTATCCGTCGCCGGATGGGAAAATGATCCTTGATGTAATCTCCGAAGATCAGGCTTCGAATGATCCGGATTCTTTCTGGCAGCATGTTTCGTTAAGAAATTCGAAAATAAAAAGTCCTGCGGTTCCAGGTAATATACTATTTATTCCAGCTTCAAAGCAATCCAAAACATCCTGGAAGAGTAATGACTTTGTTTGGATTGAATTTAATGGTAACTACGGACAATTATTTGGAAAAAAAGAAGCAAACTCCAAGTTCGTAGACAAGATTTTTGTAGAGGTTGTTATTAACCATTACAGTTCTGATAATCAAAAGGCCCTGATTAATTTCTCAACCAGGGCCTTTTAATTTCATTTATCTGAGACTTAAGAAAGACTATTCACATATTTTGTCAATTTAGACTTATTATTAGCCGCCTTGTTCTTATGTATAATATTTCTTTTCGCCAATTTGTCGATCATAGAAACCACTTTGGTCAAAAGCTCCGACGCTTCGGCTTTGTCTGTTGTTTCCTTTAATCTTTTAATAAAAGTACGGGTAGTTTTATGTTGGTACCTGTTTCTTAACCTTTTGGCGTTATTAGATCGTATTCTTTTTAAAGCTGATTTATGGTTAGCCATATCTTATTAATTCAACCCTTGTTTAATTTGAATGTGCAAACTTAATAGTATTTATTGTTTTTACAAAGTAGCGTTTGGAAGATTTGATACAAAAGTCACATTTTTAGATCAGTAATAGGCAGGTAAGTTTCAAAACCATTACTGTCAAATGCATATCAGAATTTCATTATAGAGACTTATTTATTTTTTATAATATTGATATTTGAATTTTCATATTAAAGTTACTTTGACCTATAAACTATTTCTTTTCGTTGTTTTAGTAATAAGTGTACCTGTAAAAGCAACTACCTGGGGGTTTTATGCCCATAAGAAGATCAACCGGCTAGCCATATTCACTTTACCGGTCGAGATGATAGGGTTTTACAAGTATAACATTGACTATATGACAGAAAAAGCGGTAAATGCCGATAGAAGACGGTATGCCGTGAAAGAGGAAGCCGCAAGACATTACATAGACATAGATCATTATGGAGATAGTGCATTATACAAAATGCCTCGATACTGGAAAGAAGCCGTAGCTCGTTATTCTGAAGATACACTTCAGGCATATGGCATCATACCCTGGCACGTAAATATACTCCGCTACAGACTTACAGATGCCATGCGTATTAAGGATACTCAAAACATTCTGAGGCTATCAGCAGATCTCGGTCATTACATAGCCGATGCAAATGTGCCTTTACATACTACGGTGAACTACAACGGTCAGCTTACTGATCAATATGGTATTCATGGCTTATGGGAGTCCCGCTTGACAGAGCTCTTCTCAAACGAGTATGAATTTTTTGTAGGCAGGGCTACTTATCTGAGTAATCCACAGTTAGAAATCTGGGATGCAATAACTCAGGCTCACATGTCGTTGGATTCGGTTTTTAGTTTGGAGAGAAGGGTAACACAAAAACTTGGTGAGGATAAGAAGTATTCTTTTGAGACGCGCGGTCAATCTACCATTAAGGTTTACTCTTCAGAGTTTTCAAGGGCCTATCACAAGTCCATGAAAGGAATGGTAGAGCGGCAAATGAGAAAATCGATTAAGATGGTTGGGGATTTTTGGTATACCTGCTGGGTGGATGCGGGTCAGCCTGATTTAGAGCAGCTTATTGATTTTGAGTTTTCAGAGGAAGAGCTGGCTGAGCGAAAGAAAGAACTGGAAGCCTGGAAGGAAGAGACTTTTAAGAAACGCGTGCATGAGCATTAGTATCATCTACCGGATGGCTCAAAAACCATCCGATAGGTCATGCTTTCTGTACCCAGAAAGTTTTAAGCGCTACTCTGAAATTACCGTACTGTCCGAAGCAACTTCTGCTATCTCCGGCTCAGGTAAAGGCTTGGCTTCAACAATAGTTTTCAGGTCGTTAAGCCCTTGAACAAACATCGGACGCATATCGGTCTCCATATCCATCATACCTACAAATAATCTACCCACATTATCGAGATTTTGAAAAGTATATCCCCAGGTAACCGTTGTCTGACCGTTTGTTTCCTCTAACTTTATAGAACTGGAAAAATCTCCGGTCATTCCTTCAAAGATCATCTTAGTTTTCAGACTTTTATTCGGGATAGTTTCAGTTATCGTAAGCGACCCTTTTTATAGTTCAGGATTTTCGGAGTCCCATTTTGACGTGGCTCCCACACCTGCTTCAGGACCTTCATACGTATATGCATCAGGATCTAAATTATACCATGGAGACCAGGCATCGAGTTTTTCTATATTGACCATTTCTTCATATACAGATGAAGCCGGGGCGTTAATTACAATTGAATCTTCCAAGCCACCTTCTGCCGGTTGCCCGCTTATAATAGAATAGGCTATAACGGCTATAATAGCTATCAACACGAATATAATACCTCCTATAATCTTTAGCGCTTTCATAAGTTTGATGTTTTGGTTGTAGCGCCAAGTTAAAAAGTTTTATTTCAGCATATAACCCCTTGATTTATGGCATTTGTTATCATCTTATTGGGCATTGGCCACAGGGTAGTACTTTGATAGGGTTTTTATATTTATTATCATCAGCTTTGACGTATGAACTATCTATCCGTTGAGAAGCTAACAAAATCATTCGACGAGCGCGTTCTTTTTAAGGACCTGACCCTTGGAATCGGACAAGGTGAAAAAGTAGCCTTAGTAGGACTGAATGGAAGCGGAAAATCCACTTTGCTTAAAATAATGGCAGGTATTGATGAACCTGATTCCGGCACGGTTGCCGCAGGGAATAGTGTCAAATTGGCTTACGTAGGACAGCAACCAGAGTTTGACCCTGACCTATCGATAATTGATGCAGTGCTGGCCAGTGATGATCCAGTCACTAAAATGATTAGAGATTACGAAAATGAATTGATCCGGTCCGGCCAGGGAATAGATAACACAGAGGCGCTAACACTACTTATTGATCAAATTGAAAAAAATAATGCCTGGAATTATGAAAATAAGCTTAAAGAGGTACTAGGGAAATTAGGTATCCATAATCTGGATAAGAAAATATCGGCGTGTTCCGGTGGGCAAAAGAAACGCATTGGCCTGGCCAAAGTACTGATTGAACAGCCGGATCTCGTGATTTTGGATGAACCTACTAACCACCTTGATTTGGAGGCCATTGAGTGGCTGGAAGGCTACATATCCACCAGTAATATGGCCTTGATCATGGTTACGCATGATCGGTACTTTCTTGATAACGTTACTAACTCCATTCTTGAGCTCGATAACCAAACGTTGTATAGATATAACGGTAACTATGCTTATTACCTTGAAAAAAAGCAAGAACGCCAAAGCATAGCCCAGGCAGAAAAGGACAAGGCCATAAACCTCTATAAGAAGGAGCTGGATTGGATGCGCAGGCAGCCGAAAGCCCGGGGAACTAAGGCCAAGTATCGGATTGATGCTTTTGGTGATTTAAAAGAGAAGGCGCACAAGGATCTAAGCCAATCCGGGGTAACTTTATCCACCAAAGAGAGACGGCAAGGCGGCAAGATTTTGGAGTTAGATCATATTTCCAAGAGCTACGACGGCAAAGAGGTTATCAAAGGTTTTAGTTACATCTTCAAAAGAGGAGATAGGATTGGGATTGTTGGCAAGAATGGTAGCGGCAAATCCACTTTACTCAATGTACTCACCAACACCTTAATTCCGGAGACGGGAGAAGTAGTGCTTGGGCAAACCACAAAGATCGGCTATTATGAACAGAGTGAGCCTACTTTTAAATCAGGTCAAAAGGTGATAGAGATAGTTCAGGAAATTGCCGAAGTGGTTAACATGGCTGATGGTAGTGATGTGTCTGCTTCTAAATTTCTGACCTTTTTTAACTTCTCAGTTAAAGCGCAACATGATTATGTGAACAAGTTGAGCGGTGGGGAAAAAAGACGACTGCAACTTTTATTGGTTCTTATTCAGAATCCGAATTTTCTGGTGTTAGATGAGCCCACAAATGACCTGGACCTTGATACACTAAGAGTTCTGGAGGGATTTTTAGCAGAATTTAAAGGTTGTGTTGTTATTGTCTCACATGATCGTTATATCAAGGACCGTTTGGTGGACCAACTATTTATACTGGAATCGGAAAAGAACATCAAGAATTATTTTGGAAACTATACTGACTACCGAGCCGAACGTGAAACGATGATCTCGTCGGAGACCAAAGTAAAGACAAAGGGAAAAGAAGTTAAGAAAAAGACAAGTGCGAAGAAATTGTCGTATGGCGAGAAACGAGAGTTTGAGCAGTTGGAACAAGATATAGAAGCCTTGACCGAAAAGAAAAAAGAACTGGAAGAGCAACTGAATTCGGGCGAAACTGATCATGAGCTGTTGACAAAATGGGGTGTAGAATTAAAGGGAATAGAGGAGAGTCTGGATGAGAAAGAAACTCGCTGGTTAGAATTGGCCGAGATGCAGGATAACTAGATCATTACTTTTTCAACTGCTAACCGGTCCTCGCACTCCTTCAGGAGGGCTGCATTGGTTTTTCCAATTAGCGGATGCCTGAAATCAGAAGCTAGTTCTACAAGAGGGACCAAGGTAAATCTCCTATGCGAAATTCCCGGATGAGGCACGGTCAGATTTCCGTTATCGGTAACCTCATTATTAAAATAAAGAATATCCAGATCAATAAGCCGTTCACCCCATTTCTCAACTCTTTTGCGCCCCATGGCTTTTTCAATATTCAAAAGGCAAGCAAGCAGCTCATTTACATCTAAGACCGATTTTATTTCAATCACCTGATTGTAAAAAACAGGTTGATCTTCCTTGCCCCAGGCCGCTGTTTGATAGATAGAAGACTGGGTCACGATCTTTCCGGCTTTAGCCGCGATCTGAGTTTTTGCGTTAGTCAAATTTTGTTGCTTATCTCCCATATTGGAGCCTAAAAGTATGAATATCCCATTCGTCATAATTGCTGTCAAACTTATTATAAATGGTGGTCAACTTCTTATTTTTGAAGTTGTAATAATTGGAGGGTATGAATTTTTTGAAGAATGTGCTGTCAACGCTAGTGGCGTTGATCTTATTTACTGTTGCGGCTGTGTTTATTGGGATTGTCATTATAGGTGCGCTCTCTGCGGAAGAGCCGGTAGTTATTAAAGAGAATTCGATCCTACACTTAAAGCTCACCAAGCCTGTTACTGAAATGGAAAAGGAAAATCCTTTTGAGGAATTATTTCCCGTTTCTCCCGAAACCATTGGACTAATACAGGTGAAAGAAGCGATTGCTGAAGCTGCTGAGGACAATAATATCAAGGGGATTTATCTGGAAGCCCCATACATTATAGCAGGCATTGCAACGGTAGAAGAGCTGAGGCAATCGCTTATTGAATTTAAGAATTCAGGGAAATTCATAGTCGCTTATGGTGAGATGTACAGTGAAGGTTCTTACTACCTGGCGTCGGCAGCTGACAAAATTTATTTGCATCCGGAAGGAGACTTGGAATGGAATGGGTTAGCTGCGAATCTCACTTTCTTTAGAGGAATGCTCGATAAACTCCGGATAGAACCTCAAATCTTTCGTGTTGGAGAATACAAAAGTGCAATAGAGGCTTATGAAAGAAAGGATATGAGCCCTGAAAATCGCGAACAGATAGAAGTCTTATTAACTGATATTAATGATGCTATGGTTAAGAACATAGCTGAATCCAGACAAATAGCGATTGATCGAGCGGCAGAGATCTCCGAAAAGATGTTAGTACGTAGTCCAAAGGATGCAGCGGATTTAAAAGTAATTGATGGCCTGCTATATGAAGATCAGGTTTTTGATGAACTGAAAGATCTGGTAGGTATTGAAGAATCAGAAGATCTGGAGTTTATAAAGTATAATAGATACAGAAAAAGTTATTCCAACTACAGCAGTTCTAAGAATGAGGTAGCCGTTATTGTCGCATCCGGTGAGATTTTACCTGGGCAAGGTGATTTAAATACTATTGGAGGCGCTAAGTTTTCCAAAGAGATAAGGAAGGCGCGAGTAAATGCTAAAGTTAAAGCTATCGTGCTTCGCATCAACTCTCCTGGGGGGAGTTTCCTGGCATCGGACGTTTTATGGCGCGAGATCACTCTTGCAGCTCGGGAAAAGCCGGTGATTGCTTCTCTTTCCGATGTTGCGGCTTCAGGAGGGTATTATATGGCAATGGGTTGTGATTCTATTGTCGCACATCCTAATACCATTACCGGATCTATTGGTATCTACTCCGTAATCTTTAATGCGGGTGGCTTTTTAAATGATAAACTCGGTATTACAACTGACGAGGTGAGCACAGGAGAGGTATCAGCGCTTTACACCATGGATCGTCCATTGAACGAGCAGCAAAAGCGAATTATTCAGAATGATACGGATCAGGGTTATGAGACATTTGTGACTAAAGCGGCTGCAGGGCGTGGTACAACTGTGAAAGCTATAAAGGCGGTGGCCTCCGGCCGGGTTTGGTCGGGTTCGCAGGCTATTAAAAACGGTTTGGTTGATATAATTGGCGGATTAGATATAGCCGTGGAAGTGGCTGCCGAAAAGGCTGAAGTTTCTGATGACTATAAAGTAAAATACTATCCTAGGCAAAAGCCTTTTCTAGAACAACTCATAAGTGATCTTGAAGGAGATACTCAAGTGAAAATCATGAAAGATCAGCTGGGTGATCTTTACCCCTATGTTCTGGAGTTCAAAAAGGTGGGGCGAATTAAAGGTCTGCAAACCCGACTACCTTTTGATTTACAAATTCAATAATTGATTGGTAAATACTAACGATTACTAATATCTTAGGAATCGATTAACTAACCGTTCACCAATATTAAAACATGAGTGATATTCGAAATAATTGGACGCGAGAAGAAATTTCTGAGATCTATAATTCACCAATTCTTGATTTAATTTATAAAGCTGCTACGGTTCACCGGGAGCATAATGATCCTCAGGAGGTTCAGGTGTGTACCTTACTTTCCGTAAAAACCGGGGGTTGTCCCGAAGACTGTGCCTACTGCCCTCAAGCTGCCAGGTACCATACGGATGTGAAGGTGCATAAACTACTCCCGACACAAGAGGTATTGGGTAAGGCTCTGGAAGCCAAAGAGGCAGGTAGCACACGTTTCTGTATGGGGGCGGCATGGAGGGAAGTTCGGGATAATAAAGACTTTGATCGTGTGCTGGATATGGTAAAGGGCGTAAGTTCGATGGGTATGGAGGTGTGTTGTACGCTTGGTATGCTTACTGAAGAACAGGCTAAGAAACTAAAAGACGCCGGTTTATACGCTTATAATCATAACCTTGATACAAGTGAAGAACATTATGATGAGATCATAAGTACCAGAACTTATGATGACCGTCTGGATACGCTCGAGCATGTTCGCAACGCTGAGATTTCTGTTTGCTCGGGGGGTATCATTGGAATGGGAGAGGGCCACGATGATCGAATAGGTATGCTTTTGACATTAGTTAATCTGCCTGAGCACCCGGAGTCAGTTCCGGTGAATGCTTTGGTGCCGGTAGACGGCACTCCCTTAGAAGATCAACCACGCGTGAGTGTGTGGGAAATGATCCGCATGATTGCCACGGCAAGAATTATCATGCCCAAAGCTATGGTCAGACTTTCGGCCGGTAGGGTCCGTATGAATATGGAAGAGCAGGCGCTCTGTTTCCTGGCAGGCGCCAATTCAATTTTTGCCGGTGATAAATTGCTTACCACACCAAACCCTGAGGTGGTGGAAGATAAGGAAATGTTCCAAGTGCTGAACCTTAAGCCACGTGAAGCGTACAAAGGCGCAGCTGCGGTTAAGTTTGAGCAAATACCTAGTCCAATTGGCAATTGATAATTAGCAATTACCAATTATTGGGCTAAGCTTTTGATTCAGCGTTCGTCATGCGCTTACGCTCATTCTCATTCAGGTAAATCTTACGCATACGCATAGACTTGGGAGTGATCTCAAGATACTCGTCTTTTTGAATGTATTCCAATGACTCTTCCAACGAAAACTTTCTCGCAGGAGCAATTTTAGTATTGTTATCTGAGCCGGAGGCGCGCATATTGGTAAGTTTTTTTCCCTTCTGGATGTTGACTACAAGATCATTGTCCCGCGAGTGTTCACCGATTACCTGACCCATATACAAGTCTTCTCCGGGATCAACATAGATAATACCACGATCCTGCAGCTTATCAATAGAGTAGGGGGTTCCAGGACCTGATTCCATGGAAATTAAGGAACCGTTGATCCTGCCGGGTATATCTCCTTTATAAGATGCGTATTCCTTAAAACGATGCGTCATTATGGCTTCACCGGCAGTTGCAGTTAACACATTATTTCTCAGGCCGATCAGGCCGCGTGCCGGGATATCAAATTCAAGGTGCTGAAGATCACCTTTGGGCTCCATAATGGTCATTTCACCTTTTTTTGCACTTACCAGCTCGATGACCTTACCAGAACTCGCTTCAGGAACATCTACGACTAGGTGTTCAATGGGTTCATGCTTGACGCCATCTACGTCTTTAATAAGCACCTGGGGTTGTCCTACTTGTAGCTCGTAGCCCTCGCGTCTCATTGTTTCAATCAAAACAGATAAGTGAAGGATACCACGTCCAAATACATTGAACTTGTCTTCTGATTCAGTCTCTTCTACGCGCAATGCCAGGTTCTTCTCCGTCTCTTTAAACAGTCGATCTCTCAAATGGCGCGAGGTTACAAATTTTCCTTCTTTACCAAAAAACGGGGAGTTGTTAATTGTAAAGAGCATACTCATTGTAGGCTCATCAATGGCTATCCGCTCCAAGGGTTCAGGGTTGTCAAAATCTGTAATTGTATCACCCAATTCAAAATCATCTATACCTACAAGTGCGCAAATTTCACCGGAAGATACCTCGGTTACTTTGGCTTTCCCAAGCCCTTCAAAAACATGAACTTCTTTTACGCGCACTTTCTTTAACGATCCATCGCGCTTACTTAATCCAAGGTTAGCGCCTTCTTTAATAGCGCCTTGTGAAACCCGCCCTACGGCAATTCTTCCAACATAGGATGAAAAGTCAAGAGAAGTAACTTGCATTTGAGGTACACCTTCTTTTTGCGGGGCGGCCGGAATGTATTTTACAATAGCATCGAGTAGCGAGAAAATATCTTCAGTAGGTTGTTTCCAATCTTCACTCATCCAACCTTGCTTGGAAGAACCGTAAAGCGTAGGAAAGTCCAATTGATCTTCTGTAGCATCCAGGTTGAACATAAGATCAAACACTTGTTCGTGTACCTCTTCCGGTCTGCAATTTTCTTTGTCTACCTTGTTAATAACTACAATAGGCTTCAAACCAAGGGTCAGCGCCTTGCTAAGTACAAATCGTGTCTGCGGCATGGCGCCTTCAAAAGCATCTACAAGCAGGAGAACCCCATCTGCCATTTTTAAGACACGTTCCACTTCACCGCCAAAGTCTGCGTGACCAGGAGTGTCAATGATATTTATTTTGGTGCCTTTATACCGGACAGATACATTCTTTGATACTATAGTAATGCCGCGCTCCTTTTCAAGGTCTTCATTATCGAGGATGAGCTCTCCGACCTCCTGGTTTTCACGAAGTATTTGGGAGGCGTGAATGAACTTGTCAACCAGGGTCGTTTTGCCGTGATCTACGTGGGCGATTATTGCCACATTTCTGATGTCTTGCATAGCTTTATTTAAAGGCGCAAAGCTAGCAAAGTAATAGAATTAAAAGGGCTGGAAAGGTTTTATTTGAAGGGTTGTAAAAAAGTTAGAAACACAGAAAAAGTGATGTAAGTTTCTCTGCCAAAATTACACATTTTTGTAGTAGATGTTCTTATCTCGTAGAAACCTTATGTCAAATTAAAAATATAACTCGGTTACTTTCAACAAGATAGAGTCGTATTCTTAAATTCTTCAATTAATATGATTTTTCTTACATGTTGGACTTGTGCTTTCGGATGAGCTTCAAGCTGCAGGCCCCACCCCAAGCTGATATATGTATATGAACGTTTATAGTCGTCAATTCAACTGTTCAGATATATATGTGTGTGATAGAGCTACAATTCATCGATTATACAATGATTGAGACTGTTTTTTAGCAATTGGAGCTTTCTCAGTTACAGTATCTCCTTTCGGGTCAAATAAAAATGCATTACTCTTCACTACGGAAGCCATAAACTAAATAGTTATAAGCGTTAACATTAACACTCCGACGCCATTACACACTTGAGCACTTAAAACTGGTTGGTATCCTCTAAGGCAAATCCAGATTGTGGCTGCTGCTGGGCTATAGGAGCCTTCTCAACCTTTGTATCTTTTTTGATCATGGTAAAAGCGAATGACATAGCCACAGCTACTGTGAACAATGCGATGATTAATTTTGATTTCATGGTGTTAATTTTTTATTTCTATAATTAGTTCAAGAATTTTAGTTGTTTATCCAAATGGACCGGCTTGTAAGTTTTGCCTTCAAAATGCACTACTATTTCACCAACTCATCTGAATAATTTAGAATTGATTTGTGTCCTCCAGAGCAAATCCCGATTGAGGCTGCTGCTGAGCAATTGGAGCTTTCTCAACTCTATTATCTTTTTTGATCATAGTAAAAGCGAATGACATGGCCACAGCTACTGCGAACAATGCGATGATTAGTTTTGATTTCATATTTATTTAGTAAGGTTAGTATATTAATAAAATCATTAACTCTTAAAAGTCTTCTTTATCCTGATCCGGACTACCAAGACTCACAGGATCATTTGAATCAAGAGGTGTAATCTCTTCTTCGGCGCAAGACATCACAAAAGAACCCACAAATAGTGTTAAGATGATTAGTAATATTTTCGGTTTCATATTCATTTTCGTTTAGAAATCTCAATTGTTTGTAAAGCCTTTGATTCTTAAAAGTCTTCTTTATCCTGATCCGGACTACCAAGACTCACAGGATCATTTG
>CALBPF010000121.1 GCA_937899105.1 uncultured Flammeovirgaceae bacterium | reverse complement strand
TATTAAATATCGGGGGCAATGCTATTCATATTCCTCACGAAATCACCTGGCAGCATGAAATTGTTGATAAAGAAGACATCAATAAACACAATTTTCTTACCCTGGATAAAGTAACATCCATTTTGCCTCATCTAAAAAAGTGAAACACTACCTGGATATCAAGACACGGCCCAGAAAAAATCATTTTGATTTTTTTAAGGAGTTTTCCGAGCCCTTTTTTGGAGTTACGGTAGAAGTTGACTGTTCCACTGTCTACAATAAGGTGAAAAGAGAGGGAAAGCCCGTTTTTCTTACCTATTAATATAAATCTTTGATAGCTGTTAACAAGGTCGAAAATTTTCGTTATCGGATAGAAGAAGGTAAGGTAGCTGTATATGATCAAGTCGATCCTGCACCTACAGTACCGAGGGAAGATGATACTTTTGGTTATAGTTCTTTTAAATTTCATTCTGACTACGATAAATTTATCCAAGCAGGTGCAGCTGCTATGGCTAAGGTCAAAAAAAGCGCGAACCTGGATCCTTCTACTCAGCCTAATGTGGTTCAATATTCAGTCCTACCTTGGCTTAGTTTTACATCTAACTCTCACACCCGTCAATTGTCACATTCAGATTCAGTCCCTAAAATCACTTTTGGCAAGCTGGAAAGGGTGGAAGAGAAATTGAAAATGCCGATGTCGGTCCATGTCAATCATGCATTAATGGATGGGTATCATGTGGGGCAATATGTAGAATACTTTCAGGAGCTTCTTAACCAAGACTAGATGCGTTACTTTTTTGCAACAGCATACGACGGTACAAATTACCATGGGTGGCAACGGCAGGAAAATGCGGTAAGTGTTCAGCAGGTTTTAGAAGAGGCCTTAAGCGCTATTCTGAGAACAGAAATAACGATAGTCGGTAGCGGCCGCACAGATACTGGAGTACACTGTAAACAGCAGTTTTTTCATGCGGATTTCATGGAGTTAGTTGATGAAGCAAAGTTGACCTTTCAACTGAATAGCTTTCTGCCAAAAGATATCAGTATCAATAGTATTAAACGAGTAGAAGATCATGGACACGCACGGTTTTCAGCAATCGCCAGGAGTTATCAGTACAAAATAAATACGAAGAAAGACCCCTTTTTAAAGCCATATAGCTATTACTTTCCAAAGGCTTTGAATATTCAGCTTATGAATGAAGCGTGTACATTTCTTGTAGGTGATCATGACTTTGAATCATTCAGCAAAGTGAAAACAGAAGTAAACAATTTCAGATGCATTGTTTCCATAGCGCGGTGGAAAAAAGAAGAGAATAACGTTTTCTTCGATATAACGGCTAATCGGTTTTTAAGAGGAATGGTGCGCGCTGTAGTCGGTACACTTTTACGAGTAGGCCAGGGCAACTTGTCATTGAAAGATTTTCAACAAATTATTCTTTCAAAAGACCGAAGGAAAGCGGGTGCGGCAGCTCCAGCCCATGGATTATTCTTAAGGTCAGTACAATATCCCTCAACAATTTTCGTCTGAATTCAATAAGATAGCAACTCCTAAAACTATTCTCATAACTAATCGTTTCTTTGCGGGTATTCTACATTGTATCAATATATTTAATAAAAAATTGATTAATTACGAACATACCTTCGCGAGCTTCTAGGCCTATTTGATGGAAAAAGATAATGTTAATAGCGGCAATATAGTCGACTTTAAAGTACTCAAGCGCTTGCTTGAATTTGTAAAGCCGTATCAATTTCGATTTTACCTGCTGATTTTTCTAACTATTACGCTAGGAGTTCTTGCCCCACTTCGCCCCTTTTTAATACAACTTACTATTGATAAGGAAGTTGCTGCTGGGGATTACAATGGACTTTTAGTCATGATTGCGGTTTTAATAGCGCTTCTTGTCTTGCAATCGGCGGTTCAATATCTGCATACTTATACCAGTGGTTGGTTAGGTCAATATATCATTAAAGATATCCGCACAAAGCTATATGCTCATTTGGTTAAACTGAGGCTGAAGTTTTTTGACAAGACCCCAATAGGAAGATTGGTAACGCGCACTATTTCCGATGTAGAAACACTTGCAGATGTATTTAGTGAAGGGTTAGCGGCTCTGGTAGGGGATTTGTTTCAGCTGATATTCATTTTAGGGTTCATGTTCTCACAAAACTGGCGCCTGGCCTTAATCAGCTTATCTACTTTTCCGCTCCTACTTATCAGTACCTATATATTTAAAGAGAAAATAAAAGTCTCTTTTAATGATGTACGTAACGCAGTTTCTAATCTAAATACCTTCGTTCAGGAACACATTACCGGAATGAGTATTGTACAGATCTTCGGCAGCGAAAAGCGTGAATACAAAAAGTTTGAAGAAATAAACCGTGAGCATCGCAGGGCCAATTTAAAATCGGTCTTGTATTATTCAGTTTATTTTCCGGTAGCCGAGGTAATAAGCGCAGCAGGAATTGGCCTGTTGATCTGGTATGGCGGCCGTGGAGTGTTTCATCAAATAGATACTGATATTACATTAGGAATGCTAATTGCATTCATTATGTACATTCAAATGTTTTTCAGACCAATTAGGCTCATCGCGGATCGGTTCAATACCCTTCAGTTAGGAATTGTAAGTTCATCCAGGATCTTGAAATTAATCGATAATGATGACCATATACCTGACAATGGCGCCTATGCTCCGGGTCATCTGGAAGGTAAAGTGGAATTTAAGAAAGTGTGGTTTGCTTATAATGATGCAGATTATATACTGAAGGACATTTCGTTTCAAGTCAAACCAGGTGAAACAATAGCCCTAGTTGGCGCCACAGGAGCAGGTAAATCATCCATTATCAACTTGCTCAATCGGTTCTATGATATAAACAGAGGTTCTATCTTTATTGATGATAAGGAACAGCGAGACTATGATCTTACCAATCTACGAGGTAATATTGGCGTGGTATTACAGGATGTTTTCTTGTTCTCAGATAGCATTTACGAAAACATCACTCTGGGTAACCGGAATATTTCCCAAGAACAGGTTCTGCATGCCGCGGAGCTGGTGGGGGCCAGAAAATTTATTGAACGGTTGCCGGGTGGTTTACAGTATAACGTCATGGAGCGGGGATCAACACTATCGGTTGGTCAGCGTCAGCTAATTTCTTTTGTGCGGGCGATGGTTTATGATCCCAGAATAATCGTGCTTGACGAGGCCACCTCATCTGTAGATACGGAGACTGAGGAGATGATCCAAGGAGCTATAGATAAAATGATGGCTGGGCGAACGTCCATAGTAATTGCGCATAGATTATCTACCATTCAGCAGGCAGATCGAATAATCGTTCTGGAAAAAGGTCAAATAGTTGAATCCGGTAGCCATGATGAGCTGCTTTCAAAGGGTGGCTATTACACTCAACTGCATAAAATGCAGTATAAAGAAATTATCTAATTCTTTTGGTTGCGATTTTACATCTTCGCAATTTGCCTTTTGTATTTATTATATATATAAATGCCTGATTTACACAAGCTTGCCAGGCTTGCCATGCTTATCTTCATTTGTTTGTCAGTTGCGCCAAGTAGCTGGGCACAGCGTCATGTAGTAAAGAAAAGATTTAAACCTATAAAAATATCCAAAGGTAAGGCTCGTGTTGTTTGTCCTATTTTTGAAGAAAGTCAGTATCCTTATCAAGGTATTGGAGTAAAACTTGGGGACCCTTTTGCGCTTACCTATAAATTTTATGCCCATAAAAACTTTGCCATCGCCATAGACGCCGGTAAAGCTGCAAGCGGATTATATAATCAATATCATACTGATAACTTTGAAAATGGTATTCAGCCGGACACATTGGGTGTGGCTCAAAGCATTTCGTATTTGAGTCATGTGGTAAACTCGGAGTGGGTTGTAGAAGGAAAATTGCTTTATCAGCATGATGCCACCAAACTCTTAAAAGGGCTCCAATGGTATATTGGCGCTGGTTTACAGTGGCGCCGTTTGGATATCGAATATGAATATTTATTAGATGTTAGTTTCAATACATCAGAAACCGGTCGTTTTGACGTTGATTATACTACAATGGGCCCAACGGCTGTTTTTGGTTTTGAATATGCTTATTTCCAGCTTCCGCTATCAGCCTTTATGGAGGTTGAAATGTATACTGATGTTGTTGAGGATCCGGGTTGGATGCGCTTTCAGGGAGGAATAGGTCTGCGGGTAGTTTTTTAATATCAATTATAATCGATTCATGTTTTCAATATTTAAGATGGCTGTCTGTCTTATTGGCTTATTATGTCTAACAAGTTCGTCATTTGCTCAGCGTTTTGATCAGGGTGTCGGACTAAGGGTGGGCGATCCATTTGGTATCTCCTACAAGCAGTATCGAAATAATAGAACGGCGCTTGAGTTTACATTGGGAACAACATCCCCAAATAGGCACGGTGAATACTACAAAGACAAGTTTAAAAGTATAGGAGACTTTGATGGTTTTCGCTACACTGATCATACCCTAGATTTTACGTTAGCAGCGCAGGGTAGGTATTTGTTACACTACTCTTTCCCTGCCAATGTTGAAGGCAGATTAGATTGGTATTGGGGAGTAGGGGCCCAGGTTCGGTTGTCAACGTTAGAATACACATATTTTAATGCGTCTGAAAGTTTGACTACTGATGAACGCACCAACTTTGATCTGGGCCTTGAGGGTATAATTGGTATGGAGTACGAGTTACAAGACTTTCCTATTGTTGGTTTTGGAGAGTTCAGTCTTTTCGGGGAATTGGCGGATCAACCTTTGAAGTTTCGCTTATTTGCAGCAATGGGAGTAAGATATGCTTTTTAGATGAGAAAATATGTTTTAATTACCGCTTCCATCATGTTTGTTGCGGGTGTCAGTTTGTATTTAATTCTGGGAGGTAACGCTGAGCCAGTATTTTCCTTGGAAAACAGACCCT
>CALBPF010000120.1 GCA_937899105.1 uncultured Flammeovirgaceae bacterium | reverse complement strand
TTTACACACTAATCAAAATAGATAGAATACGTGCATCACAGGATGCATACCTAAAGTCGAGCTCAGATGTCAATAGGGTCTTGTTCATTTCAAGAGGTGTGAGTAGTCTTTCTCTTAATACATCATCGAAGTCCTTTCCTCTGTATTTTTCCACGATCAGGCTCAATAAAACGTAGCCCGTATTGCTGTAGTTAAACATGGTCCCCGGTTCGAACTTTAGATCCAAATTGGCAATCTCAGTAGGCATTTCATCCTTACTAAGATCAAATGGCAGTTTTCATCAAGTTGTAACAAGAAATAATCCCTAATTCCTGACCGGTGCGATAGCAAATCGTGAAGTGTGATCTCAGCGCTTCGGAGGTGTTTGAAATCTTTAAGCAGTCCGTTGAGATTGTCATTCAAGGAAATGATTTCTTCGTCTACCAACTGCAAGGTGAGAATTGCGGTAAACATTTTGTCCATACTGTTGATGGAAAACACTTCGCTACCATCAAGCGCCATGTTTGGTGGACTTCTTCGCTATGCCCCAGCCGTCTTTGTATAAGATATTATTGCCTTCAGCTACCAGTATGCCGCCATGAATCTTTCCTTCGGCATATAGTTTACCAATGAAATCTGAGAGATTATTCGATTTTAATTCCTGACCTGAAGTGAAATGAGTGATCGTGGCTGATAATACGATGCAAATTATATATTTCATTTAAATGTGGTTTTAAGCATTATTCGGGATTGAGTGGGTTTTGGTTCAATGATCTGTGAAATACAGCTACTGCTTCTATTTCATCCTTACCTTTATTATCGTCACTCTAGCTGTTATTCATCCTCTAAACGTTTCTGAACTTTTCCTCTTTTGAATACCGTTTCTATACTCAAGGTGTTCTTGATATCGATCAGCGGATTTTTTTTCAATAGCGCCATATCGGCAACCTTGCCTTTTTAGATCGATCCATAATCATCATCCACTTTGAGCATCTTTGCGGCGTTCAGTGTGGCGCATTGTATGATTTGTTCTCCTGAGAAACCACCCAACTCAAACAGCTGCATTTCCTCATGAAAACTGTAGCCTGGCATGATGTAGGGACGACCACCCAAGTCGGTACCCACTACAATATTGACACCCATATCGTAGAGTTTTTTGATGTCCTCCATCATAGGTTTTAACATCGCCTCCGGAGGAATCTCGGCGCCACCAAACATGTTTTAGAGAACAGCGGTAGAAGTTGCTTTCATCGATCCATCTTCATCATTGAAGTATCGTTTCTGGTCCTGGCTAAAAACTTCATAATGCTCATTTTCCAACCATTCTTGATGAAGTGGATGAAAAAAGGATTTACCAATCATCGCTGTAGAAACCCAGGAAATGTTTTGATCTACAATCTGTTGCATCACTTCCAAATCATTCTCCCAATCGATTTGTACGCCCATAAAATGCATCAGAGCATCCGCTTGATTATTGACTGCTGCTCTCACCTCATACATGTCACTGACATGGGCAAAAAAATCTAAGCCTACAATGTGCGCCTGCGCTGAAAGTAAGAAAACATATTTTTCAGGAATACGCGTTACAAAAGGCGGTTGCGGACCATCTTCAATCATAACTTTAATGGCAATTGCCGCATCTTTAACCGCCTGACTTACAATGGGTTCGATGCTAGTTTCATCCTTCACATAGTGGACGTTGACTCCATCTACATAGTGGTCTCCATACGTTTTTGCTGGGTGTTTCCCTTCCATTGAGATCATTAAGCTGGTATGGTAAAGGTGAGGGGCGATCAAATTCTCTTCCTTTATTCTCTCCTTGAATTGAAGGAATTTCTGGTTGTTGGTACCTGGGATTAGGACAGAGGTAATGCCAAAGTGGATAAACTGAGACATGACCAGTGGCCATCTGAATTCAGGTCCAATATGGACATGATACTCAAACAGGCCGGGTATGACGTATTTTCCGGCGCCATCTACGAAAGACCGGGCTTTACATTTCTCTTTGGCATCTATGATATCTAGAAAGCGTCCTTCTTTAATCAGAATAGTTTTGCTTTCTTGAACGACTTTCCCGGTACCGTCAATAAGTGTGATATTGGTTATGGCAAGGTCTGCTAGTTGTGCCCGGAGGTCTGAGTAAAAAAAGCAATTTGTGAAGATCAATATAAAAAAATACGCCCTTGACATGCTTGCTTAATTTCTGGGCAACAGCTTTTTCTTGTGTGCTTCAATCTCCTCCTCAGTGAGTTCCAGAAAACGAGCGGCATTGTTATAAAAGATATCGGCCTTTTGATCTAAGGATAGAAAAGGGGCTTCGTTGATAGTCTTTATACCTTCACCAATCAATTGTGGCCAGATCATCTGATCGCTTCCAAACATGATCTTATCACCAAAGCCCGCGTTGATTAACTCCTTCAGGTAAGCATAGAACTCTTCCTTTGGTAAAATCCAGTTTAGCACCGCTACGTCGACATACAGTTGAGAATGCATATACATCAAAGCTTTCACATCATCTACATAGGGCCATCCTCCATGCATAATGTAAAGCTTCATTTTGGGGTATGCGATCATTACTTCCTGGAGCTGCTTGGGGTCGGCATTCTTAGCCCGCATGAGTGGAAACATTCCCGGAAAGCGATTCCATAACCAGTTAGGACCTCCAGGGAAAATATGAATACCTGCAGGAGCGCCTAATTCTTCTGCTAACCCAAAAAGTGGAGCTAACGAAGAATCGCCAGCCACTTTTCCGCTATAAAAAGGTGCGAGCTCACCCAGCACATCGAATTTTTGTTGGGAGTGTGCATCTCGCAGGCTGTCTACGGTCATGTTTCGTCTACCGTAAAGAATGATGTCGTCAAAGGAGCCGTCATCCCACAGAACCCCATCGCTCACAACGGCTTTGACTACATTATGCTCCTTGAAGATAGCTAGTGTTTGTTGTTTCAGTTCTTCAGCTGAGCTGGCACCTGTATAGCTTTCACCCCGCAACGTGGGTGGATGTATTCTCATTCTAAAAAAGGGGTTGCCTTCATGGTAGGCGTGCACATGCATATCGATGATCGGTCCGTTATAGTCCTGGCTCATGGTTTCGATATGTAAGGCTAGCAAAGCAATAATTAGTAATGAGGTGCGCATAGTCTTCTTAGGTTTGATGGCGCTAAGAATTTTATAGGTTTCATTCTCGAAGTAACCCTCTTCCCTAACACTCCTGTATCCCAACCAAATGGCTTCCTGCGGCTCAAATTCGCCAGGGATACGGATAGAGTCCATGCCAGTTGGATCATTCATCTGACAGGAGATAATGACCATTAAAAATATACTTGTGATTAGATATTTCACGTTTGGTTTATGATAGTTAGGTATTTCTCCAATAGCCAAATCCAATAAAAACAGGAATAAAAAATATGACAGCACCTATCAGCTGACCCGGTAGGCCTGGAACAAAACTTAGCACAACGCCGATCACCACTATGCTAAACCCTGCCAATCCCCACTCTCTGTGTATTGTACGGTTGCGGCCAAATGTTTCGTGCAGGTGAACAACTATAAGGAGTATTAAGCTTAGAAGTCCTATTGAATACAATGAACGTACTGCTCCTCGAAGTGCATCGAAGATGACAGGTTGTTCATCGTAAACCTCTAATGCCGTGTAGTAGCTTCCGAGGGTAATACCAAAAGCTATGATCAAAGAAATTGTACAAAGGAGTAGAACAGCCCAAAACAGACTTTTAATTACGGAAACTGAACTCTTTAACAATAGAAGATAGGCCACTGCTATAAAGAAGAAGCCAATGACTTGCCATCCCCAGATCAGTCTTAGTTGGCTCCAGGCATTGAAGTTAAAAGGTGGAATCGCACTTTCAGGCCGTTCTACCCCAATCCAGCCAATTCTGTACTCAAACAGAATTGTGATAAGGATGATAATCCCACCGAGAACCATGAGGAAACCTGCCAGGTTAGATTCATTTGTAATTGAATAGTGTTTTAGCATGGGTAAATGGGTGATGTCGATAATCAGTCCTTGAAAATTTCAGATTCAGGATGGAAAGTTTTCCATGCCCAGTTGTAAGCCAACGTACCTGGAAGTACGTTTCCAGTACTATCTTCCGCCCAGGCCGTCAACCCTGATGCATCAAAATGGATAGTCAGTGTTTCGTCCAACCCCTTAAATTCTACAGGAGAAGGATACTTAAATAGTTCTGAAAAAGGGAAATAGAGGGATGACTTTCCAATGACCAAACCCAGCCCCAAATTTTCAGGTTGGTGGTGATCAAGCATGTAGAAGTTCCCACTATCGGGTTGCCAGGAGGTGTAATAGGGTTTTTCAAACAACAATGAAGGGAAGGCTGCACCTACAGTGTCCTTATTGATCAAAACATCGGTCGTGGGATACTTCTTTTTCCAGAAGCCCCAGGTAGTTTGAATTGCCGGAAGCAAATCCAACTTGGTACCTTTTAGCTCACCATGGACAGCCTCATTGGACAATTGATTCCATACTGATTGGGTCTTGCGATCAACCATTAAAAGGTTGTTGTCGATTAAGGCTCGTCCAAAATCGAAACCGAGGGTATCGTCACCGATATTGCCGGCAAAGACTTGGGCCGATCCAACCAACCCGCACCAGGTGAGCAAGTAGTTTTGGACATTCAATATGAGGTTAGCCACTTCAAAACCTTCCAGGTAAGCGAGTGGAACCGCGATTTGTTGTTCATCGAGTGATATGCCCAGTACCAGGTCGGCGGTGTCGAGTTGTACTATGTTGAGATCAGCAAATTCAAGATGATCGAGCCCGTTATTTACAGGCATATCATACAGATTTGGCTTCTGGCCTGGCCATTCTTGGGAGATAATTTCAATGGTTTTATCATTGCCTGTCCTTGTTATTTTATCCGCTTCAGCATGTTCTTTTGACGAACAAGAAATGATTGAAAATAATACAGCTAGGTAGATATAGTTCTCTTTTTTCATTTTTTTAAGTGTTTGCCACTATCAGGTGAAAACCGCACTGACTAATTTTTTTAAATTCCATGAGCAAGTGATTCTTTTATTTTAATAGGCTGTATTTTTCGATACGTCATGGATCGCCAAAGCCATTCTGCGGGGCCATATTGATACTTAGAGAGCCACCAATTGCTGAAAATGATTTGGAGTATGAGTATGCTAATGCCTATCAGCGTAAAGAAAACAGGACTGATATGCCCAAATAAACCAAGGCCGTAACTTTGAAAGATCAGACACCCTATTACGCTCTGCATCAGGTAATTCGTGAGCGCCATCCGTCCTAAAGGCGCCAGGACTTGAAGTGTAGTCTTGAACTTCTCTTTTTGATAAGCTAACGCTATACCGCATGCGTAACAGATACCCAGAGCCGGCACACCGAAGGCGTATACGATAGGTTCGATTATGCCGGAAGGTGCCATGGTATAGTAGGCTCCGGTTGACATCATATGCGCCATCACCAGGTTACAGGGAATCCCCACCAGAGCAGACCATAGCATGATTCGTTTTAACTGTTCTCGCCGTTGTGGAATCTCTGCAAACCACCTGTTTTTAGCGATATAAAAGCCAAGTAAAAACATGGCAAATACTTTGAATAGCCTTCCGGTAAAAATGAGATCGGGGAATCTTCCAAAGATATATCCGAAGAAGTTAGTCATAAATATTTCTTTCGTGGAACCGGTTTGATAGGTCAGGATAATCTGTTCAAACATTTCCCTTCCTGAGATTTCACCCGCGGCAGTAGTTCCCTGTGCGGCTGACCATTCAATGGTATATTGAATGACCGGAATAATGGGTAAAATAAAAGCCAGCCGTAGCAATGTTTTATTATTAGCTTTCCTAAATAAGATGAGTATAAAACCTAGTAAGGCGTACACAATAAGAATATCTCCGACGAAAAAGAAAACGGCGTGTAGAATGCCAAAAAGTAACAGGGTGAGCAATCTTCCGCTGAACCTTGCGCTGAAGGGCTGCTCCTTTTCCATTGCTCGCTGTATTTGAAGGCCGAAACCAATTCCAAATAGTAAAGAGAATATGGAGTAAAACTTTCCTTCGGTGACAAAATGAACGATCCATGTAACCAGCTCTCCGAAATGGTAAAAGCTCAATGCCGCTTGCTTCTCTGGCGACAAGAACCAATGACCGGAATGGTAGGCCATATTGGCGATCATTACACCCAATAAGGCAAAACCGCGTAGCACATCCAGCACTTCGTAGCGTTCATTTGATTGAGTAGGTTGCATCGTGGTGTTCATGGTAATATTGGATAAGGATTAGGTAGTTCTCCGCCAAATGAGGTATATACGTGGTTGGCTAATTTCATTACTTGATGATTATACCCTGCGTAAGGTGCCAGTACTTGAAGGCCTTGTTCCAGAATGACCAGCATTCCGGCCTTGAACATGATTGGGTGTATTTTGCCATGTGCACGCCACTCTATAACCCAAAATATAGGTATAGGTAGCATAGCAAATCCAAACCCAAATACATCAAAGTTGCCGGGAAAAGGGGGGAAGTAGTAGCGTAGTCGTACCCAGGAAACCCATAACAGAATAATGGTGGCCAGTAGGGTCAGCCTTTTGTGTATCTCGGGTTTTTTACGAAGTACCATGGCCACCGTTATCAATGAGCCAATCGCAAGTGGATCTAGTAGTCCGGAACCTAAAAATGTCTGAGTGCCCAAGCCTACGCCCGATTGGAGTTCTCTGGTGGCCGTTACGAACTCCACACGGTGTAAGGTGATTACCACCCCTACGGCAATGAAGATTCCCAGAAAGCCGAGCTTCATGTGGAGCTTGTGGTTATTACGGTTGATCAGTGCCGTCTGAACCAAAAACAAAATAAGCCAAGAGGCACAAAAAAGACCGTGTAAATGATAGATAAGTGCAAACTCTTTATTTTCAGTTAAGGGTCGAAAATAAGTAGGAATAAAACCAATGAGCGTAATTATTATTCCAAGAATCGCAAACCTTAAATAGTGTTTAGACAAACTCCTGGACTCTTGAGAAGCAGATATTTTGTAATGATTTAGCTGCATATAGTATTGAGTTTTGGTCTCAATCCTCCAAGAAACCTGAAGCTACTTCTCGATACATTTTCCAGAGTCCCTTTTTATCTTTTTTAAATAGCGTTAAGTAGGTATCTTCTAATTCTACAGCCTTCCCTTGCTCGTCAGTGTAATAGGATTTTCTGGTTCCAAAATCATAAGCAGTGCTATCGCTCACGATTACGGTTTCTTGGGGATAAGTGAATATGCTGTCATACGGTATTCCACCTTGTTCTTTAAAAATTGCATTAATTACCATGAAAGGTTCAGTACCCGGACTAATCGTTCTGATTTCTCTATCCACACATTTTAATAAGCTTAGGTAGTCTTTCTTTTTTAGCGATTCCGAGAACAACGTTCTAGTAGCTTCTATCTTGTCGTATTCTTTCTTTAAATCAGTTTTTGGAACCTGGCCGAAGGAGGCTGTGTAACCAAACAGTAGGCAGGATAAGTAAAGTGCAATTTTCATTTCAGGTAAGTTTTGGATTTATGATTTAGGTGTTTAATTTTTTAAGTTTTCTTCTATAGCGAATCGCAAATAAGGCTGGAATAAATGCTATCAGTAGGCCCAGTAAAAATCCCTTCCCGCCAACAAAAACAAGTGCCATATTACTATCTATGTCATGTCTGTGGTT
>CALBPF010000119.1 GCA_937899105.1 uncultured Flammeovirgaceae bacterium | reverse complement strand
GTCTTCTGGCTTACCGGGTTTTAGGCCTTCCCATCCGCCAGTTGGCGGACAGTGGCTATAGATATAAAACCCCTCAGCATAGCTAAGTTCGGCTTACAGCTGCGGGGGCAGCTCCGGAGTTTATCCCTTTTGGGGATAGCACCGGATTCCCTTTTACGCTTACGCGCCTCGTTTCGAAGGTAAAAGTAAGTTTATCTTTCGATTTAATGAATACAATCCCGCCTTCGCCAAAACTTAATTATACCGCTTTTCTATTTGAATGGATATATAATTATACATTTACACTGTATTCGGTGTCCATGTTGTAAATCTTTATTACATGGGCTTAAAAGGGAATCTTGTGAAAATCAAGAACTGTCCCCGCAACTGTAAGTTCAGTAAGCTTGGTTCAAATCTAATTCCACTGTCCGCCAACTGTCGGATGGGAAGGAAGCCCAAGTTGAACAAGTCAGGAGACCTGCCGAAGAAATTTATTTCAAACTAAACTTCGGGTGAAAGTTGAAGTGAAGGCTATAGCATGCTCTACACAGCAATGAAGCTCATTTATGGATTAAAATTATGCAAAAAATTTATGTATTGGTGGCATTCGTTTGCCTAAGTCTGAGTGCAAAAGCTCAGGACTCCCTTAAAACTGTTCAGTTGGAAGATGTAGTGGTAACCGGAAACAAAGTAGAAACAACGATTGAAAAATCAGGAAAAACCATCTATAAACTGGACAGAAAGCAAATAGAAGCTAACAGAGGTAAGGACATTACAGATTTACTCAATGAAATACCCGGCGTCCAAATTGATGGAAACTTTGCAACGCCAGGAACGGATATTGGCTATCGAATCAGGGGAGCTCAAAGTGAGCAAACCCTAATCCTTATTGATGGAATTCCTTATAACGATCCTACAGGCACCCAACAGACATTTGATTTACGGCTTCTGAACCTTGATCAGGTGGAATCGATAGAGGTTTTGAAAGGTGGACTTAGTTCTCTTTACGGTACGGGAGCAGCAGCCGGGGTGATAAATATTACCATGAAAAAAGCGGCGCAGGAAACGATAAAAACCACTTTAAATACTGAATACGGAAGCTTTAATACTTTTACTTCCAATGCAAATGTTTCTGGCAGGATAGATAGATTCAACTATATGTTAAGTGGCTCATATAGGTCTTCTGATGGTTTTTCAGCAGCATTAGATACGTTAGGAAACCAGAATTTCGATGATGACGGAATTCAAAATCTGAATTTTTTAGGGAAGTTTGGCTATGAATTTACGGATCGATTTACGGTAGACTTAACCGCCGCCTACGATGACATCGAAAACGATTTTGATGGTGGAGGTTTTCGGGATAACGATTCTAAATTAGACCAGAATCAATTGAGATTGGCTGTATCACCAAGCTATAAATGGAGCCGTGGTAGCTTAAAGGCAAACTTATCGTACCACAGCAATGATCGTACATTTGATCAGCCGGGAGATCCTGGAGAACGAGACATTAGCGAGTTTAATGGTCATACGCTCCAGGCTGATGTAATTGTAGATCAAAATCTGACAGATGAAATAAAACTGCTGGGCGGAGTAAACTTTCAGCGACCCTCCAGCGAGTTTGAAGGCGCTGATACTGAAAACTTCACGATGGTTGACCCCTATGTATCCCTGATTTACGGCTCTCGAAACTTCGATCTTCAAGTGGGTGGTCGTCTAAATAACCATAATCTTTATGGTTCAAACTTTGTGTGGAATATAAATCCAAGCTATTTGATCGATGTGGATGCAGGAAAGCTAAAGTTGCTGGCGTCCTATGCCACCGCCTTTCGTACTCCTTCATTAAATGAATTGTATAGTGGAGACTTTGGTTTCCTGGCTTCTGATGCAGGGAATCCTGATCTTGAACCTCAGGAATCTGAAACGGTAGAATTTGGATTTGAATTGCTAGGTGAAAGTAATTTTCAAGTGGGTGGCGTCTACTTCTACAGAATGGACAAGGACTTAATTGATTTTATCACTACGTTCGAAGGTGGTGTTTTTGACGGCGGCTATGAAAACGTAGAAGGTGAAACTGAGGTAGATGGGGTAGAAGTTAACTTTAGCTACATCATCGCGCCAGAGCTTACCCTGGCCGGACATTACACCTATACCAGATCGTTAACAGACGACGCCATCTTGCGCAGGGTACCCGAAAAAAAATTCGGTTTCAGTGCAACAATGCGTCCGGTTGACAATTTACTGTTTAAACTAACACACCTGCATGTAGGAGAAGTTCCGGAGAACGATGAAATCACATTAGAATCCTATGACCTTTTCGACGGTTTTGTATCTTACACATTTAATCAGCTAACCCTCTCGGGAAGCATCAATAACATTTTTGATACAGACTATGTAGATCGTTTTGGATGGGCCGCAGCAGAGAGGAACTTTAACCTTGGGGTTAGATATAGTTTTTAAAGAATAGCTGAAAGCATAATTAAAACAAAAAGCCACTTATTAATGATTCAAATAAGTGGCTGATTATAAAGCTCCCCCTCTTGGGCTCGAACCAAGGACCTACTGATTAACAGTCAGCCGCTCTAACCAACTGAGCTAAGGGGGAGTGTTTCTCAAATGGACTGCAATATTAGAGTTTGACTTTTTAATTTGCAACAGAAGAAAACGAAAAATATTTGTCCTACCGCATTAGTACCACAAAGTAGATTATTGTGAATAAAACAAGGAACAACAGACCTGCTATAGCTAATAGTCTCAGCCAACGAGGTGGTTGGTAATAATTGGAGACCTCATTAGAAAGAATTACTTTATAGTTCAAATAAGCAGCTAAAGGGGCAATAACAAATGAAAGTATAGTGGCCAGATCCACCAAGCTTTTTAAATCGTTAAGAAACTGAGAAATCACAATATAAGCGCCCAGGCTAACAATTATGATCCAAAAGGCGTATGACCATTTTTGCTCCTTTGATATAAGTAATTTTTGAATTCTAGCCATCGACCTGCCATAACCGTCCAACACGGTTATTGAAGTACTAAACATAGCGCTAAAAGCCGCTGCAGCAATAACGATGTGACTCCATTCTCCTATAGATGAGGTATACATACCTATAAGCTGACCGGCAAAAGCAGCCGAACTATTCGACAATTCTATACCCGTTCCAAATAGTACCAAAGCCCCAAGTGAAAGGAAGATCATGGCCAATAAGGCTGTTATGCCATAGCCCAGATTGAAGTCAAGTAATGTCTCCTTCATTGTCGGCTTATACCCTGTTTGTTTAATCCGTGCCTCCGCCCAAAGACCGGTCCAGGTACTCATATCGACTGCAGTTGGCATCCAGCCCATAAGAGCGATTAAGAAGATAACTCCTTCAGGAGATAGTACTTCCTTAGATATAAAGCCATCCGCTGCAGGCACGCGTCCATTGATAAATGCCACAATAGCCGCTGTAACGGTAGAAATTAACAGAACTGTACTAACTATTTTCAGCAAGCTGTCAAGTGCATTATATTTCCCTGTATAAAGGAGTATCAGGCAAAAGAAGAAAATAATTGCTGCCCAAATATCCGTAGAGATATCAAGACCTAATAAATTACTTAATAAGCCGGCAGCGACGAATGTGACCGCAGCAGTTACTATAAACATACTAATAAACGTAACCGCACCGTAAACCCATAAAATCCATTTGCCAACACTTGCATAACCATCTAGAATACTCTTGCCTGTGGCAGCTGTATATCGAGATGAAAATTCAAAAAATGGATACTTAAACAGGTTGGCAGCCACTACCACCAGTAGAAGAGAAAAGCCGTAATCAGCGCCGGCACGTGTTGATTGTACCAAATGCGATACTCCGATACACATGCCGGCAAAAATAATCCCTGGACCCAGGGTTTTTAGAAGATTGTTGATACGCGCTCTAATCAAATGCTTTAACTCCTGAATATATGTATTCCAACACAATCAAAAAATTTAGCTGTTTTATGCTGATACAAAAAAAGCGGCTCAAATGAGCCGCTTTTTTCTTGATATTATTTTGATCAGTTGGACTTCAACATTGCATTTCGATATAAAAATTCTTCGTAGGCCTCTTTAAAAGTATCGACCTCAGGCGCCATATTAATGGCTTCTTGATATGCTGTAAGTGCATCGGCAAGTAAGTTATTCTCTTCAAAGAATCCGGCCAGAATAAACTTGTTGAGAGCAGTTACCTCTTCAACACCTTCCATTAATGCATCTAATTGATCTTTAACCTGGGTGGTTTTATCTTCTGATAATCGCCTAATCGCTTTAGACTCGGTCTTTCTTGTTGGATCGTTTCCGTCTGATACTTCGATAAGAAGAACATTCTCCTTTGCAAGCTTCTCATCAGTCATATCAACCTCAATACCGTTTTCATTGGTCTTAATTTCCATTAGCGTATCATCAAACATATTTCTTATCGTCACTTTATACGCATTTGCTACTTGAGAACTATCCCACTGTATTAGCGCTCTGTCTCCATAGATCTCTGAAATAGAGGGGAGAAAAACACTTATTGGATCTTCTGGTCCTCTATGAACTGCTCCGGTAGCGCTTAACCTGTTCTTTTTACCCTCGGCGGACATCTTGCTAAGTACGAAATCTGCGTACTTGCTGGCTACGCTACTTCCACCCTGGCTAACCCTCTGAGCCAGCTCGGAAACTTTGTGATTTCCGGCCTCTTTTAGTTCCATAGTTTTACCACTTGAATGGACCAAACCAAGGTAAGCGTTGCTCGAAACTATGAGTTCATCATCAGACTTGAGCGAGGCGCCCGTCTTCAAAGGTTTTGTTTCAGAACCTGTTTTTATTTTATTCTCACCTCTGTTCGCCAGAACCTTAAAAGTATAACCTTGAGAAAAGACCTGGCTCCCTACTAGAAGAATGACCAAGGTCAAGATAAAATGCTTTTTCATGATACTCACCAATTATTTAATGCATCTAATATTGAATAATATTTTTTAGTTATGGTTAATTGTTTATACGTCGATGGTAAGGCAGGTAAACAGAAATCCTGCCATTTTTTTATGTTCCCCCACTATTTTTAAACACTAAACTACTAATAAGCATGGACTTAGGTTATTTTAACCGCACTTTCCGCTTTTTAGTTTTCTTAAACATCAATCTTCTACCGGCTTGGCTAAATAGATTTTTAACCACCCCATAATACACCTCTAACAAATCTCCGGCAAGAGCTAAAGCAATCAATCCGTAGGTCAATTCAAGTTTGAAACTTGAAGAAGAGAAAATCTGAATAATTAAAAAAAGAATAATGGCTACTTCAAAGACCTGAATCAGTTTTGTTAGTCCGTCATACCAAACACCATATTTCCTGTAGATATAGGAAAAGAGCAACACATTGAAAAAACATAGTATTACCCCGAATATAGTATCTATTGTCTCTGAAAAGGTATCAACATAATCCTCATTCAAGATCATCGACAAAATATTCGCATGAATTACAGGACCGAACATATCGGGATTAGCCCTGCCTGCAATTTTTGGATTTAGTGGTGTGAAAAATTTATCCTCCCACTCAGGCGCTCCAAAATAAGCTCCTAAAAAACCAAAGAGAACAACCTTGTCTTTTAATAGTTCCGGTACAAAATCCTCGTTCAATACCTGGTCCCAGTCCAATGCATAGAACCTAGTTGAAAACTTATCCCCATTGCCAAAGAAGTTTAAAAAATCGCCGCGGTAATTAATAATTTCATAGTCTTTATCACGATCCATAAGTTGATTGGTAATCCCGGGCTTATATAATTCCGCCATTTTTGCCCCAAACGCCATGTGTTCAATCCCAGTAGAAAGGTCTGTACGCTTAGGAGGAAAGGCACGGCAGATCTTTACATCATCCTGATACTCTGCATCAGTATCTAGATTTGCAATAGCTTGATGAGCATTGAAGGTATACATACTATCTGAAGTGTATAAATAGTCATATAGCTCATCTCCCTCATGTAAGGCTGCTAATGAATCGGTCTGTTCCACTTTGGTAACCATAACCAACTCAGATTGCACCGAGGCCAAGGCTCCTGCCAATACCAAAGAACCCAATGTATCCTCATTATAACCTTTGAAAAAGCTATCCATACCTATAACCTTAGGGCCATATTTATCTACAATTCGAATTTGCTGAGCAATTCCTGAACGATCCAGATTACCCATATTTACAAGTACGATCGTAGTATCTGGCGGAAGTGGTTCTCTGAGTTTGTTAAAGGCTATATCTGTCATTTCAAAATCTGCAAGCGCCTGCCCCACAGCATCAAATGCCTCAAAAATTCTAAATGCAGGTATTAAGGATATGACGTACATAAAGAGATAAATGAAAATAGTACCGAATAAGCTATCAAGCCAGATGTTTCCATGCTCTTTTTCCATTCTTGAGTGTAATTAGAAGAGACAAAATACGCATTATATTAAAAAAAGCACAATTTAGCCTTGAATTGTAAGCATGCTTAGTATTTTAGATTTGGCATGACCCAATATCAGCGAAAAAGACTTTCTAAAGGTGAGTATGTGGATGGTATCCTTAGTGGCAATAGGGTTGTGCTAAGTAAGGCTATTACGCTTATAGAAAGCAGTGCAACGCCGGATATTCTACTTGGTGAGGAGATACTTAATACTATTCTCCCAAATACAGGCGGTTCAAAACGAATAGGAATTACGGGAGTACCGGGAGTTGGAAAAAGCACATTTATTGAAACTTTTGGAGGACTACTAACCGGCAGCGGCCATAATCTTGCTGTGTTGACCGTCGACCCGAGTAGTCAGCGAACCGGGGGCAGCATATTGGGAGATAAAACCAGAATGGAATCCCTCTCCAATGATCTGAATGCCTATATACGCCCCTCGCCCACCGGTGATTCCCTGGGAGGAGTAGCCAATAAGACACGTGAAACATTATTGCTGTGCGAAGCGGCAGGTTTTGATATCATATTGATCGAAACTGTCGGCGTTGGCCAATCTGAAACTGCTGTGAAGGGTATGGTGGACTTCTTTCTTTTACTTTTACTCGCCGGGGCCGGCGATGAGCTGCAAGGCATAAAAAAGGGAATAATGGAAATGGCTGATGCCATTGTGATAAATAAAGCCGATGGTGACAATATTCAAGCATCAAAGAAAGCAAAAATAGAATTCGAAAATGCGCTGCACCTTTTTCCCCTCTCCTCATCAGGATGGAGTCCCAAGGTTAACCTCTGCTCTTCAGTTAAAAATACAGGACTTGAAAAGGTTTGGTCAATGATTTTGGAATACTTTAATTCCGTTGGAGAGGACTGGTTAAAACTTCAACGACAAAATCAGAATGTTAGCTGGATGAAAGAAAGTATCAGCCACTTATTGAAAACAGGTTTTTATGCATCGCCTAAAGTTCTAAAACACTTGAATTCTATGGAGGAGAATGTGAAGGTTGGCCAAATCACTCCATTTTCTGCCGCTCGCAAGCTTGTTGATCTAGGTTAGTTCAAGGTTGGCAAACCAAAACTTTGAACGGTGAGTTTTCATCTCTCCGGATTCAGTAAGTGAATCAAATTCATATTTTTTAGACTTTATTTCGCCAACCTGGATATCAAAACTCCGCTTAAACATTGGGTTTAAGGTAACAAAGGAGTGATACTCACCATTCTCACCACACGGATCAATATCCAATCCTTGCAGTTCATTCGATAAGGGTTTCCCAACCCTCGTTTTATCTAATTTGTCATCATCAGCAGCACACATAATAGCTTCAAACCCAAAATCAAAGAATTTTCTCAGCAGTTCTCCGGATTGATTTTGCCAAATTGGATATATCCCTTTCAATCCACCCTTGTTCAACATGGAATCACGAAAATCTTTTAAGTCCTCAAGAAATATATCTCCGAACATCACATAATCAATCCCTTGGTTTTTTATTTGATCGTAATAAGAAAGCATGAGCTTTTCGTAGGCCATGGTGGTCTTATCGATGGTTAGATACAGCTTCCTGAGAGGGAATCCCATAAGGTCTGCTTGCATTTGAATTAGGTCTTCATGAATACCGTGCATGCTCACTCTTTGATTGTCAGCGTCTAAAACAGTATGAAGATGATCTATATCGAACTCATCAGATTGCGACAGTTTATACAAGGCAAGAGCGGAGTCTTTACCACCGCTCCAACTGATACTAATTTTTGGTTTTATCATGGAAACCATACGGACAGTGGCGACAGCCGCTTTTGCAGCAGTACCCCCTTTGCAAATGATATGCTTCTGTGAAAACGTACATGCCGTTTTCTATGTAATACAATTTATCGTTTGATTTTTTAACGCCTCTCTTCTTCACAGAAGAGCAAACACATGAAGCTCCTGTATGTTCACATTTATCACGTATTAATTTCGCAAGGTTATCGATTAAGATATTCAAGTCTAAACTGTTTATTGTGAATACCAACCTTAGTCACACTGGCAAAGTCTAAATGAAAGCTGTAGACCTTTTCAGGCGGCATTGATAACAGATGTGTAACTATAGAGCGAATGAACCCTCCATGCGTATAGACAATATAATTTCCTGAAGCCCTGGTTTCAGTGAGCTCTTCCCAAAAATCAATGGCTCTGCTAATAAGGTCATTAAAGGATTCACCATTTGGCACTCTGCTACTTACAAAATTCGTCATCCATTCATTAAGCGCTGTTTGATCTATGGTCGTCCATTCCTTTTCTTCCCATTCCCCAAAAGACATTTCCATCAATCGGTCATCTACCTGATAGTCGCTTGAGAGATAGTCGGCCATCTTGATACATCTTTTGAGCGGACTTGAATAGCATTGGGAATTTTCTGGAAGAATACCCTTAAGACGCGATACTTCACGATCAAAACTATCCGTCACGTCTATGTCGGCCTGACCATAGCACACTCCTTTTGGAATATCCGGTGTGCTGTGTCGCACTAAATAAATGTCCATACCGCCAAAAAGCTTAAATAAAATACCACTTCCGTCACTTGCTGAACTGCACCTAGGCAATCACCGGTGTAGCCATTAATCCATTTATTAAAATATCCTTTTAGATAAAATGTTATCAATATTGGTGGAACGATGGCAGCCAAAACATAAAAAGACTGAAAACAGAATAAGGGAACTAACCCAAAGACCGCAGCCACGAAAAAAGAAGTAAATGGTAGTTTTTTGGCAACTGGTTTAGCTTTTGCGTCTTCATTATCCCTTGCATATTTAGAAAACCTAATGATCACCACCGCCATAAAACGACTAAGAGCATGTGCGGAAAACAAGACGGTAATCAGGTACAGGGCCGACATAATACCAGCTAATTCTACCAAAGTAATGTATTTCAACAGTAAAATGAGCGCCATACCCACTACTCCGTATGCACCGATTACACTGTCTTTCATAATGGCCAGTATGCGCTCTTTGGTCCAACCTCCTCCAAACCCATCACATACATCGGCCAGCCCATCTTCGTGAAAAGCGCCTGTTGTCAAAATAGCAGCTATCATTGACAAAAGAATGGCAATACTCATAGGTAAAAATTGTGAGAACCCATACAAGACACCTGCTGATACCCCGGCTACAATCCAACCAATAAATGGAAAATACCGAGTGGCTTTATTCAGCATATCGGGTGAATGGTCTACCCATTTAGGACATGGAATACGAGAATAAAACATAAGCGCTGTAAAGAAAATTTTTAGCTCCTGTTTAATCATTACTTTCTTTACTCACACCTGCCGATTCATAGGACGCCATATCATTTAAAAAAATGACTGCTGATTCTATGAGAGGATAGGCCAGGGCACAACCTGTGCCTTCACCTAGCCTCAAATCCAGTTTTAATAATGGGTCAGCGCCCAGAAAATCTAACATTTTTTGGTGTCCATGCTCATCAGACACGTGACTAAAAATCGCATGATCTATTATCTCCGGTTTCAAGCCATGCGCTATTAAAAAAGCTGCCGTGGCTATGAAACCGTCCACAACTATTAACCTTCCTCCCTTGGCGGCGGCTAACATTGCACTGCTCATCATGGCAATTTCAAAACCCCCAAATGTAGTTAGTACCTCCATTGGGTCTTTTCTGTTTATTTGATGTTTTTTAATTGCCTTGCTCAAAACTGCTAATTTATGTTTGTGCTGCTGATTAGAGAGACCCGTGCCCCTACCAACACAATTTTCAATAGGCTCATCACAAAGCAGGCTCATGATTATGCTGGCAGAAGAAGTATTGCCAATCCCCATTTCACCAAAACAAAAAATGGAAGGCGCCTTATCCGAATCAATTAGGCTTTGACCAAAGACAAAGGCTTGTTGACACTGTTCTATGGTCATAGCATTTGTATGCAAGAAATTTTGTGTGCCAAAGGCCACTTTTTTATCGATGAAACCATTAACATAAGTTAAATCTGCGTTAACACCTGCGTCCACGATATTCAACGCAATATTATGTTGTTTACAAAATACGTTGATAGCAGCTCCCCCGCTCAAAAAATTAAGCGCCATTTGGTGAGTTACTTCAGCCGGATAAGCGCTGACACCTTCCCGTGCAATACCGTGATCTGCTACAAAAATAAAGAGCTTTGGTGACCTAAGCTCTGGTGTTAAGGACTTTTGAACCATGCCAATTTGAAAGGCCAATTTCTCGAGCTTACCCAGCGCTCCTAATGGTTTGGTTTTAGTATCAATTTTTTTCTGTAACGCTACCCGAAATCCTTCCTCATCAAATGGTCTCATACTTAACTAAACCTTTTCTTTAAATCCGTATGGGCAATGCCTGCAACCACTCTTACAGCAGTAACCTCTTTGTAAATGATAGGCTCTGTAAACACATATAATTCGTCCTCAATATAATAGAGTTTCTTCTGCTTTACCTTTTTCGCTTCCTTCATTACAATTAATCGTTTGTTACTTTACTTGCATGGGTATTCCTGAAACCATAAGTATAACTCTGATGGCTTTTTTAGCTAGGTATTGGTTCGTCCATCCTTGTAATTCCACAAAATCACGAGCAGCTTGATTGTGCGCGTGTACACCCATGCCTATCTCATTCGTTACGATGAACAGATTCCCGGAGTACCGAGTTAATTGATTAATTTCATTTTTGGCTGCCTCAAGCGTCTTCTCTTTATCACTCTTAAAGTGTGAGAAAAAATTGGTCAACCAAAGGGTAATACAATCAATTACCACTGCACTGCTATTTTCTGGTAGTGGATCAAATAATTTCATCTCAGACTCGATCAGTTGCCAACGCTCATCGCGTTCAGTTTTGTGCCGATCTATCCGTTGCTTAAAGTCATCGTCCCAGACTATGGCTGTGGCTAAATAAATTGGGGCATTGGACGCCTCAAGAGCCAAATGCTGTGCATAAGATGATTTACCCGAACGTTCACCCCCTGTTATTAGATGTATCATGACTTAAAGTTGGGATTTAAGTATCTAGAACGAACTGGTTAAAAGATCCAGCAACCCAGTAACATATAGAATACAAGAAAACCCGTCAATTACTATCCTCACTACTTTGACCGTTATACATTTCAAATCTTTTCAAAAAAATGGGTAACACGGAAAATACCGAAATCAGCCCAAGCCCTAACTCCCGAAAGCTTAATTAAAACTTACTGGCAGGTCTCCTGGCTCGCTCTACATTGTTAACACCTTCCCATTTCTCTAACCATCGAAACAGTGGCGACGAATGTTAACAAGTATAAAAGAGCTTACAGTTGCGAGTACAGCTTTCGAATTCCAAAATAAATCAGTCGCGAAATTCCCATTTTAGTTCTTGTAGATTGGCTATCAACCAGAAGTCAACAAGTTGACCGAAGGTACCAAAACTTTACCCATTACAAAAAATGAAGCCACGCATGAACTTGATCTAGCGCTACAGGCCGCAGATGAACTGTGGATTGTTGGTTTTGATAAAACAATGATCAAAGGCTTCCCGCAAGATCTTGTCCTTAGCGGAAAAATTGATGAAGTGTTTAATCTTAAAGGTTTTGATCTAAAGACAGGCTATCTCGATAAGATCATTAGAAAAGAGTCTGTTAAAGTTATTGGAAAGTGGTTATTTATACCGGTTAAAAAAAGCGCTTGAACAAAATGGATTCGCAGCAAGCGATGAGGTTCATAAACGCATAAAGATTATTCAATTGGAAGAACAAACCTTAGAGGAAAATAAAA
>CALBPF010000118.1 GCA_937899105.1 uncultured Flammeovirgaceae bacterium | reverse complement strand
ATTTTCGAGATGAGGACGCCATTAACAAAGTATTAATTCTCAATAATGATGAATCCAAACAACTTCGGGTAACGGGTGTAATTAGAAACTTTCCCATAACCTCCCATTTCCGCTATCAATTCCTGATCTCGTTGGCCGAGAAGGAGTTTTATGAAGGGGAAGCCAGCAATTGGAGGAACCAAAATTACCTCACTTATATTCGGGTACATCCGGAGGCTGATGCCGCTGCCTTAGAACAAAAGCTTGGCGGTATGGTAGAGAAGTACCTCCTACCCGCCAGCCTAGAAAATGGCGTTGAAGATGATATCAACTGGACCAGATCCACCATATTGACACTTCAACCTGTAAAAGATATTTACCTGAACCTTAATGAAATAGGAGATGGACTTACACATGGAGATATCCGATTTATTTGGCTTTTTGCTGCTGTAGGCCTTTTTATTCTGGCTATCGCGTGTATGAATTTTGTAAATCTTTCTACTGCCAAATCAGCAAACCGTGCGAAAGAGGTAGGCCTTAGAAAGGTCATCGGCTCTAATCGTAGTCATCTCATTTGGCAATTTCTGACCGAATCCATACTCTTAAGCGCCATCGCTCATGTTTTTGGTGTGATCCTGGCCTTGATATCCTTACCTTACTTCAACGAGCTTCTGGGAACTGAGCTTATCATACCTGAGAGTGTCGGCTGGCCGATCCTGATCCTGTTCGGATCAATACTTTTTACCGGAGTATTAGCAGGAATTTATCCAGCGTTTTTCTTGTCTTCTTTTACACCTATAAAAGTCTTAAAAGGTAAAATAAGTACCGGAGCTAAGAATTCCGTGTTGCGAAATGCCTTGGTTGTCCTTCAATTTACCATTTCCACCGCCTTGATCATTAGCAGCGTTGTTATCTATCAACAGATGGATTACATACTGACTAAAAAACTGGGTTTCTCTAAAGATCAGGTCCTGGTATTGAATGGTACGCATACCATGAAAGACAAGGTCTACACCTTCAAAGAAGAATTGTTACAGGTTCCTGGTATTACCTCCGCCACGATAAGTGGATACCTGCCCGTTGACGGCACCCGGAGAAATAATGGCGGTTGGAGAACCCGAGACATGGAAGACCACGAATCCATAAGTGGCCAACATTGGGCCGTGGATGCCGATTATTTGAAGACCTTAAATTTGGAGATTGTCAAGGGGCGTGATTTTTCAGCTCAAATTGCCTCCGACTCTCAGGCAGTGATCATCAATGAATCCCTGGCGAAAGCGTTGGAAATTAGTGAATTAAATGATGATCAGATCTACAACTGGCTCGGAGAATGGAACGTCATAGGGGTGGTCAAAGACTTTCACTTCGAGTCCATGAAGAAGAAGATCAGGCCATTGGGCTTATTTATACGACCAAGCCGAAGGATTATGGCGGTAAAGATCAATGGATCGGAAGTTAAAAATACCATAGCTTGCGTAAGTTCAGTTTGGGAAAAATTTTCTCCCAACCAGCCCATTCGATATACCTTCCTTGACCAGCAGTACGCCAATATGTACGCCTACGTCAAACGTATCGGCAGTATTCTCACCCTTTTCTCGGCGCTTGCTATTTTGATCGCCTGCCTTGGCTTATTTGCACTGTCCTCGTTCATCATTCAGCAAAGGGGTAAAGAAATAAGCATCCGCCTGGTTTTAGGAGCCTCACTTCGACATATATTTCATCTGCTGACCAGCAGTTTTGTGGGTTTGATCTTATTGGCATTTGTGATGGCTTCTCCACTGTCCTGGTACTTTATGGACACCTGGCTGAAAGACTTTGCTTATAAAATATCTCTAAACTGGACAATTTTTCTGCTAACTGGCATATCGGTATTGATCATTGCCTTCCTCACCGTCAGCTATCAATCGATCCGAACCGCTACTATGAATCCAGTGGACAATCTGAAGTCAGAATGAAGCCTACACCTCCACATAACGTCCTGAAATTTCTGCGTTGGTTCTGCCGGGAGGACTACCTGGATGAGGTAGAAGGGGACTTGGTGGAAGTTTATGAAAACCAATACAAGATATCTCCGACTAAAGCCAAATGGCACTTATACTGGAATGTGCTGAGACATTGCAGGCCTGCATTCATCAAAACGTTAATACCACATCAAACTTCAACAACTATGCTCCTACATCACACCCTATTAGCACTAAGAAACTTCAGGAAGTATAAAAGTTCTTTCCTAATTAACCTGGTCGGATTCTCCTCGGGTTTAGCCTGTGCTTTGTTTGTTTACCTCTGGGTGTCCGATGAAATAGCCTTAGATAATTACCACGCCAAAGGTAACCGGCTCTACCAGGTGCTTTATACCTTTCACACGGCCACTGGCATTAGAACCATCGAAGCTACTCCAGGCCTCCTGTCCCAGGCTTGGCGTGAGGAGCTGCCCGAGGTAGAAAGTGCTGTGAGTGTCATCCCCTCAGACTGGTTTGGCGACGGAGGGGTTTTGAAATACGAGAGTAAGGCAAAGGGTATTGTTTTTCAATATGTTGACAATGAATATACTGACATTTTCAGCTTGCCCTTGATACAGAGTAGCAATGAAAAACTATTCAAGGATAAGTATAGTCTTTCTATTTCCCGATCAATAGCCGAAGCCTTATTTAAGACGCCTGCCAACGCTATCGGAAAGGTCATTGAATGGGATAAAGGTCGGTTTAACGGTGAATATACGATCACATCTGTATTTGAAGATGTATCTCCCCTCTCCACCATTCAGTTCGACGCCTTGTTCCATTTTGATCTGTTCATGGACAAATATCCACATAATAGAGAATGGCAAAATTCCGACCCTAGCACGTTTGTGGTGCTCAAAGAAGGAACGGATAGTAATTCATTCAATGACAAAATCAGCCAGTACAAACAGCTTAAAGGTGTAAAAAGGGAAGGTTCTCTATCTATCCATCGGTTTGGTGACCTCTATCTCTATGGAAATTTCGAAAATGGTCAACAAACAGGCGGTAGGATTACCTATGTGAAGTTATTTTCAGTGGTAGGCTTATTGATATTAATTGTTGCCTCCATCAACTATGCTAACCTGTCGACAGCGATGGCGGTAAAAAAAGCAAAAGCCGTAGGCATAAAAAAAATCATAGGCGCCAATAGAAGAAGTATTGCTTCACAGTTTCTGATCGAAACTATACTTACTTCTACATTATCACTGCTAATTGCACTGGGATGGGTGTACCTACTTATTCCGGAGTTTAACCAGATCACCAATAAGTCCATTTCCATAGTTTTCACCCATGAATTGGTTCTTGGTATAGCTGTCATCTGGATGGGTACCATTGTACTGTCCGGAAGCTACCCGGCTTTATATCTCTCAGGGCAGAAAGTATTGAACATGATCCGAGGTTCTTTTTATCGTGGTGGACGTGAGCTACTAACCAGACGTGTGCTGGTTGTATTTCAATTTACAATAACCTGCTTGCTCATGGTCTTTGTAGTAGTCGTTAACCGGCAGATGGATTATGTTCAAAACAAGGAACTGGGTTACCAGAAAAATAACATAATATACTTCGACAACATAGATAAACTTCAAAACAGCAGGGACAACATTTCATACTATACCGCCTTCAAAAATGAGCTTAGCCGGATCCCGGGTGTTCTTGGTAGTGCTACCTACCACCACGACATGATGGGTGAACACGGAGGAACTACTGGGATAAAGTGGCCTGGTAAAGATCCGTCAAATCCGATATTCTTTAGTTCACTAGAGGTAGACCCTAACTACCTGGAAGTACTGGAGCTAGAGTTCATTGCCGGTGAAAACTTTAAGGAACGACCCTCGAGCTACCAAGACAAGGTCATTTTAAACGAAAAGGCCATTCTTGCTATGGGTTTATCAAACCCTATTGGCGAGATTATCGAGGTTTGGGGAAAACCTAAAATTATCGTTGGCGTGGTTAAGGACTTCCACTATGAATCCCTGTATAAAGATGTACACCCCTTGTTTTTTCTGCCGAGCCCGTTTTACGATAATACCCTGGTCAAGCTCAAATCGGAAAATATTCGAATGACCATTTCGGAAGTTGAAAAAGTTTACAAAAAGTTCAACCCTGACGCCCCCTTTGAATTTGACTTCTGGGACAATAAATACAATAGTCTTTATGAAGCCGAACAACGAGTGGCAAGTCTTAGCAAAATATTCACTGTATTGACCATAACCATTTCGTGTCTTGGGCTGCTGGCCCTGGTCTCGTTCAGCAGTGAACAAAGACGGAAAGAAATAGGTATCCGTAAAATATTGGGTTCCTCAGTGCTACGAATAGTAACGCTACTGTCAGTCGACTTTACCAAGATGGTACTTGCCGCTATCTTTCTGGCCCTACCTATTAGCTATTTTGTAGCTAATGAATGGTTATCCTCGTTTGCCTACAGGATCGACCTTACCTGGTGGTGGTTTGTGCTTTCCGGCCTGTTAGCCTTGCTAATTGCCTGGTTGACCGTTGGGGTTCAAACGCTAAAAGCCGCCAATATCAACCCGGTTGAATGTATTAGAGATGAGTAAACCCATCCCTCCGCATATTGCCCTAAAATTCCTGCGCTGGTTCTGCCGGGAGGATTACCTCGATGAAGTAGAAGGGGATCTGCTGGAAATCTACGAAAGGCAGGCATCCGAAAACAGGAAGAAAGCCAAGCGAATGCTTTGGTGGAATATTTTAAAGCATCTCAGGCGCGACTATTTCAAAACTATACACACACGTCAAAACGCAATAACCATGTTCAGTTATAATTTCAAATTGGCTATCCGAAATTTTCAGAGACATCGCACACAGTTCTTCATAAATCTTATAGGTCTTACTACAGGACTTACCTGCGCATTCCTCATCTATCTGTGGGTGCAAGATGAGTATTCTATAGATAAGTTTCATGAGAATGACGATCAGCTGTATCAGGTCATGAAGATGGAAGTGTACAATAATGAGAAGACCATATCTCCGGCTACTCCCGGATTACTGGGAGAGTCGCTACGAGCTGACTTTCCCGAGGTGAAATATTCTGCTGCTACCACCTGGATCCGTCCCACATTACTTTCGTACGAAAACACTTTTGTACGTGAGAAAGGCTACCACGCCGGAAAAGACTTCTTTAATATTTTCTCCTATCCCCTGCTCATTGGAGACCGCAATACGGTGCTTAAGGATAGGACATCAATATGTATTTCCAGAAAACTAGCTACTATCTTTTACGGAAGTGTGGAGAACGCCATAGGGCAGACACTGCAATACGGAGAAGAACAGCAGTTTACTGTTACAGGCGTTTTTGAAAACATCAGTAAGAACTCAACTTATGTTTTTGATTATGTGTTACCTCTTCAAGACTTCCTCGATCAGGCGAGCTGGGCAAATGATTGGGCAAATACCGGACCTCCTACTTACGTAGTCCTTCAGGAAGGTATGGACCCACAAGCAACTTCCAATAAAATTACCGATTATCTCAAAACTAAAGTTGCAGAAAGCAAAACAAATCTGTTCCTTAAAAAATACTCCGATCAATATCTCTATGGACGGTATACTAACGGAGTACCGGATGGTGGACGTATCGACTATGTGAGGTTATTTTCAGTGATTGGAATATTTATAATTGTTATAGCCTGTATCAATTTTATGAATCTCTCGACAGCGCAAGCCTCCCGAAGAGCGCTAGAGGTAGGCATCCGCAAAGCGATTGGGGCCGGACGTGGAGGTTTGATCGGCCAATATATTGGAGAGGCCGTACTCACCGCGTTTATATCCATGCTCTTGTGCTTTGTATTTGTCTTTGTACTTCTTGTTCCATTCAATGAAATCACTGGTAAAAGCATTATACTATCATTTACCCCTGAGCTAATTATTACATCAATTCTTACCGTAATGATCACAGGTATTTTGGCAGGAAGTTATCCGGCATTTTACCTTTCTCATTTTTTACCTATACAGGTATTAAAAAATAGAATCAGCAACTCAGTAGGTGAAATTTGGGCAAGAAAGGGATTGGTAATTTTCCAATTTGCACTCACAGTTATGCTTATAGTGGGAGTAGTAGTCATTCATCGCCAAACACAATACCTCAATAACAAGCATTTGGGCTATGAGCGTGATAACGTTGTATTCTTCCAACAGGACGGAGGTATCTTTAATCGAAAAGAGACATTTTTCAACGAACTCAGGGACCTACCTGGTGTGGTTAGCGCCGGTGGCACTAACCATGAATTATTGGGCAGGTATAGTTCTAACCCAGGAGTTGAATGGGAGGGAAAAGAGACGGAAGAAAAAATTCTTTTCGAGCGTTTTTGGGTTGATTATGATTTCTATGAAACCATGGAATTCAAATTGGCTCAAGGTAGATGGTTTAGTAAAGACTATTCCACGGACAGTTCGAAAATAATCATTAACGAAGCAGCCGCAAAAGCTATGGGGTTTTCACCCGAAGTGGCCATAGGCAAGAATATTGCGCTTTGGGATGGATTCAACTTTGAGGTTGTCGGCATATTAAAGGACTTTCATTATATGTCACTACATGAGTCCGTAAACCCGGCTTACTTTCGGCTAGAGGAAACCAATAACGTTGCGGCCAGGTTGGAGGCAGGTAAGGAAAAAGAAGCTCTCGAAGGCATTGAGGCACTATACAAAACATACGCTCCCGGCTTTATCTTCGATTATAACTTTTTAGACAAAAGCTACCAGGCACTTTATGAATCTGAGCAGCGTGTGGGCACGTTATCTTCCTTATTCGCAGGTATAGCCATCATCATTTCATGTTTGGGACTTTTTGGTTTGGCAGCCTTTACGGCAGAGCGCAGAACCAAAGAGATTGGCATCAGAAAAGTACTTGGCGCTTCCGTTTCAAGTGTGGTAATGTTGCTTTCAAGGGATTTTATCCGATTGGTGTTAATAGCCATTGTCATCGCGCTTCCGTTATCCTACCTCTTTATGCAAGAGTGGCTTACTCAATTTGCGTACACCATTGATCTCAGTATCTGGATATTCCTAAGTGCGGCACTAACAGCGTTAGTAATCGCCTGGCTTACCGTAAGTATGCAAACGTTCAAAGCGGCCAATATCAACCCGGCGGAATGTATAAAGGATGAGTAGCCCAAGCCCTCCAAAAATCGCCCTGAAATTTTTACGCTGGTTCTGCCGGGAGGATTACCTGGATGAAGTAGAAGGGGATTTAGTGGAAATTTTCGAAAGTCAACACAAAAAATCACCCTACTTAGCTAGCATAAGATTCATGTGGACGGTCGTTCGGCATTTCAGAGCAGACTATATAAAATCCATTAATGTTCCATTAATTAATCAGTATATGTTTCGAAGTTATTTCACAATAGCCCTACGCTTATTTATCCGCAACCGATTAATCAGTTTCATTAACGTATCCGGTTTAGCCTTGGCCTTAACAGGCACCTTGTTGATTGCATTGTTTATTTCAGATGAATTGAGCTATGATAGATATCATAAAAATGCGGATAATATCTACAGGGTTACTCGCAACTTTTTATCGTCAGACGGCAGTGAAACATTACACTTGGGATTGATTGCACCTCCCTTTGGCACGTTGCTAAAAAATGATTTCCCTGATATTTCCAAAGTAGTTCGAACTCACAAAGTCTACGATTTGCTGAAAATGGTTCAAGAAGACGGCACTTCCCAAAATATAAACATTGATAATCCATTTTACGCAGAGCCGTCGGTTTTTGAAGTTTTTGATATCCCTATTCTGTTAGGAGACCCTATCGCACCTCTGGAACAACCGAATACGGCATTAATCTCAGATGCAATGGCTCAACAGTACTTTGGTACGTTGGATGTAATAGGGAAACCACTAAAACTGGCAGACAACAACCTGGAGATCACTGGGGTATTCGAAGCATTTCCGGTTCAATCTCACTGGCATCCGGATCTTTTAGTGGCCTTCAGCACACTTCATGACGAAAAAATATACGGGCGAAACCAGCTTGAGCACAATTGGGGGAATAATGATTTTAGCACTTATGTTTTGATTAAGGATCAATTCAATGTCAAAAATATACAAGCACAATTTCCCGACTTTTTGAATAAACATATGGGTACCGGTAGTGTCCAACCCAGTACTTGGACCAACCTATTTCTTCAACCCTTAACGGATATACATTTACACTCTCACCTGGATCATGAAATTGAAACCAACGGAAATATCAATCACGTATACATTATTGGAGCTATTGGTTTATTTCTCATTTTGATCGCCAGCTTCAATTTCATCAATCTCACCACGGCCCGGGCTACCACTCGTGGTAAAGAAGTTGGCCTTAGAAAGGCGCTCGGAGCAGTACGACCGCAATTAGTAGCCCAACACTTAAGTGAGTCCATTCTTGCGGCCTTTATGAGCTTTTTCCTGGCCACCGTTCTGACTTTTTTTTGTCTGCCGTGGTTGAATGAATTTACCGGAAAATCCATTCAGCTAACTTCGCATGTTAACCTCCTTAGTATATCTGTGGGAGTTGGATTTGTCTTGTTCATCGGACTATTAGCAGGTTTTTACCCTGCGTTGATCATTTCCCGCCTGAGGACGATAAAAATTCTAAAGCAGCAAGTAGGTTCCGTCCCTGGAAATGGCATATTAAGGCGCACTTTGGTTAGTGTCCAGTTTACGCTTTCCATAGTAATAATTATTGCCACAGTAGTTGTTTATCAACAGCTAAAATTCCTAAGCCATAGTGAATTAGGCTATGCCAAAGACCAAATGTTGAGAGTTGATTATCCGGATGAATTGGTAAATAGCTACACCGCTTTTTACCATGAACTCACTAATCATACTTACATCAAAAATGCAGCACGATCCAGCCTTATTCCTACAGGAAAATTACTGGACTACCAAGGAACCTCAGTCCAGCAAGGAGACAGTTTAATTTCCTAGGAAAATGCTTTGAAAGATGTTCGTGTGGATCATCAGTTTTTCGATAGCTATCAAATTCCTTTGGTTAGCGGTAGGAACTTTTCAAAAGAAATACAGTCGGACGACTCCTTGTCGTTCATCATTAACGAGTCTGCAGCGGCCATGATCGGATGGTCTAATAAAGAAGCCATTGGAAAAATAATTCAAAATGGATCGGTAAAAGGTACCGTAATTGGAGTCGTTAAGGACTTTCATTTTGAGTCATTACATGAATCGATTGTACCTATCATTTTTCATATTGGGTCCTATTACAACCATTTATCCATACAAATAGCTACCCAAGACATTCCGGAGGCGATAGGACATTTGGAGGACCTTTGGCAAAAATTTCTTCCTGATAGACCATTCGAATACAGTTTTTTAGAGGACAGATACCAGCAACTCTATATAAACGAAGAACGTCAAAGTGAGCTCTTATTCATTTTTGCAGGATTGGCAATTTTCATTGCCACAATAGGCTTATTTGGTTTAACCACTTTTAATGTACTTCAACGTGTGAAAGAGATCAGCATCAGAAAAGTTCTGGGTGCCTCTTTACAGCAAATTCTAACACTCCTCAGTAAAGAGACTTTGCTAATTCTTCTGCTTGCTAATGGAATTGCCTGGCCGATTGCCTGGTATTTTATGAAACAATGGCTTAACCAATTTGCATATGGCATCGAACCTGCATGGTGGATGTTTGCGACAGCCGGGTTGGCAGCTGCGCTCATTGCTTTGTTAACCATTAGCTATCAATCGATCAAAGTGGCCTTATCCAATCCGGTGGACTCGCTTCGCCATGAATGAAATTTGCGATCAAGAGGACTAGTATTAGTTCCGTAATTTCGATGTACTAAAAAGGTCGGAAGGAAAGCTTGCGATACAAATCCCGACCTCGACAATTTATTTGTTGAACTATCGTTCCAACCACTGTGCTTCGCTTTACGTTACACCTTTTTAAGCTTCGCCTTTCTTGGCTTATTTTTAACTATGATACTACCCAATATTCGGAATGCTAAGGCTTAGCGGATTAGTTGTATTGGTCTTTTGCCTTCAAGTTCCGGGTACTGCCCAATCGACAGAGTCCATTTCTGAATGGTCTGAACCTCCCAAGGCCAAAAAAGTAGCACGGTACAGCGTCTTTCACGGAGACACGCTTTTAGATAACTACTACTGGCTTCGCCAAAAGAAAGAGGCCGATGTCATTAACTACCTCTCTGCAGAGAACGGTTATACGAGTAGAGTTATGAAAGATACCGAAATCTTTCAACGCAGGTTATACCAGGAGATGAAAGATCGATTGCCGGCGGAAGACGTCTCCATTCCACAAAAGATTGGGGATTATTTCTATTATACCCGACGTGAGACCGGTAAAAATTTTAGCCTATACTGTCGTAAAAAGGATAAAAATGGTGCTCAGGAAGAGGTATTGCTGGACATGAATCAGGTGGCGGAAAAAAGCTCCTACGCCAGGTTAGTCCAACTCTCTGTTAGCCCTAATCAGGAGTTACTCGCCTACTCGGTAGATTTTGTAGGCTCGGGAAAAGGCAGCATTTACATAAAGAATTTAAGAACCGGGGCTGAGATTGATGATGAAATACACGAAACCGGTCAATTCGCCTGGGCGAGCGACAATCAAACCATTTTCTACTCAGCTGTAGACAGTACGAATCGAGGCAATAAAGTATTTCAACATAAGATTGATTCCCCTATTACCAGCGACAAAATGGTATACGAGGAAAGGGATTCTACGTACAGTGTCTCTGTCTATACGTCACTATCAAAGAAATACATCTTTATGATATCGGCCTCCACCATAGCTACGGAATGCCGATATCGAAGTGTTGACTTCACCGAGAAAAAATGGCACCTGATAAAAAAACGTGAACCCGGGGTAAGGTATGTGCCAGAGCATTATAATAATCAAAATAAGTTTGTACTATTCTACAACGACAGCAACACTGCCCCTGACTATAACGGAGCGATCAAGACAATCTCCATCGATCAAAAGAACGCTGAGCTAAAGACCCTCGTGCCCGGGCATGAACAAAAACCTATCGAGAGTTATGCCCTGTTTGAAAACTACCTGATACTGTTGTATCGAGAGGAAGGTCTGCAAAAATTCCGTGTTATTCCAAAAGTTGATGGCCAACTCAACTTTGAAGCCAGCTCGGTCATCGACTTCCCGGATGAAACCTATAGCATCAGTATTGGCTCAAACCCTGACTATATGAGTAAGCAGTTCCGCTTCAATTACACCTCATTTACACAGCCCAATACTACGTATGAATACGACCTCGAATCGCAAAAACTAACCATTCTCAAACAGCAAAAAGTAGCGAATTACACCTCAACGGATTATGTAAGTGAACGCATTTGGGCCCGGGCAGAAGACGGTACCCGTATTCCGGTTTCCTTAGTATATAAAAAGGGAATGGTCAAAGACGGGTCTAATCCATTGTATCTGAATGGGTACGGGGCCTTTGGTGTTTCGGAGAACCCCTATTTTAATTATCAAACCTTAAGCTTATTGGACCGGGGAATCATCTACGCCATCGCCCATGTTCGTGGTGGCGGCGAAATGGGCTATCAATGGCATCAGGAAGGTCGGTATTTGAAGACTATAAACACCTTTACCGATTTCATTTCAGCAAGCGAGGATCTGATCTCCGAAGGTTATACCAGCTCTGATAAATTGATTTGTCAGGGCGCGAGTTCGGGAGGATTGTTAGTAGGTGCAGCCGTCACTATGCGCCCGGACCTTTACAAGGGGGTGATCATTAACGTACCCTTTTTAGATGTGATCAACACGCAATCCGATCTTTCTATTCCTGTAGCCGCTTTGGAATCTTATGAGTGGGGCGACCCCTATGAAAAGGAGGTGTATGATTACATGAAACTCTACTCTCCTTATGATAATATCAAAGCGACCGATTATCCCAATATACTGGTTCAAGGAGGTTATAATGATATCAATGTAGCTTTTTGGGAAGCGCCAAAGTTTGTAGCCAAAATGCGGGAGTACAAAACCGATAGTAATATGCTGCTCTTGAAAATGAATATGTCGGGCGGGCATGGACTCACTTCGGGAAGGTATAGTGGTATACAACAGGCCGCCTTTGAACAGGCCTTCATCCTTAAAACCCTGGGTATTAAATCTGATTTTTCTCGTATTTCCGGAACCGTCCGCGATGAGAATGGTGAACCTATGCCTTACGTTAATGTAGTTATCAAAAATACTTCCAATGGCACGACCACTAACTACAAAGGAGAATATGCTTTAGAGCTCAAAAACGGACCGTATTCATTTGTCTTTCGGCATGTAGGCTTTGAACAGCAAGAGAAATCCATTGAGCTATCGGATGATTTATCCCTGGATATCACCCTGAATACGGAGAGTATGTTGCTGAAAACGGTAGAAATTCGCAGTGATTTTAAAGACCCGGCCTATGCAGTCATTAAAGCCGCCCAGGCCAAAAGAAAAGATTACCTCAATCAGGCTGAAAGCTTTTCAGCACAGGTCTACATGAGAGCGGACAACCGATTTGATGAAATACCGGAAAAACGGCCCTTTTTCATTCCAAAAAGTGATATGCCGGATTAGTCCGATCTCGGGTTAATCTATTTGTCTGAATCTGAGGCGATCTTACACCGCAAAAAACCGGACAACATCAAGGAGGTTATGATCTCGTCCAAAATAGCCGGGAACAGTCAGGGCTACAGCTGGAACCGTGCCGGCGGACAGGAATTTAACTTCTACAAAAACCTAATTCTTATCAAAGGGCTGAGCGAACGGGGTTTTGTGTCCCCCATTGCGGGAAATGCTTTGCTGTTTTATCAATACGAGTACATTGGAATCAAAGAAGAAAAAGATGCTTTTGGCAATACCATTCTGGTGAATAAGATCAAGGTAATTCCTCGTAGAAAGAACGATCCGGTTTTTAACGGCTATATCTACATCGCCGAAGATACATGGCGTATTACAGCAGTAGACCTCAACCTGGAAGACAACCAAATCGAAATATTCGACAAGTTTACACTAGAGCAAAATTATATAGCCGTTACCGATTCTATCTGGTTGCCGCTGACCGTAAAATTTTATGTTCACCTATCGATATTCGGCTTTGGCATCTCCGGGGCCAATATTATCAACTACTCTAACTACCAACTCAACCCGGATTTTCCACCCAAGTTTTTTAATAACGAAATTTTTAAAATTGAAAAGAGTGCCAATCAGCGGGATACTACCTACTGGATGAATAACCGACCGGTCGTCCTCACGGCCGATGAGATCAGCTACTACCGATCGAAGCAGGAAACAGAATTGAAAAAGCAATCCAAAGCCTACTTAGACTCACTGGACCGAGCTGAAAACAAAACATCGTGGCAAGATTTATTCGATGGGTTTTGGTACTACAAACGGTATACCCAGGAAACCTTTTCGACGAACGCACTCTTTGACATGGTCAACTTTAATACAGTGGAGGGACTCAACCTCGATTTCAGATTCCGTTACCGTAAAGGCAGGGCTTATGACCGCAACATCCGCTGGGTCAACTCTTTCCGGTACGGGTTTTCAAATGAGCGTTTTAACTTTAAAAGTTCACTGTTCTGGACCATGAATCGGCAGAAGCATCAATCCATTACCATAGAAGGTGGCCGGTTCATCACACAGGTCAACAACGCGGAGCCGATTTACCCGATCATCAATACATTTTATTCGCTGGCGTTTCGCGAAAACTACATGAAGCTTTACGGGCAATACTTCGGTAGTTTTAGATACAAGCAGGAACTGAGTAATGGTATCTATTTCAATGGCTTGTTAACCTACGAAGACCGACAACCCTTGGTGAATACCACTAACTTTTCATTCAGGGATGAAGATGTAGAAGATGGGGACATTTACACTTCCAACGATCCCACAGATCCGCTAAACTTCGACCTCCCCTTTCAGCGTCACCAGGCGCTAATGCTCGATCTGGAATTCAAATTCTATATCAAACAAAAGTATATTTCAAGGCCCAATGGCAAAGTACCCATGGGTTCTAAATATCCCAAGTTCACCTTGAACTACAAAAAAGGCCTCCCGGTTTTTGGCAGCGATATTGATTATGATTTTGCCTTCGCGAATATAGGCGACAACGTAGACTTGGGGCTTTATGGTAAATTCTCGTACGCCGCAGGAGTAGGGAAATTTCTAAACACCAACGAAGTGGAGTTTATTGATCATAAGCATTTCAACGGCAACCAAACCATCTTTATCAACTTCACAGAACCCTTTGGCCAGAACAGAGCGCCACTGGATCGGTTTCAGCTACTGGACTATTATACCTTCAGCACCACAGAAGGTTTTTTCGAAGGCCATATCGAATATCACGGGAATGGTTTCATTACCAACAAAATCCCATTGCTCCGTAGAACAAAGTTTCAGGCAGTGGGTGGTATTAACATGCTGCTTCTTCAAGGAAACAGGGAACACTATGAATTTTCCGTGGGTCTCGAAAATATCCTGAAAGCCTTCCGTGTAGATTTTGTGACCGGCTACAACAGTGACGAAGACTTTAAAGGTGCGATTCGTTTACGGTTAGGACTAAACGGGTTATAGTTTCATATTTACTTAACAATTATGAAACTAATATATTATATTCACGTTTGTTAAGTAAATCAATTTGAATTCCGTTGCTTTATGATGTTAAAGCGTTAAGAAACTGAATCTTTAAAATCAAGCTTTGCAGCCTGCCCCTCCACATACCGCCCTGAAATTCCTGCGCTGGTTTTGCCGGGAAGATTACTTGGATGAAGTGGAAGGCGATCTCATTGAGATATTCGAACAACAATATGCTCAATCTCCCGCTGCGGCCCGAAGAAAATTCATCTGGACAGTAGTAAGACATTTCCGTCCGGATTTTATCAAAGCATTTACCATAGGTCAAAACTCAACAGCCATGTATCAACACAACTTCAAAATCGCGTATCGCAACTTTTTCAAGTACAAAAGTACTTTTCTCATTAACCTCATCGGGCTATCTACTGGCCTGGCCTGTGCCCTACTTATCTTTTTGTGGGTGCAGGATGAGCGCTCCGTCGACAAGTTCCATGAAAATGATGACCGCCTGTACCTGGTAATGGTCAACTTCGATCTGGGTGAGGATGTAGAAACCCTGGATTGGACGCCGAAGCCCCTAGGTGGTAAACTAAGGAACGAGATGCCGGAGGTCGAGTATGTTACAGCCAGCTACCCGCCCAGTAACTATACTTTCCCGGGTATTCTAAACAAAGAAGAAGGCAAGCTTAAGACAAAGGCTAAGTATGTGAATAAAGAGTTCTTTTCTATTTTCACCCACCCACTTGTGGCTGGAGGTCAGTCCACTGTGCTTGCTGACCAAAATTCCTGCGTTATTTCCGAAGACCTGGCCATCCAACTTCATGGTTCAGCGGCTGGAGCCCTAGGTAAAGTCTTGGATTACGAATTTGGTTCCTACACTGGAGAATATACCATCACAGGGGTTTTCGAAACTATGCCTGCGGATGCTAGTCTACAGTTTGATGTAGCATTCAGCTTCGATTTACATGTGGCCAAAAATCCCGATCTCATGCGCTGGGATTATAACGATCCATGTCTCTACCTGACCTTGAAAGAAGGTGCAGATGCCGACGCTTTTGAGCGTAAAATTGCCGGACTCATCAAGGAAAATAATCCTGGGTCTTCAGGCGAATTATTCCTAAGAAAATATTCCAGCCAATACCTATATGGCAATTTCGAAAATGGTGTCCAAGCCAGTGGTAGAATCTCTTACGTAATCCTGTTTTCAGTCATTGGTCTGTTTCTCCTCGTGATTGCCTGCATTAACTTTATGAACCTTTCTACGGCTCGCGCCTCGCGAAGAATAAAGGAGATTGGCGTGAAAAAGTCGATTGGAGCAAGGCGTGGTGATCTTGCCCTACAATATCTGATGGAAGCTGTGATCATGTCGTTTTTATCCATGGCTCTAGCGCTGTTCATCATTGCACTCATCATTCCTGAATTTAACTATATCACAGGTAAGCAACTAGTGCTGGAATTTAAACCCGAATGGCTGCTTTCATTGGCGGGTATTGCCTTATTCACCGGGCTATTGGCAGGCAGTTACCCTGCACTTTACCTGTCCGGATTAAGCCCGATCAACATATTGAAGGGTGGCATCGTCAAATCGGTATCAGCGCTGTGGATACGTAAGGGTCTTGTAGTGTTCCAGTTCGTTATCTCCCTCATGCTGATCCTGATGGTATTCACTGTAGCGCGACAGGTAGATTTCATCCAATCAAAAAATCTTGGGTACGATCGGGAAAACGTTATCTATTTCAATGAACGCTACACTGATTATCAAGCCTTTACAGCCATGAAGACCTACCTAGAAGGGCTTACCGGGGTATCGGGGGTATCTGCCATACGTGGTGACCTCACCAGTGGCGACCGCAACAATACCCCGCAATTGGCATGGGAGGGGCAAGTTGAGGAAAACAAGGTGAATTTCGATGATGTAGTGGTCACCCATGACTTCTTCGAAACCATGGGTATCAAGGTGTTAGAAGGCCGTGGTTTCACAGACAACCTAGAGCAAGAGCAGCTGAACATTGTTTTCAACGAAGCGGCCATTGCCGTTATGGGGCTCGAGAATCCCATTGGACAAACGATTGATATGTGGGGGCATCAATGGAACATTATTGGCGTGGTGCAGGACTTCCATTTGGAATCCCTCTACACGGACATCAAGCCAGCATTCTTCCGAAGCAACAACTACTCTATGAACGCGGTAGTGAAAATAGAAACCGGCAAAACGCTAGAAGTCTTACAGACGGTAGAAGCTTACCATAAAGAACATAACGATGGCCTGCCCCTCGATTACCAGTTTATGGACGATGCCTATAACCAGCTCTATGTTTCGGAGCAACGGGTGGCCAACTTATCCAAATATTTTGCCGTAGTAGCTATTCTTATTTCCTGTTTGGGGCTATTTGGATTGGCGGCATTTACCGCGGAAATCCGTTTGAAAGAAATCGGCATTCGCAAGATCCTGGGGTCTGCAAATTCCCAGATTGTGATGTTACTATCGAAAGAGTACACCAAGATGGTGCTGATCGCCAATGTGATCGGCTTACCAATTGGGTATTACTTGATCAGCATGTGGCTAGATAATTTTGCCTTTAAGATTGACTTAAGCTGGTGGTTCTACATCGGCTCCGGAGTACTGACGCTGCTGGTGGCATGGTTTACGGTAGGCTTCCAAACGTTCAAAGCGGCCCGGGTGAATGTGTTGGAGACGTTGAAGAGTGAGTGATTAAGATTCTAACTTGACTAGCATGCTTTTAAGAGTGTGTTAGTCGGAGTACAATGAATCTACCAAAACCCACTCACCGGTTATTGTATAAGTTGTATCCGCCTCATTCAGATAATAGATATTTCTATATCCAGCTTGCCATCTCACTTTCTTATCAGAGACTTTCATTACGCTATCGATTGGAATTTCAATATATGCAGTATCGTTCTTTGTGAGAATATAAGAATTCATCGACGTCCAGTTTTTAACATAGATTGGGTCCGTATCTTCCTTTAATTTGACTTGAAAGAAATAACCCTTAAGTTCCTTTATCATATCGTTACCTGTAGAATCCTTCAACTGTTGATATTGACGATAAAGCTTAGCACTAAATATCTCACCCGAAGTCATCGTATCAGGATCGCTATATCTCAAGCCATCGTGCTCTTGGATAATGATAACTGGACGCAACTGTTCATTATCCCATTTCCATGGTTCTTTGATTTCTTGGCAGGCGGTAAAGCTATTTAATAAGGCAAAAATAATTACTAGGCGCTTGGTCATTTAGATAACAGTTTGATTTCATTAGCACTCCAACTGGCGCAAGTTTACAACTTGTGTCTCGTTATGATCAAGAGGGTTTGCAACCCGGCCTATTTTCTCCAAAACTTCATCACTCGATAAAATTTATTTCAATCAAACCTGCCCTACCTGCATAATCTCTCGCACTGCTATATAAGTAGCTTTCCGGTTCATCTACTATACCCGCTTCCACAGGGTTATTATGAATATAGGCTAATTTTTGATCCATCAACTGATTAGTGGAAAGCTCAATAGGATGATTATCCTGTCGCCAAAATTGATAGTTTTTATTGTTGCTGTTCTTTCTTCCCGCTTCTTTAAATAACCACAACATCCAATTTTTTCTGCTTTCTTGAGGGTTCTCCATAATCTTCGCAATTAACTGTTTAGATGTATGCTTTTTCAGGTCTCTGAGAATGTCCTCTTGCCTAAAGCCATCAAGGGAAGAAATAATCAGGTGTACATGATTCGTCATAATACACCAAGCATAGACTACCAGACCTTTATGCTTTTGACAGAATTTAAGGCTTTCAACCACAGCATCTTTATACATACTCCGTGTAAATACATCAACCCATTCTACTACTGCGAAGGTTACAAAGTGGAGCTTGGTTTGATCTCTTATTTTATATTTTACACTCATTCTAGTTTCTCCTTCTTTTTGCCGAGTCACAGACTCTAGTTTCCATGATCAAACACAAGTCATAGACTTGCGTTAGGGTAGGCTAGGGGTAGTATTAATCTATTTAAATTAAGGCATATTATTAGATCGATTAATCACCAAGCTGACTGATAAAAAGTTGGTTTGAGAGTACTCAACCCGTTTAATTCTTAATCACAATCATTTTATATCTAGTCTCAGTCTACAAAGTAGTTGGAGGTTTGATTACGTTTGTCGCACGAGGAGGCCATTTTTTAAAATTAAGGAGTTGTGGTCTTTCTTGATAACAAAGATTCCTCTATTCCATTACGGAATGACTTTAACGGAGTTTCTACCTCTCTCACTAATCAAGCCGTTTACTATATTCTTCTTCTAGTCGCATGTGTACTTGCCAGAATCCCTTCACCTTATTGTTATTCAATCGATCAACGAGAATATTTAGGTGGGTGTGCCAGCCTGCAAACGTACCAACTCGATATTCTTTATCATCCTGAAGTTTTTCATGGGTAAGAGTGAGTTCGACATTGCCTTCAGATAGTTCCCTCAGCTCAAACTTTACTACGCCTCCCTCCCAGTCAATCACCAGCCGATCTGGTTTTTTTACCTCCAGGATGATAGCCGTTGATTTAAAACCATCTCCATAATCTTTATACTTCTCCGGAGTAGGATCGGGAATATCGGAGAACTTAGAGTTATTGAAGATCAAATTCATGTTGCCCCCAGGTTTTAACTCCGTCGGGCCTCCCGCAAACCATAACGATCGTTTGTGATCGTCGACAAGATACTCCCATACCTGTTCTATAGCCCCAGGTAGTGTTCGCTTAAATTGTAGCGCATTCCCATCAATAAGTTTTCCGAATTCATTCATGTCTTTAAGTTGTCATTTGATAATTGATTGTCCTTTTTCAGTTGTTCTTCTAAAGCATCAAGTCGCTTGTTCCAGTATTTTCGATACTGGTGAACCCAAAGCGCTATCACACCGAGGTTATCAAGACGAGCGAGGCATATCCGTTCGCGTCCCTGTTTCTCACCCTTCAAAAGGCCACATTCCTGTAATATGCGAACGTGCTTGGCTACCGCCGGTCGGGAGATCTGAAAATTCGAGATCAGGTCATTCAGATTAGAACTCTGATCGGATAAAATACTGATGATCTCTCGTCTCGTGGGGTCGGCTATCGCCTGAAATACATCTCTTCTAATCATGATATAAAACCTTTCGGTTTCAAATTAAAACAAAATTATATATAAAACCAAAAGGTTTTATATTATTGAGTAAAAGGGCATTCGACCAGGGTGGATTATTCGAGAGGTGGGAATGACTTTAATAACCGGTTGGATAAGTTATCTGCGCTCCCAATGTAATCGACAGTACTTTTCTTCGCTATACCTTTTTTAGTTCAAATCGTCGGAGCAGAAAGCTGGACAGAGCCAACACGAACGTCAGACCAAACATGAGAAATAGGTAATTATGAGAGTTATTAATGCTTCCATAGTAATCAGTATACGGAAGTCCGTTGACATTCATATAGGTGGTAAAAAAGAACAAAACTTCAAACAGTCGCTTACCTCCGGTCAAAATTCCTATAAATGAACTTACCAAGATGATGAATACAGCTCCGATCAAAATACTCACCACAAGTAACCACTGACCCAGCACCAGGTACCGGATAATTAAAGGCAATACGAGACCTATGGCAAGCGCAACTGCCGCCAACCATTGAGCGGTAAGTAATCGTTCGGCAGGTTTAAAGGAGGAGAAAATGAAGAAGTGCATTTGATGGTTTTTCTCCTTCGTTACCAGGTCCGCCCAGCGATGTACCTGCAAGAACCAAAGAATAGGCAACACTATTTTATGCGCCGCTTCAAGTGGAAGAACGGCCAATAAAACCATACCTATGATATTCAACCCCCAGAGCCACCTATTTCCTCTGCGAATCATCATCAGAAGTTCGGTCTTAAAAACAGGAAAAATACTCATTGACTTTTGAAGTTTTGGAATGGAAGTAAGATCTAGATCTTCTGATAACGACTTTTCAGATTCAGACGGTTCAGACTTAGTTTTTTTGAGTACAACCAACCGCTCCTTTACTTCAAATCGATGAAAAAATCTACTCGCTACATAGATAAGTAAAATGCCAAACAGTGGCCATAGTAATCTAAATGTTATATACAAAGGCGATACGGGGACGCCGTTGAAATCGAAGCGCTTTTCAATCGGCTTCTGCCCAATGATAAAACCAATATTCAGTTGCTGCTTTTTTGAATCCGTAGTAATCTTGGCTACCTGACTTTCCATTTCACTCGTAGGAAAACCAACTCCAAAAGGATCGACATTTACTGCTAATCGACTCCCTTGAACCAGCATGATTGCAAATAGAAAGAAGTAAGCTACATTCTGCAGCGCACTTCTTCCGGCAAGAAATACTTCCAGAACCACCGCTAAAGCAGAAATCAAAACAATGGTAGGTATTGGTATTAAAATATACGCTGTCAAAAATTCCGTGATCTGAAAAGGGTACCCGGAACCGTACATGAAGAATAGAACAATACCGACTAAAAAGATGAGGATTACTATGGTTAGAAGAATCAAAAAATTACCTAAGAATTTAGCTAGCAAATAGCGGAAGTTAGATATACGCGTGGCCGCCACGATTTGGCCAACTTTTGTATCTTGATCCACTTTAACACTATTATTAATGAGATAATAACCTATTAAACTCACAAAGGTACTGGCCATTATGGCGGTAACATATCCGATCCAGGCCGAATTATAATTACCCAAATATTCACCAATGCGGACGGTGCTGTAGGTATCTCCTGGTGCGGGAATCAAAGTATAAGCAAAAGCCAGGCTCGCACAAAAAATGATGAGGAACCGATAGCTTCTTACACGCTGCAGATAATCGTATTTCGTTAATGTAAAAATTCGCCTCATATTAATTACTCTCAGTCAAATACAAGTAAGCATCTTCAAGAGTCACTTCTTCTTCGGAGCTAGCATCTACGTCTACATACCGTACTTCAATTTCTCCCTTCTTACGAACTGTATCTATAACAATGTACTTTTCTTTAAAATCTGCAAGAGCTTCCTTATTCATGGAAGTCACCGCAATCTTGCCTTTTACGACATCAATAATGCTGTGGAGATCATCGTGTGCCAGGAGCTTGCCTTCTTTCATGATGGCTACTTTGTCTGCAATCGTATCTATATCCGAAACGATATGTGACGATAGAATAACGATGGCATCATCGGACAATTCAGAGATTAAATTTCTAAAACGTACCCGCTCTTGCGGGTCAAGTCCTACCGTTGGTTCATCAAAAAGTATAACTTTTGGATCGTTCAGTAAGGCTTGGGCAATACCTACCCGCTGCTTCATACCTCCGGAGTATGTACCAATAGGTCTTTTGGCGTTCTCTATCAGATTTAAGCCTTCCAAGAGCAACTCTATCCTCTTCTTTAGATTGCCACCTCCTACGCCCTTCATGGCAGCCATATAGTTCAGAAACTCATACGCATTTAAATTCGGGTATACGCCAAAATCTTGCGGTAAGTAGCCCAGTTGCGCTCGCATTACATCGGGATGGCCCACAATATCCTCACCATCCAGTTGAATATTACCTTCGGTGGGCGTACTTACGGTAGCAATCATCTTAAGCAGAGTGGATTTACCTGCACCATTAGGTCCTAACAAACCTAGAATGCCGGGTTCCAAAAGAAGGCTGTAATTCTGCAGTCCGTACTTCTCCCTAGAATATTTTTTTGATAGATTCTTTATTTCTAAAACCATGAGTTCAATTTAAACGAATATTTTCTTCAAGCGATAGTTTTATGGAGACTTTACAGTTAATTCCGACTAAAAGAAAGGTCTTTTCAATAATACAAGACTGGACTTGCTGCAGGGCAAAGATTGCTACGCTCTGCTACGGAATGACTTCAATAAATAAAACTCTACTTCACTTTAAGCCGCTTATTTAGAGCTACTCAGAGTTACTCGTCAGAGAACTCTGAGCATGCTCTCAACAAAACTCCCTATAATCAACTATTTCAAAATATGACTCCTGAGCCAACTCATAATATCCGGCACTGGAGTACTTAAATTTGGTGAAATCATCTACTAAATTCCACTTACCCTCGACTGGATTGTGATGAACGTAATCTAAAACTCGTTCGACACCTTTTTGATCCAAGGGTTTTGCATCGAAAGAAAGCCTGAAAACCTGATGTTTTTTACCCTTAGCCTTTTCGTTGTTTTGAACTCCTGTTCTGAGCACAGCAAGTGTGCCTTCTGCATTTCTATGTTTGAGTCGCTTAACACCTCATAGGCTAAGAATCTCTTAGATTCGGCCATCACTTGGTTCAGATCTTTGACTTCGTTTTTTACGTAAATTATAAGGTGCATGTGATTTGGCATAATCACGTACCCATTCAGCATACAACCTTTGCTGCTAGCTTACTGAACCAGAAGGGCAGATAATCATAAATTCCCGTCTCTTCAAAAAGAGCGAGCCACTTGTAACAAGTGAAAGTAATAAAGTAGAATGTTTCCCTTTCCTGATGAGTAATGTGAGTAGCCACTTGGTTAAAGATAAACAAGGGTTTTGAATTACCGATTCAATTACAGGTCAGTATACCTACCCCATCGAACAACGCTTGAAAATGATTTATAAACTAAACTCAAATATGATGAACAACTTAAAACCCTTACTTAGTCTACCCATTCTTGCCATTCTCTTTATAAGCTTCTCCTGCGAGGAAGAAGTTATTGCGGAAGCTGAAACACCTGTAGCGGTAGAGACATAAGATAATTATAATTCATTTATTCATGAAGAGGGTGCGGCTCCGGGCGAGGTAGTGGTCACTGAAGAAATCCCTGAAGATCAGTACAAGGAAAAGCTAAAAGAAATAGAGCTTCGCGCAATACTAAAAGACGTCAAGCGACGCGAGATTGAGGGTCTGAAAAGTTTGGTCCAAGAAAATGAATTTAAAAGTAGAAGTAACGCAGGTGAGCTCAAAGAGCTTAAGAAGGAAGATATATCTAAAGATGAGTACGTCGAAAAACTAAGAGCCATTGAACTCCGAGAGATTGAGAAACAGAAATCAAATTAAACGGTAATACCTACAGAATAAAGAGCCACAAACCGTGGCTCTTTTTTATTGACTACGCAATAGATTCCCCTTTTTAGGTCGTGTAACTTGTAATTTACTTACTACTTCGCTTTTGCTTGTAGAAATTTTTATCGGCGATGTATATGACTTTTTTAACTTCACAATACGTTGAATCGCCCGCTTTATCTTTTAGTAAAGTAGTTTTTACGATCTCCACCTCATTGTCCTGCCCTACTTTTCGTTTAATATCGTCCAATTCGGTCAGAGTATAGATAAAATCCGCATAAAGTGTGGTCCGGGCCGGTTTTTTGAATAATATCTCGGCAGATTTATCCCAGACCACGTAGTCATTGCCTATGAGGTTAATCAACTGTACCATGGGAATCGGATCAACAGAGGCAAACATACTCCCTCCAAAAATCGAGTTTACGTAATTTCTATTCTTATAGCTTAAGGGAAGCTTCACCCGTACGGTAAGTAAATCGTCAGAGACATAAACTATTCTTCCCGTACTTCTTTTGTACATAGGTGAAAGGTTGAAGCCGTATTTAAAGAGCGTCTTTTTCTGGAAGAACTTAGGTCCAATCCTGGCTATTTGTTGATATAAAGACATCTTACAGTAGTTGATTTTAAATTTACATGGATAACATCATCTATTCAGAGTACTTATGACTAGAATCAATTAGGCGGGCTCACTTTTGTATAAACTTCCGTTTAAATACTTTAAACCTGTATCGCAAGCCACGGTAACTACGGTTTTACCAGTTCCAAGTTCTTCAGCAAGCTTAAGAGCCCCAGCTACATTGAGACCGGAAGACGTTCCCACAAATATTCCCTCTTCTCTCGCCAGTTTTCGGGCCATCGCGCGACCTTCTTTTTCTTGAATAGCCCTTACTTCCTGAAGTCGATCTAGATTTAAAAGTGGAGGTACAAAGCCAACTCCTATCCCCTCGACAGAATGCGTACCGGCTACTCCGGTAGAAATAACTGCCGAAGATGCCGGTTCAAAAGCAACTATTCCGGTAGGCTGATCCTCTAAAGCATGAGCAACTCCCATAAGCATTCCCGCTGTACCAACCGATGCGCAGAAAATGTCAATTGGTTTTGCTATTTGTTTCTTTAATTCTTCACCAATTTTGGCATATCCGATTAGTTCATCCTGATTATGAAATTGATCTGTGAAATACGTGTTATCGCCTTCGGCCAAACGCTTTGCTTCGGCAATCATTTTTGGCAACAGATCCTTCGTAATTTTACCATCTACGCTCGGAACGATACGCAAATCTGCCCCAAAAGCCTTCATGGTATTCAATTTCTCTTCAGCATAGGCATCTGACGATACTACCTGAAATTCATATCCTTTGACCGAACATATAAATGACAGAGAAGAACCTGTACTTCCACCAGTGTATTCTACTACAGTCATCCCCTGCTTGAGATCACCCCTTTTCTCCGCTTCCTCAATCATGGCCAACGCCATACGATCTTTGTAAGATCCTGTAGGATTGTAGTACTCCAGCTTTACAAAAACATTAGCGCTCGCCTTAGGGACAATCCTTTGCAGCTGTACAACCGGGGTATATCCAATAGTATCAAAGATTGAATGATCCATGGTCTTGTATTACGTATCTAATCTACAGAGAATAACTTGTAAGAGAACTTTGAGAACCTATTTAACAGGGAAAGTAAGATTACTCTTTTTTGCTTTTAAGGTTTTCGCTCAATATCGCTAACCACAGATCGGACCATATTTATCTTGGATAGCTGGCCTCCCGATAAAAATTTCACGAAATGGTCTTCCTTTAATTTAAGGCTTTTGAAAATCTGTCTATCAGAATACCCTTTGTTGTGTAGCGTAGCTACCTGCTCAAAGAATGACTCTAAAAAGTCCATTTTTCTTTTCAGCGAGCTTTTAGCATCAGTCAGCTGAGGGTTGTGGGCACAAAACATGATGTCAAAGTCCAATTCCAGGATTCTTTTTGTAGATTCAATCTGATCCCGCATGCTTTCACCTTCCAAAAAATAACCGATATACGAGTTGATGAACAGATCTGCCGAGAACAACCATTTTTGTTGAGGTTCATACAGGGCTACCATATCCGGAGAATGTCCTGGTATTGGGATAATTTGGAAATGATGCTTATTCGTTTTTAAGGTTTCCGAAATAGGTTGAATGTGATCGTAAGCGTCTCTATTGCCCCAAACCAACCACTGGGCGGTACTAATTCCCGGTGGGTTCTTCATTATTTGACTGCACTTCTCAGACCCGAATACTTCGCAGCTATGCTTTTCCTGCATAGCACGAATATTCCCGGTATGATCTTCATGATGGTGTGTGATGAATATTTGATCTACAGCTAAGTTTTCCGTATTCTCGAGAATCTGTTTGGAAGCTCTACGTTGTCCGGTGTCAATTAGTAATCCATCAATAAAATAAATATAGACCCATAGTTGCGGCCGTCCGATGGGTGCATAGCCAAACTTCAGACCAAGAACTTCTTGATGTTTTAACGATTCAGTGATTACCAAGGGTAGTGAGCTTAAGGAAATCCTATAAATTTCCCCCCTTAATTATATTTATAGTGAATAAAAGAGCCAATTTCTTTTTCGAGCATCGCATACTTGGATCGCGCTGAAAAACCAAAAAGTGGAAGAATAAAAATCGCCAGTTCTGTCATTCCCAGAGTTTGTAAAATTCCTCCAAAGACAGATGGGGGTGATGAAACAATTGAAACTTCCTGTCCGTGAATAGTAACTTGTGCTCCTATTAAGTTGGATTTACTCACTAGAACACTTTGAC
>CALBPF010000117.1 GCA_937899105.1 uncultured Flammeovirgaceae bacterium | reverse complement strand
GATCGTCATTTTCAGCTATACCATAAGAGGTGCTCAGATCAGTACTTTTCAGGTCGTTGAATGATTCTGAAAATCTGGCAAGAAGATGATCCAATAGTCGGTTTTTCCTTTCTAAGAAATTATCGTTTACCAGTTGTTTTAAACGTTCTTCACTTAAATCAGGGCTTACTACGTTTTCAAAACCTGCAACCTTTTTATTTCTGCCTGGCAATGCCGAAAAATAGGTCCTGTCTTTTGGATCTATCTCCTCGTAACTAAACAGTTTAGGAAGATTTTTCAATTGTGCTAAATGGTTGATCATTATCTGATCAAAAAGCATTAAGTAACTTTGTAATTGCCTGGCCTGCCTTATTCTTTCTTTGCCAGCGTTCCCCGGGAGACCAAATTTTCCAATTCCATAAATAATGGGGAAAGTGTCTTGCACACTGGTATAGTCCGTAATATGTTTGTTGGTATTCTGATCCTTCTTAGGAAAAACAGCAGGAATGAAAGTATGGGATTTGTTCCATTCCTCCGTTTTTTCATGATAATGTTGTGTGGCTATGTCCGAATCGTAAGAAATTTTATTGTGATTTTTATAAATGGAGATTTGCTTTTTTTCAGGGGCGATGACTATTTCAGGGACATGACCATGCTCTATAGTTATATGGCTACCTGTGATCATAATGCCATTCTTTTTCACTGTCAGGTTTCTAACGCCCATAACCCCTGCGATGGTCTCTATTGTGGCGCTGACTTCCGACAATGGAAATTTCTTTCTATAATCCGACCCCAAATTCTGCATAAACCCGTGCTTAAAAGAAGGTAGCTCGAAGATTTCGTCATAGCTCATTCCAGCCTTGATCAAGTCTTGAAATGATTCATTGGAAGGCATGGGATTGAAATAATCATTAAGCTTAAAAAGGATATCACCTACGACTTTCTCCGGTAATACACTTTCATCGATATCCACAACAGCATGTATTTCGATGAATTCAGGTTTCAGAATGATAACTCTGTTCAGGTCTTCACCAATACTTCTATGCTTAGCGAATATTTTTCTTATCCTTCGGATCAGTTGAGGAAGGTCTTCCCGATCAGGGAATGTCCGCACCTCGATGTCGTATAGCCCCTCTATTTGCTCATTAGCTTTTTTGAACCAGATATTAACGACCTTTTGTTTCTTTAGCTTATTGATGAACAGTATCCGATGATCAATGGCTGTCACTGTTCCGGTTAAAAAAGCTTTTTCAGGAGGTAAGATTCCATTTGATCTCGCTAGGTCAGATTCATTTCCTCCTGAAAACATTAAGCTTCGAATATCAATATTGGTTTTATAGCCAATACTGGTCAAAGAATAGCATAGCTGTTCCAGAATAGTAACACCCGGATCGTGTTCGTTATAGTCTGTCCAGATACTTCCTGATAGTTTCTGTGTTCGGCGGATCCCTTCTTTTCGTAGAAAGAAATAATCCATGCTTTTTCGAAGCTCCTGTTCATATTTGATGTAAGGAGCGTCGGTCATTTTATTTCTTGAACTAGCTTTTTATCTTTCATTACTTCACTATCCCACAGTCGGCAAATATGAAAGCGGATAAAATTGTATTTATTGCCTGTTGTTAAAAAATAGTGTTTTCCTATTCGAATTTGTAAAGAATAGTTGTCGTGCGTACCTCTCCAGCGAAACCTGATTTTATCCCGGAAATCAAACCACCGGTATGAGGAACCGGTAATTTTAATTTTACCCTTCCCGTGTGTGTTCAAGGCAATGGCGTAGGCCATTGAATAGTTTCCTTCCTCCCTGTTTCCTTCAGCTCCTGCTACTATTTCAAATGCGTTGAATCCTTTGAGATTAGGAACAATCGTATGCCAGTTTGCATCTGCCGGAACACGGCCTAAAACAAAGCCTCCAATCCTTCCATTCGAACAAAGATTACCCGCAACATCAAATTCGGTTTTTGGTGCAAATGTCTTGATCCCCACTCTTTTATGATGTCCTTTATCATCTCCATCTTTAAAAAACATTGATGGAATAACATTGCCGTGCGAAGACCTTTCTGTGCTATCATTTGAAGGTGGCTGAACTATAGATAACCCTTTGCTATGGTCCATGTTAATAGCTATTTGCCAGTTAGGGTCCGGGTCTGTTATGCCCTCATAGAAGCTCATGATTTTTGAAGATTGTCCGTTAGGCGAAAACTTCAACCCCTCAGCCTCAGTTTTATCGATACCATCGTCCACTTTGTTCCAGGTAGAATCAATCAAGTCTTCAAATTCAGTTTGAGAAGGCGACTTTCCGTTTTTGAAAAAATTCTTAAGGGTATTTCTATTGCGGAGTGGCATATTGTATTTGGTTTAATTTGGACATCAGGCGCTTTTTTTGGTATTTAGGTGGGAATCGTTGGCATATGGTTTACAGGTCAATTTCGAAAATTTCAGTCTCCATGGATAGATCTTCATCCGTTGAATTGAGATCATTTGTATGTTCATTTTCGTCTTCAGTAATAACAAATTCGCTACCTAACCGCATATTTTCAATAGCAGCTTTCTCAGGTGTTAAATTCAATTCGTACTCGTGAATTGTAATTTGATGGTCTTTCATGGGGGCAAGAACAGACCATGCTCTGCTTGCAAAAAGGGTTTTGTTAGTATCCGTGCTACTGAAAGAATCAGAAAGTGAATGTCCGTCTCTATTGTCATGCACAATCAAAATAGAAACTCCTGAAAGTGACTTTATGTAGGGCAGGGTTTTTAAGTATTTTATAAACTCATCAAGATTAATTGCACCACCAAATATCATATCAATATTAGGGTTTCTATACCAGGGACATATATAGGATTGTATATCACGATGAAGTTCCTCAACATTACCACGATCCGTTTGCTCCATCCCAACCACGGTCGCGGTCATCTTCACTTCTTCATAAACGGGATTTATGACTTCAACTTTGGCAAAGGGAGAGACATGCACGTATAGGTATTCTCGGATATTTTTAAGCTCGGCCAGGTTGAATTTTGGTAGTTCCAAACTCTCACTTGCTTGTTGCACGGCAGGGGCAACGACAAGAACAATCTTTCCAGGCTCGAATAGCTCTTTTTGGTCTATGGGAGAGATACATTTTACATGATTAACCGCAGGAAATTTTTCAAGTACCAACCTTTCAATATCCCATGCCGTTACCCCTCTGTTCTTATGTGCGAGCCGCTCACTTACTCGGCAATAAAAGTCATCAGCGGCCTCTTCAGATCTACCTCCGAATGAAGGCATTGGCTGAAACACAGAAGCTATCTCGGACCTGGACTGGACCAAACTGTCGATCATAAAGTTAGGGATATTAGTTTTCCACATGGCAGTGGATTTATGACGCTTCCACCGCAGCGTGAGTGCCTGGGTAAATACGCTTTTAATTTTACCTACTCTTTTAGGGTGTCCGATTAGCGCAGCAATAATCCAATATTTTCCGGACGGCAGAATTGTATTATCATTATTGATTGTTGAAGGCATTTTAAGCTCGATGATGCCGGAGGTAATGAAGTGCTTTGTAGAATCTGAAATGACATTCCTTTCTTCAAACGGAAGCCAGGTATCTTGATAGACATAAAACCATTTTATGACGGGTAAATTATCTTCATTTTCAATAACAGCGCTCTGGCCAAGCTCAAAACAAAACGTGACAGTTTCATTAGGGGCGACTTCCTCAAGCCCTAGTAAGAGATAGCTATCGTGATCATATTGAGGAAGAAGATAGTCGGTTTCAGGCATCGCATCTTTAAAAATGGTTCGAACTCCAAACGGCTGAAGTTGATACACCTTCTCGTCAGCTTCGATATTGCTTTTCACGGGGGACTCTTTTTGAAAACTTATTTTGGTGGATCCCTTGTAGTTCAATGATAGTGATTTCATTTGAGGGATGTAAGGTGGGTTGGGTATCTCCAACTCGTCATTTTTTGCCTTTCTGAGAAGGTTTAGCGATGCCAAGCCCGAGTATTCATTATGACCAAAACCCATGTCAGGTTGTTTCAACTCTAGCTTTAGATAACCTGTCTTTGTAGTGTTATCAAAAGGGGGGAGGGGCGGGGAGATCAATTCGATATTTAAGTTCAGAGATTTTACATCCTCTTTCTTAATGTTAATGCTGGTATGGGGCGCTATTCGCTCTGCCGATGACTGCTTGTTGTCAGCATCTAGTGTTGAAAAGAGCGAAAATTTAGGGATCTTGTCGCCTTCAGGATGAAATGTGTGATTGGAAAGTGCGGTCATAACCACCCGAAAGGAGTCATTGGTAATACCTTCATCATACTCTTTATAGTACTCCTTAAACCCTCCTGCATTTCTTGGTAAATTATGCCAGGTTATTTCAAGAGAGAAGTTTTCAATGTCTTTGGTATACAACTCATCATAACCAATCATAAATGAACTACCTACTATTGGCAATGGCCCGAAAGGGAAAAAAGGTACGCTCGTTTCCACTTTGCCCAGGTCATTATATACCTCCAACTGCTTTATATCTTTTACATCAACATCAATATCAAATTCGTTTACGATCAAGTGTTTCAAATAAGAATATGAATACATGGTCTCCTGATCTGAAATACCAACTTTCATTATCGGCCATTGGGTGTTGTATTGCTCGATTTCCGCTTTATCCCATTCTTCTCCCATCGGCTCGATGGCGGGAGCGCTCATAGGGAGAGTAAATGAGATAATAATAGTTCCACTGCTCCACTTGTGTGGCATTACCGTATATTCGGCTATATCCATCCATCTACTCGCAGTGGTCAACGAAATGGTGAAAGCCCGGGAAAATACTCTATGAAACACCTCATCGGCGGTCAGGTCTTCTCTTTTAGAAAGCCTTTCCAAAAAAGAGACCAGAGGTGACATCGATTTTAAATTGAATTGTATTCCTAATGTTACTTCGCGTAATCCTTCCCGTAAGATGAGTACCGGTGAGGCGAGGGCAAATCCAACATCACTGACCTCCATGGTGCTGGTGACAATTTCGCCATGATCCTGGCTTAAAATAGGGAAAGGTTTTTTGGTAAAGTCAAATCCCCCGCCCGCCGAATCCAGCATCTTTGTTTGATAAATTCCGGAGATAAACTCGAAGTAAGGTTCAATTTTTATATCCTCTTTCTTAGATATATAAATCACACCCATTGAAGTGATCTGGGTTTTGTTTAGTGTAGTTCCCTTCTTTGCTTCATAGAGATAGTCCAGTCCTTCATCGTCTACACCAGCCTTGAAAAGTGTACCTTCCTCAATCCTGTATGATTCTACGTGGTCAGATAACCTGAGGCATACATGCACTTCATCAGGGTCAGGTGGTCTTGGACTTTGTTGTAAAATCTCTTTAAAAAAGTGGTCCAGGTGCTTACCTGTAATAGCATTGAGATCATCTTTAGTATATTCATAAAGTTGTAAGAAGGATATAACTAAAGCCATAGCCGGATTATGGCGGTCATTGTTTTGTATAGACTCATGAAAAAGACTTTTAGCTGTGTAAATGATTTTATGTGCACTAGCCAGAAAGGAATCGATCTTTGTATCCAATTTAGCTATGCTTTTCTTCCTGGCGATAGCACGTTTGACTGGTAAAACATCAATGGACTCATGCTTCAATTCAATCCCAGCCTCCAAAAAAGCCTCAATAGCCTGGCTTTTAAGTTGCTCAATTTCATCGATGAAAAGCGATATTTTTTGATCAACCGATTGTAACAAGATTGAATTTGTTGCCGCATCGGTTAGTTTACTAAATAGCGTTAAAAACACATTTAGCTTCCTTAATACCACCTTCGGTAGTGCATTTCCATCAGTGATCGAATAAGTGACGGACCGATCAGGTTTGCCACCGATGATCTTAGCCAGAAAAACAGAGACATCACTTGCGAAAAAAGTCTTCCAGCTTTTACTGAATTCAGGATTTACAGATTCAGGGTAGCCGTCGGCATATAAATAAGCCGCATATTTTTCAGCGAAAACGAGGAAGTCAACTAAAGTCCTTTCGTCGATTTTAAAAAAATCAGGTGAAAGCGCTTTAAGAGACCGGTTATTTCTTGATGAGCCATTCAGGCTATAAGAAGCATTTTCGATCTGTCCCGACTTATCATGAGGCTTGTTCATACCTTGTCACCGCTTATCACATGTTCCGAATGTTGGTTCCTTCCTTAATATAGAATGGGTATACAATATTGCCGCGAACGTTAATTTTTCTTATCGTGTAATCCAGTGTGATGTAAACGATCCCGTCGAAGGATTCGGAAGTATCTACCGAAATCTCATCTAACGTCACACGAGGTTCATAATTGAGAATAGCAGTCCGAACGCTGTCCGTAACACGATTGATAAAAGTGCTGTCTATGCTGTCAAAAACGAATAACGATAACGTACAACCAAATTTTGGGTTCATGATCCGTTCTCCGGGTGAGGTAGATAAAATAATTCGGATGCTCTCTTTAATATCTTCTTCCTCTTCGACCATAGTCGGTATATTGGAAATAAAGTTAAACCTGGGCGGAAAAGCCCACCCTCGCCCCAAAAATGTATTGTCATTCATATTGTTTTCTATCATCATGCATCTGTCAGCATTCTTTAACCTCCAATCATTACTGTGGGTAAACCCAGCACAATTTGTCCACCATGTGCAGTAGAATCGCCCATTCTGGCGGCCGGTTTACCTCCAATCATTACCGTTGCAGATCCTTTGATAATGGTATCCGGTGGTCCAACGCATACACATGAGTCGCCTAAGACCGCGGCTGGCATATTTCCTATTAACACTGTAGGAGCCCCTGGTCCCACCACAGGTCCACCTACATGTGGAATGGGGGGCAGGCCTGGTGTTACCATCGGGCAAACATGTAAATCTGTTATTCTCGCTGCCGGTGGCATATTTTAAATTGTTATCATAGAATCACACATTACAGAATCCTTAAAAAGTCAATTAATCATTACCATGGCTCCTTTAACTTCTACCTGTCCGCTGGCTTTCAGTGCGGCCTGCGCCGAACCCTGTGCTAAAAAAGCCATTTTTGCCTTGGCGCTTACATTACTTCCCTCAATGTTGGCGTCACCTTTGGATGTGATAGCTACTTCCATTGCATCAACCGAAAATTTTCCTTTTGAAGTGATTTTAATGTCCTTTGGACTGTCCAACACAATACCACTTTCTGACAGCGTGACCTGGTTTTGATTTTGATCAACAAGGCTTATTGACTTTTCGTCATCACTCAAAGCAATTTTGTTGCCTGCTGGTGTTTCAACCGTGATACTCTTTTTGTCTTCATCAAATACTAACTTGAGCATGCTCTTGGTTACAATGGCTTTGGTGTTGTTCTTTTTTTCAGGTGTGAACGGAGGCTTTTTCTTTTTACCATATAAGGACCCCAATATGATTGGAAACCGCGGATCTTCATTCAGGAAGCCAAGGACTGTTTCATCGCCTACCTCAGGAAGAAAGAATGTACCGTACTCTTCAGAAGCATATTCGTGGAGTAGTCTTGCCCAGACTCCTATGCCTGATTCTTCAATCATGGGTACATCCACGAGTATCCGGTACTCACCATCAGGATCTTCATCAATTTGTTTTACAGTGCCTATTTGCAGGCCCTGAATGCCTGGCAGCACGCCCATAGCGGGTGGGGAAACTAAGGTTTTACTTTCAGAAAAAAACTTAGCATCCAGCCCAAACCCAACTTTAGTTATCCAGGTACCGCCACTGAAACTGTGCTCAATCTCGGAAATAAAAGCATCGCCATTAAAACGTTCACCAAAACCTTTAAGCTGTATCAGCTTGCCTAATACCGGAGCGACGTGCCCGGGAAAGCTTACATAGCCATTTATCTTTGCCAACCGTAATTTCTGCAGCTTTGCGTTGGCCAGGCTTTTTAGTACTGCCGTGTCCTCAGGAGTTGTTGATTGCATGGTATAAACACCCGTATCCAATACATCAGCCAGTTTTTTTCCTGAAATGTTCCCATGTTTATTTATACTGGGTTCTACCGACGTGCCAGTATTCTTTTTCAATTGGGCGCCATCCCAGGAGGCGCATGATACGCTATTTACCTGAATCTGAGAGTCAAGTTCGGCGGCAAAATCAATTGTATCCGGTCCGTATTTAACGGCTATAACAGGATCTGAAGAAAAATCCGGTTTTCCAATTTCGAGTTGGCCATCGTTACAGATAGCCAGAAATCCGTTTACTTCTGCTCTTGACAAAATAAAATCCCAGTCTGTACTATCGTACTGGACTATTTTTTTATGCTTATTATCAGTGGCGCTAGTCTTATTCTTTAGTCCCGCATCGGCTAGAATTGTACTGATGATTTCGCTGTCTTTCTTATCTTTAAAATACTTGCTCTTACGGCCAACGGTAAGCTTGAGGGCTTCATCCGCGCACTTAAGAGTTAGCTGCGAGACAAGTCGGATAGATCTACTTTTTACTTTTATTCTTTGGCCGATTATTACCCCCTTAAATACGGTCTGGTTTTTAGAGTGGTACCCGAAGCTTATTTCAATTTCTTTTCCAGGGACAAAATCTGAAGATTCACTGGCATCAAACTTTTCAGTGGTATGATCGCCGTCTAAAAGAACCACCTTGGCTGTAGAAATGGTATTAACCTTTTTCTCAACTTCAATGCTAATTACCTGATAGACATCCTTAATGGCTACACCATCAACTAATATTGAGTAGGAAGGAAAATCACTGTCTGCAGTAAGAGGGGTTTTTATCATTATGTATTAGTCATTACTGAGGCGTGGAAAAATAATTCGTTGGTTAGGCTTTATGGAGTTAAAATCAACAAGGTTATTAAACTGCGCTACCTGGATGTAATATTTTGGATCACCATAAACTCTATAACAAAGGCCGGGCAAATCATCTCCATCGACCACAGTAACAATATGTGATAAGTCAGGTGAACTTTTATTCTGTTCAGCTGCTCTGGTCACAGGGTCTATAAACTCCTGAAATGAAGCTTTTAACTTTGCGCGTACGGGATCACCGTCAGGCTTAAATAACATGAAATCTGTTTCCAAATCAGTCATTATACCGCGGAATAAAAAATCAGTACCCCATCGTACTTTCAGATAGTTTGATCGGTGAATGTTCCCATTTATATCTAAGCACAATTTTCTTAATTTCTTGATATTTTGAAGCACGTCATCACATCCTGGAATGGCCCCGGTAGAGTCAACGACGAAGGTCAGTTTGAGTAGCTCTTTATCAGCCGTTCTATTTGCCGGCACACTTTCACCATTGCTCAATCGCAAAATATCTTCTCTCACAGCTGGCATAGCAGTCCTTTCATAATTCTCAGGATTTACCTGAAGAACATAGTCATCTACCTTTGAAGAGAAATCAGGTTTTTCATAAGCTTCGATAACCAGTTTTTCTCTTTTACCGCTGCCAGCTGCCATATTATCTACCCTCCTCCTTCCGCAAGTATCCTCCTAATTTCTCCATACAATCACTAATTATATCCTCATTTAGTGAAGCCAGATCAACAGAAGTACTTTTGTTTGATTGCTTTTCATCTTCTCCTTCAAATTTGGCCTGAATTACAAACTCTTTTATGTGTAATGGCATAGTGATCAAACATCTAAAAGTTTTATGTCGCTGTAGCGGAGAATGATTGTTTCAACCAGAATAGCTGAACTGCCTCCGGCCATTGCGTCCAGTTTACCAATCTCTAGTTTATAGGGGAATGCTTCTTGAAACTGCCACCCAAGTATAGGGGAGCCTGTTTTGTCCAGCAGTTTCAAAAAGACCGTTTTCTTTTCAATCTTTTTTGAATAGTCTTTCAACAACCAGCTATAACACCAATCCCTCAGCTGAGATGAAGATGGCAGCATACCTCTTTTCAATGTGAGATCGGAAAAGGACGTCTTTCCCGGGAGGCTAATTTCACTGTTATTATCACCTCCCTCTTTTACGCTGTTTATGCCAAGTGTCATAGATATGCCAGACACTTCCATAAACCTGGTATCATCTGAGTTAGGAATATCGCTAAAGGAAACGCTAAAGTATAACCCTACCATAGGGTAGGGCTCTCCAGCGCTGTTTTGGTTTGCCATAAATCAATGGATCCACTAATCAGAAGCCGACGGAATTTATCCGGTCGTAATGGCCAATCCCTCATGTACGAGTACCAATGACTCAACGGCGGCGTCACTGCTACCGGAGTTCAGATCCGTACTCTTTATGGACTTGGGAAAGGCATTGGTTAATGTCCAAACAATTTCTGCCTTTCCGGACTCATTTAATAGTTGTATCACCACACTTTTTCGCTCAATTACATTAAGCTGAATCTGGTTATACCATTCAAAGAACTTAATGTCAGTTGTGAAATGCCCCTTCTTTAAAGTAACGTCACTGTATTTTCGTAAGCCAGGCATTTTAATCTTTGAAAATACCGGACTGTCGCCATGTCTGTATTCACTTACATCGGTTTCGGCATCAAGGCCTGAAACTTCCTGAAAGGAGGCTTCCATCCCTCCATCTATTTTTACCAAAAAATAAAACTTTGGTAGAGGCCATACATTATCTTGTTTTTCACCAGCCATATATCTTAATCTTTATGGGTTTATCAATTTATTTTGTTGTAGAACTTAATGTTATTATGACTTCTGCATTTGCTGCTGGAAGGTTATAACAATAAATTCTGCCGGTCTTACTACTGCCAGCTTTACGGTGATATTCATGAATCCATCGAGAATGTCAGTAGGAGTCATCGTTACACCAAGCCCAATGTCCACGCTGAAAGCGTCTTCAGGCACAGCGCCTGCCAGCACACCTCTTTTCCACTGATCGGTAAGGAAGTTGGTCATCATTCCTTTCACCGTGACCCAGGTATTGGAAACATTAGGTTCAAATACATATCCCTCCGAAGCAATCTTCAGTGATTGCTCAATCATTATCACGGCACGTCGTACACTTAAATACCGCCAGTCCTGACTATTACCTTCCAAAGTACGTGCACCCCAAACCAATACACCTTTTCCGGGGAAGCTTCGTATTGCATTCACTGCTTTACCATCTAACGGCATGTTAAGGTCTTCCTGATCCTTATGGGTGATGTTAACTGTGGGTTTCACCACGGAACCCATAGACACATTCGCCGGTGACTTAGCTACTCCAACAGTTCCATCAACCATGGAAATAATACCTGCCATAGCAGCACTGGGGGGAAGAATATTCATTTTGCTTCTCACCTCAGAAACGATTGTCTTGTACAAGGGAATACTTGTGTACATGGCATTATGCAGGGCGGTAAGGCGCTCCTCCGAGGCATCACCAATTTGGGTGGCTGCTGCCGCTATGGCTGCTGCGGAAGCAGAAGCTGCAGCAGCGGCAGTTGCAGCAGCGGCAATGGCATCGGTGGCGGCTGCCTGTTCTGCTGCCTCAGTGGCTTTCTGTTCTAAGTCAGCCGCTTTTTTCGCTGCGGCATCCGCCTCTTTCTTGGCTTTATCTGCGGCCTTCTGTGCATCATCAGCAGATTTTTTCGCTTCTTGAGCCTGTTTGTCGGCATCTGCTGCCTCAGGGTTTTGTGCGAGTGCAGCCTTGGCCTTCTCAGCGGCGATGGTCGCCGCTTTAGCCGCTTTGTCTGCTGCTTTTAATGCCGCGTTAGCCGCATATAGAGCCGCGTTGGCATTAGATGCTTCAGCCATAGCATTTGCAGCTTTTGCGGCCGGGATTGCAGCGGCAGCTTTGGCTGCAGCGGCTGCTTCAGCCGCCTGAGCAGCAGACTTATTCGCCTTATCAACGGCATCGGTAGTCGTTGGTGAAACATCAGGAGGGTTCGTAATTTCATCGATACCTACCAATAATAAATTAAGGGCGTCCGTTTTTTTCTTATCGGCGTCAGCCTTGCTCAAACTGTCGGATAGCATTGTTTTAAGATAACCGAGGTTTGAAATACTGTCAAGAGAGACTTCCGTGACCGGCACCACAGTACTTTCTACCCATGGGTAATATGCAGCGCTCCACTGAAGGTGATTGTTGCCAATCCCTGCTCTGAATTTTTCTATTACGTCATGTTCGTCTCGGGTTCGGGGCAGATAGCCATTGTAAACGTCTAAAAGCGCTACCCTTCTGCTAGGCATGTCTACGCCGCAATGCATTAGCATGTTTTGTTGAAGGCTATTACAATCTGCCTCATCCAGCAACACTGCATCAGGAATAACAACCATAGTAGGCTCCATTTCTTTTAGCAACGTTTTTATACCCTTGTCATTTTCCTGCGGGTTCAACACAGGGGCCTCTACTCCTTTTGAATAGTCGTAGAGTCCAACGGAGATAATATAACATGTAGAACCCCCGTTAGCAAAGAAGAGCCGTAAGGCATTGTACATATAATAGTTGGTCTCTTGCTTTACTTCAAGCTTGAACGGCTCACCGTCATCACCCTTATCTATTTCAAACTTGATTTTTGGTCCTTCCCCAAAGAAATCATGATACTCGTTGAGAGAGGTAATACGCGTTGGTTTATTAAGAATGGTTTTATTATTTCTTATCGCTTTTTCTGTGTATCCGATAAAAGCTGGAACGGCAGTAGCTACAGCAACGGCTGAAGTAGGAAAGGCGCTCTTTTCCTCGATATAAACGCCCGGGGTAGCATAGACTTGTGGCATAGTTTAGTTAAAGTTTGGGTTATAAATAAATGTACATATCTGAATAGGCATCAAACCGGTCAAGGTTTTTGCTCACCTTAATTCTATCTAAATTAGGAACGGGTAGCGCTGTTCTTTTTTTAGAAACCTGCCTACCCGCTTTTATGTCGGTTAGGCTGTATTCTACTTCATAGTCAATATCATAAGTCTCACAAAGTTCGATTGGACTTGACGTCTCCAAAACGACAGCGCGTACCCCATTGCCCAAATCCGCTGTGCGAACACCTTTTAACGAGAGCTGACTTTTACCTGCATAAATTTTAAAATCGCTAAAGGCAACCTCTTCTTTCTCCACGATATTATAACGCCACGTTACATGCTTGGCGCCTATGGTAGCGGCGTAGTGCAATGGCTCATCACCAGCGAGGGAGCCAGGCCGGAAGTCAAGTTCAAGGATGGCGAACAGATTCCTTTTTCTACTTTCCAAAGGATAAAAGTTAAGAACGTCACTCTCATTTGATTTGAGTTTAAGGCATCCCAACTGCAATAAGTCGTTGAACGGATATTTTTGCCTAAACTCAGCATAGCTACCATTAAATATTTCCGCGAAACCGTTGTTATATAAATCGGCGAAAACGCTTATAATGGAATCATCGTTTTCAATATATTTATCGAGGTCGGCTTATCCATAAATCGTTATCACTTTTTGTTCATCATCCAGTTGTTCATTTGGATGTAGTGGCTTTGTGACGGTGGAAGAAGAATAGGTGTTCTGCAGCAGAAAGCACTCATTGATAGTTTTAAGATCAATAGCTGAATAGTTCAGAAATAAACTGTCGTTGTAGCAGATAGTGAAAACAAACTGTTCTGGCCTTGTCAGCGTCTTAAGCAGGCTGGGTTTGGTGTTCTCTTCTTTGTAAAATACGATGAACTCACCATTCTTCTGTTTAAGGGTAAGTCCATAGGATTCTATTTTTTCGAGGGTAGATGCTGAGGGTGAGATTACAAAGCCTTGGTACGGCTGTATATCCTTATTTGGCTGCACTTTATAATACTTATGGAAAAACTGGACACTCCACAATTTCTTAAAATGCAACATTTCTATATCAAACGATGAACTAAATGACTCTTACCAATAGTACTGAAAATAGTTTGAATTGCAAAGAATCAATTTAATAATTATTAAACTAATCGATTTTATGATTTAATCGATTCAAAATTTAAACAAGAGGCAAAGATTTAATCTAAAAAATATTTTCTATAACATTTTTGTATATTAGATATCAATCCGATGTTCTGAACTTGAGAATGAAGAGCTGTTGCGACTAAAGATCTTACCATGCCAAGCCTCATAGCAAAGGCCTCCGAAAATAAGAGCAAGGCTGCCGCTAATGCAACTCAGCAACATTCCAATCAAAGCCTGCCCAAACCTAAATTCGTCGATAACAGACCTGAAGCTATAGCCCAAAGAAGGTTAAAAGAATTAGCTCAAAATAGTAAACAGACGAAGCAACTTCGGGCTGTTCTGGAGAAGAAGGCAAATGAGCCTGGGTCTAAAGCCGATCTTACGAAAGAAGCTTTTAACGTTAAAACACTACCAGAAACATTTAAACCTTTATTAGGGGGCAAAGAGAAGGAGAAACACCCTGAACATATTATTCCTTCAGACGGAAAAAGTAGTGTTAATCCTACTAAAAAAAGTTCACCCTCTATAAAGACCGGTAAGAGAGAAGAGCATAAAATTTCAAGAGGTATAAAGACAACTTCAAAAAAAGATAAAGCCAACAATGGTGTTATCGGGATAGAGCCAAAGCAGGAAATAAAAGGGGAAGAGCGGTCGGAAAATACGGCGGTCGAAACCGCGATTAACAAAGGTCCAGGTCCTCAAGCCCCTGTGAATGCTAAGAAAATGACTCCATCGGGAGAGAAGGGAAGTTCGGATGTAGCCATGAATTTTCTAAGCTCTCCGGCTTCCGTAATTGCTCGTGGGATAGGGTCTTTTGGGGCGCAGATGGCTAAAGGTTTTAACGGTGATAAAGAACAATTATCAGCGGCTACCCCCACCGTAAATGCCAGGATTTCGACTCAAAATGTAAGTAAGCCTAAAAAACCGGCTGTTCCACAAAAAGCGAATGCCACGACTGCTAAAGCGTGGAAACCTCCTGCAGCGGCCATAAGGAAGGATACGCCAAAATTCACTCCTGCGCCCGGCGCTAACCCTCAACAGGTTGAATCAGAAGCGGCTGAAAAAGGCGTCCAGGTGGCGGATATGGCAAATCAGTCGAACGCTGAAATCGCTCAAATGCCAGGTGAAGAGTTGGTAGAAGGGCAGGAGATTAACCCTTCTGCCCAGGTGGAGCTTACTGCGTCAGGAGCTGCTGTTCAGACTTCTACAACACCGGAAATTGAGGAGTACATGAACATCGATATGGACGAAGGCTTCCGGCAGCAGGTGGATGCCTCCTCTGCGGGATTGTTTGCCCGGTCATTGGCGGAGCCTAAAGCAAAGGTGAAAAGCGCCAAGTTGAAGAGAGACCAGGACCACAAGGAAGCTGTAAGCAACGCTACAAAAAAAGCCGATGAACTAGGCAAAAAGGCCAGCGAAGACCAGGCAAAAACAATTAAGGAATCAAGGTCGCAAATCGGCGCTGAAAAGGAAAAGAGCCTGGCCGAATCAAAAGCCACCCTGGCGGAGTATGATGGAAAAGTAAGCCTGGAAAAGCAGGCTAAATTGGATGAGATCAATACCCAAATTACCAGCCATGAAAAACAGGCTAATATGGCATTGATGGAAGCTGACTCGAAAGTAGCTGTAAAGAAAAAAGAGGCGGCAAAGGAAAAAGAGAAAGAAGAAAAGAAAGCTGCCGCGAAAAAGAAAAAGAGAAAATGGTGGCAAAAAGTAGGTGATTTCTTTTCAGGAATAGCTAAGGCATTGGCAAAGGCAGTTACTTCTATTGTTAACAAGCTTGCCAAAGTGGTCAAGTCCATAATAAAAGCCGCAAAATCACTGGCGAACTCAATTATCAATGCCTGTACTAAATTGGTAAAAGGGTTACTTAACCAGTTTGCATCTCTTGTAAAAGGGTTTTTAAATGTGGCGCTGGCCGCATTTCCCGGTATTCGCGATCGGCTGAACGCGTCCATCGACAAAGTGGTGAAGAAGGCCAATGCCGCCATTGATAAAGTTGCCCAGTTACTCAAGGACTCCGTTAATAAGCTCTGCGATACGCTCACCGAAATCGTAAATTTTGCTCAAAATTTCTATGTGAGTGCAGTACAGGGTGCTGTGATGCTGTTTGAAGCTATTGTTACCGGAAATTTTGCTGATTTACCACGCATCGCTTTCATGACGGCCTGTAATTCCCTGGGTCTTCCCGGGGAAGAACTTTGGGCAATTGTCTTAAAAGCACGCGGGGAAGCCATGGAAATTATTAAGCGCCCGGTACGCTTCCTCCGCAATCTCATCAAGGCAGGAGAAAAAGGGTTTGGCCAGTTTGTATCTAACATCAAGCAGCATTTAATTAAGGGGTTGATGGGTTGGCTGTTCGGGCAAATTGCCCAGACCGGAATTACCATTCCTGCAAAATTTGACGGCGCAAGTATTTTTCTGGTGATAAGACAAGTCCTTGGTGTCACCTATGAGTATGTGCGGCAGCGGGCGGTCAACATGCTTGGAGAGAAAAATGTACAACGTGTTGAAAAGGTTCTGAATTACTTAAAACGCCTGATCACGGAAGGCCCTGAAGCGCTGTTCGCGGAGCTGAGGGAAAAGGCTGAGGAAATGAAGAACACCATCGTCGGAAAAATTCAAGAATGGGCGATTACAGCGGTAATTCAAAAGGCGGTAATCAAAGTGACCAGTATGCTCATTCCGGGTGGTGGATTTGTACAGGCCATTTACGGGATGTGGCAAACGCTACAGTTCTTTCTTGAGAACATCAAAAAAATTGCTGCCGTAGTTAATTCGATGCTGGATTCATTGGCCGCAATTTCCAAAGGCGCTATTGGAAGCGCTGCAAATCTTATCGAGAAAACCATGGTGGATACCTTGCCACTGGTGTTCTCCTGGCTTGCGAAGCTCATTGGTATTGGAGGCATCGGACAGAAGATAAAATCCATCATTGATCAGTTGCGAACCCCGGTGAATAAGGCTGTTGATTTTGTGATTAAGGGCGCTATGAAGATGGGTAGCTCAGCTATCAAGGCGGTAAAAAGAGGTTTAGGTTGTGTGAAGAAGAAGGTAGCCGGATGGTGGAAGAAAAGGAGACCATTTACAACCAAGAGTGGAGAAAGGCATACGTTTTATTTTGAGGGAGACGAAAACAACCTGGTTCCTATGATGGCAAGTAGGCCTACTAAAATTGTGCCCCTGGTTGATTTTTTGATTCAAAGACTTGAAATAAAACAGCAAAGTGATGAAGGTTTAAATAGACGTGAGAATGAAGTTTTATCTATGGCGAAAATTGCTCGGTCAGAATTGGCATTGGTAATAGTAAAGAGGGTAGACTATCCTACAACTAAATACAAGCATTTGTTGGATTTAATGGCTGTAATTGCGGGTGCAGCTGGTCGGCAGCGGTTGAGTGAAATAGACAATGAGCGTGTCCAGACGCCAAATGGAGAGTTGGCCTTTAATGATTTGCAGATAGAGGTATTAAAGCTCACTTCAAGGGAAAGGGAGTCATTGAATGAAGATCTTAAAAGGCAAGGTGATAGAGGAATTACCAGATCTATAAATCAAAAATTGATCCAAGTTGGAAAGTTTGAGCGCTATTACAATGGTCGTGCTGACCAGCTTAGAACTGAAGTAAATCAAAAATTAGCTAGATCTGGGAGGCAATCTGGAACACGAGATTTTGCTGTGTTATCGAACGAATATTACTCTCAGGTACAGGAGACTATAGGACGAGAAACGAATCAGGATTTGCTGACAATTCAAGGTTTTCTATCCGACACAGAACTTGCCCGGGACTTTGCAATAGGTAGAGCGAATGCTATGCGAGGTGTGACAAAAGAAAGGGACGGAAGGCACCAAATGGACGATACCTATGTAGCAAATAGTAGAATAGATGGTAGCCGTATCCTTGATGGTGGAGAACATATTTATAAGGAGAACCCTCGAGTAGACCAGCGAGGTGGTGCACGCATAATTCCTGGGAAGGTCCAGAATGCTCATCTCACTGATGTTGAAAAACGCAACGAACTACAGAAATTTGAAAATTCAAATAATCCAATTAGAGTACCTC
>CALBPF010000116.1 GCA_937899105.1 uncultured Flammeovirgaceae bacterium | reverse complement strand
TAATTACACACTTAGTCGTCTGACCACTCAAAGTAAAACCTAAGAAAAAAGACTGTTCATCAATCAAGAAAGGCCTTTTTGATCAGCATTAATGATTTTGAAGATCGCCTAACTGCTTAAGGTGTTCTGAGCGCTGGCGATCCTGCGCAATCATGTTGATGATACAAATAAAAGGCCACCTGTATTTACACAGGTGGCCTTTTATTTCATATAGATACTAACGATGATTAATCATCACTTTCTACATTCACCACGTTATCATCAGGAATCCTGTCGATCAACTTATTATATGGATCTATACCTGCCTTAATAGGCTCTTTGTTTACTTTTATCTCAATAGTTTCCTCACCAGGCTTCACCCTGTGCTTGGCTAAATAGATAGGGTTTGTCCGGTCACGTCCATTTTCATCGGTGTCATCTGCGGCAAAAACCCCAATATCAATGTAGTCGCCATCGTACTGCGCCGGGGTTTCCATGCCCAGACTATCTGCGTAAAGTTTATTGGATTTTATCTTAAGTGTAACCAGATACTCTTCATCGCTTACTTTTTTAACCTTAGCTTCTTCAGTCTTATTGGAGTACAAGGTGATCTTTTCCCATGTGTCTTCAAGATAATACTTGAGGCTATCGGGAGTGTAGGCCACAAGGTGCCTGTAAAGGTCTGAACTACCAGGATAGGGTGGTTCCTCTCTGAGGGCGAACTCATTGCGGAAGTTCATCATAGCGCTGTCAATGGCTACTTCACCAATATAGTCTCGTAGAGCATACAGGATCAGGCTACCTTTGTTATACCATTGATACGAACGATTGCAGTTAATAAAGGTGTTTTCTTTTTTACTTTCATTAGAACGACCCCTTAGATAATCATCAAGCTCATCTTTTAAGAAGCGTTTCATATTATCCTTCCCATATTTACGCTCTGTTAATACCAAAGCCGAATACTCAGCGAGAGACTCTGAAATCAGATTGGACCCCCGAGTGTAATTTGGTGTGATCTGATGGCCCCACCATTGGTGAGCCAGTTCATGAGCGGTAACAAAATATGCATAGTCAAAGTCATTTGGATCGCTAAAATTGGCCAGCCATCCAAAACTTTCAGAGTAAGGCACAGTGTTAGGGAAAGACTGGGCAAACCCCGCATACCTTGGGAATTCCAACAATCTCATTTGACGGAATTGGAATAAACCATACGTTTCTGAGAAATACTTCAATCCATCTTTGTAGGCAGCTTCAAAACGATCCAGGTTATAGTGGTGTCCAGGGTGATAGAAGATCTCGATATTTACTTTTTCACCATTCGGTAGTGTTACCTCATCGTTGTGAACTTCGTATTCAGCGGAAACCACATTGAAAAAAGCCTGAATAGGGGTATCCTGAATGTAGTGATAATACTTGCGCCCATCTTCTTCCCATTCTTTTTGGATGTAGCCAGGTGCGATGGCAATCTGGCCTGGTACTGTACTTATTACAGCCTCAAATTGAATGAGATCTGCTTCATCAGAAAATAGTAGTGTCCGCCTGCCATATTCATCGCTATGCGGAGGCAGTTCATTATCTTTCTCCGGTAAGTCATACTTTCTACGGGTTTCATCGCTGTTAAGCTCGTTCTGAGCGTTGTAACCGATTTCTGGCATTCCACCTCCTACAAACGTACCGTTATAAACTATCTCTCGTGTAAAACCACTATTAACAAATCCACTGTTTAGGATGCTACTGGTAATTCTCATATCAATTGTGTCTCCGGGGTTCATAGTTTGAGGTAATGCGTATATCTTATACCACTCTTGCTGTTTGGCGGCTTTGAACAGCTGGAACTTAGGTTTTTTCACTTTTAGTGGAAACCGATGCTTTAGAGTGTCGTTCCCATACAGCAAGTCAAACCTAGTGAGCTGACCACTTTGCATATGAATAGAGTCAATTGATTCGTTGGTTTTGTTTACCAGCTGAATCTCGGCATAAAAGTAGGCATCGCGCTCCATGGGATACAAATCGGCCTTGAGGCTTACTTTTGTTATTTTGGGTTGAGCCATGAACTCGTACTTCTTGAGCTGTTTTTCATACTCCGCTTGTCGCTCTTGTTGCTCATCATTTGTGAGGTAAATATTGGTATAAGCCACATTGGAATAAATGAATGATCCAATGGCAAGGGCCATTGCTAAAAAGACATAACCTATAACAGTTTGTTGGCTAATGAACATGGCCTTTGCTCTGCGCAGTCTGGTATTGAAATTACTCTCGGAACCTCTGCTAAAAAATATTGAGAAAAAGAGTAATAAAAATATACCAACAGCTGTCCAATAGGAATTGAACCAAAAAAGAGGTTCGCCAAAGTGCCCCAATCCATTCATCTCAGACCATGTGTAGTTGGGCTTATACGAATAGAAGAACAAATTGAAGTCATAATTAGCGAAGCTCCTTAAAATAATCAGTACCAGCCACAGCCCGATACTTGCCGCATGACCTGCGAACTTGTTATTGACAAGGAGATGCACGGCAAATACCAGCATAACCATTTGCAGATAATCTGGAAAAGAGATGAGGTAACTATCAATTAAATAGGTGTAAAGGTTATAGTTAAAATAACCTTTCAGCGTTTGTATGACTAAACCTACAACAATAGGAATAGTAGCTAAAAGAAAGCAAATGAAGGCCATCCCTATAAATTTAGATCCTATTACAACGGTATCTTTCACAGGAAAGGTGTCATTAATAGTTGAATATCCGGTTGACTTATCCCTATGCAGTGTTTCTCCGGTAAAGAATACCAGGATAATGAAGACAAAAATGAGGTAATCAAAACCTTTGTATTCCATCAAAACAGAAGTGACAGGTTGTGAAGGCACACTGTAAATCGTATTACCTATCCAAAAATCAAGTACCAGGAAAATCAATCCACCCAGCAGAATAGATCTGAAATAAACATCTTTAATGATATTCTTTACTTCTATTTTAGTTAAAGCTTTCAATACTTTCCACTGAAAGTTATCTGTAAAGCTTACGTTAATGGCTGATGTCTTAATGGCCTTTTGAATAACGCTCTCCTCTTTACTTTTCTTGATTTTCCCCTGCTTGGTTTGAAAGAAATGAGTGAAGCTGAATCTGAAATATGCTGCTACGAAAAAGACCGCACCTACTGCTGCCCAAAGAAACCTGTTGGCCAGTAAGTTTCCATCTATTTTAAGTAGGAAACTGTTTTGTTCAAATGGCGTTAAATAGCGTGTTTGATATGCGAATGAGTTTAAGCCAAACGGATCAATAATCTGCACCAAATCCTGGTTTTCTATATCTTGAGCCAAAAAATTAGCGAGCAAATAGCCGATGAATACCACTATTCCACCTGAGTAGATAGACTTTATATTTCGGGTAAAAACGATTAGTGCGAAGAATAAAGCTGATGCAAACCACATATTGGGTAGCCAAAGGGTTAACCAGGGTTGGAAATAATTGGCTAGGGTATTCGGCCCATATCTTAGTGCCTCTGTCCAACCTGTTCCCGGGCCTATTACGCTTCCCAACCAGACGCCGAGAACGCCACCAAGCGTAATGAATACCAATGTCACGAAGGATCCCCAGAACCTACCCATGAAATAGGCAGTTTTGGAGATCGGGTAACTAAAAAGGAAAGTCCCTGTCTTGTGCTCCAAATCCCTGTATAATGGAACACCCATGACAGCCGAAGCGATCATAATTCCGAAAAGCGAGAATAATACATAAAGTTCAGCAATAACCACTGGCGCATTGTGATAGACTTTCTCCGATGCCGGGGTACTTCCTGAAGCGATGAGAAGCAGTGCTACAAAAGCGAATAGTGCAAAGTAGATATAGGTAGCCGGTCTGCGAAACCTATACTTCAGTTCGAATGTGAATATATTCCAAAACATGACAAGCCAAATTAAAGCGTAATAGGATCTACTTTTTTGGAAATATGACTGAAGTATACATCTTCCAAATCTGCCGGAACGGGTTCAAAACCATTTCCTGGATTTGTATCACTTTCTATTCTCAAATTAAGTTCTCCTTCTACCAGTTTGGTTGAGATCACTTGCAAGTCCTGCTTATAACTATCAAGTTCTTCCTTTTGGATGGCCTTAGCGTATATCTTACCTTCAAGTGAGGCGATGCCGTCATGTGGTTTGCCTTCCATCATCAATTCTCCGCCACAAATAATGGCCATCTGAGAGCAGAGCGTACTTACATCTTCCACTATATGAGTTGACAGGATTACAATCGTATTCTCACCGATTTCACTGAGCAAGTTATAGAATCTGTTTCTTTCTGAAGGGTCGAGGCCGGCTGTAGGTTCGTCAACTATGATCAACGAAGGATTTCCAACTAAAGCCTGGGCAATTCCAAAGCGTTGGCGCATACCCCCTGAATAGGTGCCCAGCCCTTTTTTTCTATGTTGGAACAGGTTTACTTTTTGCAATAAGCTCGCTACTAGTTCCTTTCTTTCACTTTTCTTGCCGACGCCTTTCATTTGTGAAATATGGTCAAGCATAACTTCGGCATTGATTCTGGGATATAAGCCAAAATCTTGTGGTAAATAACCCAAGCGCTCACGCACGGCTTGCTTGTTTTCCAGAACATTAATTCCGTCTAGTGAAATGCTGCCTTTATCAGCGTCTTGAAGTGTGGCGATCGTGCGCATTAATGTTGATTTGCCGGCGCCGTTAGGACCGAGCAGACCAAACATGCCTTGAGGTATGGTTAGCGATATATTGTTTAGCGCCTGCACTCCGTTGGAGTAGGTTTTAGATAAGTTCTGAATTTTAAGTTCCATAGTTTGAACAATTATTTATTGGACAGTTTTATTCATATAATAATACGATCATCAGCATGTATTTGAAAACAATGCTGTTGGGAATGGTAGATTCCCAAGTTTTGTGGTTCCACTACGTTCCGTAAAAACTACTTTGTGGATATAACCGGGCAGGTACAGTCAAGCTTGGCGTTGCTGATAGCGTTTATCATATATTCTGCCACCGTATTTCGATGTATAGTAAGCCCTGGCTTTGGAGTATTATTAAGCGATTCAAGGATTGCTTGCCTATTTTTTCCATTGGTCAGGCCAACTGGGCGTACAATGGTCCATTTTAAATCTGACTCTTGAAGTATCCTTTCCTGCCGTTCATGATCGTCATAAGCAGGTTTGATGTTACTATGTTCAATTAACCATTTGAACCAGAAGGGTAGGTCATTTCGGGTTGTTGATACTCCCCATGCTGAGCAGATTACTAATTTCTTGATCCGATGCTGAAATGCTATATCCACCAGGTGGCTCATAGTGTCCGACAAAAGCGTAGCAGGCGCGCGCAGCGACGACCATGGAAAATCTGATCTGCGAGAAACGTTTAAAGCGCTAATAACGTGATTGCAGCCTTCAATAGCTCGGTTTAGGTCGGCCCTATTCGTAGGATTACCTTCAAAGAGCTCAAGGTTTTCATAAAATGTTTCGAACGGGACTTTTCCAGCGCTTCTTACTAAGACGTTCACTCTGTAGCCTTTGGCCAATGCTTTTTCAACAATTAACCGGCCC
>CALBPF010000115.1 GCA_937899105.1 uncultured Flammeovirgaceae bacterium | reverse complement strand
ACTATAGGGTTTTTCGCCTATGATTATCTCAGCCATGATTCACCAAACCCTTCGGGTGGGCTTTCCTATTTCGAAGACTTTCAAAGCGTAAAGACTAAACGTGCTGAAAAACGTACTGTTACGCTGTCCGATGGCTCTACCATTCGCATGAATTATGAGACAGAGATAAAAGTCCCGGAGCAATTCGAAGGAAATGAGCGAGTGGTTTACCTCACCGGCCACGCTCACTTCGATGTAGCCAAGGACACTGAGCGTCCCTTCATTATTTACACTCAAGATTCAAAGACCCAGGTACTAGGAACCTCGTTTGATATCAATACGAAACGCAAGGGGGAAACTGAGATCATTGTCACCAGCGGAAAGGTGGCTTTCTCTGAAAAGGACTTCGCCGAAAATGGGGTAACACTTACGGTAAACGACCGGGCCATGTTGAAAGGGGACAATACCATCACCACCAGTAAAGTAGAGGCTTTAAAGCTGACCGCATGGAAAGAAAATCAATTGGTATTCGATGACCTTACCTTAGAAAATATCATTCAAATTGTGGAGCCATGGTATGACGTGGTTATCTCGGTGGACGATCCTGAATTATTAACGACCGATTATAATCTGGACATGGATAACCCCACCCTAGAGCAGCTGATGGTCGATCTCAGCTTCCTTGGCGACTTACAGTATTTCATTGAGGTAAAAAATATATACATCTACTAAGCGATCTGTTACGTGACGTTAATGCACTTAAATAGCACCCTGCTCTTGCTGATTGGACTATGTACATGGTCTTTAGGTCAACAAAACCTGTTGGATCGCAAAGTAACCATTGATTTTAAAAATGTATCAGTGAAAGAAGCATTAGAAAAGCTCAAAAAAGAGACAAATGCCTCGATCAACTTCCGCTCTTCTGAATTACCTGAAAACCGAATAGTCACAAAATCATTTGAGCAGGAAACACTGCGAAGGATCATCAAAGAAATATGGGGCAGTAAGCAACTTAAATTACGCGCATCCGGGAATATGATATCCATCAAAAGGACATCATCCAGCCCAGAAAAAGAGTTAAAAGGCAATCTAAGTGGGCGTATTAATAATGATAATTATGAGCCACTTCCGGGGGTGGCCGTGCAACTGAAAGGGACGACAATAGGGGATGTTACTGACAGTGAGGGCAAATTTGTGATAAGAGAATTATCTGCAGGCTCCTATATACTGATTATTTCCTCACTCGGCTACAAGAGCGAGGAAAAAAAAGTAGAAGTTCTTGGTGGGAAAACGATCGACTTTGAAACCAGCTTGACAATTTCAGTGAATGAGCTGGAAGAAGTGGTTGTGGTAGGTAAAACCGAGAGTCAGATGTTATCGGAGCAACCCATGCAAATCTCATCCATTAATTTGACACCCTTACAGGACGAATCCTCTGAGGTAATTAAAATTTTGGATAGAACCAGTGGCGTGAGAATTCGGCAATTTGGAGGTTTGGGAAGTCCTGCTACCATACAGTTAAATGGTCTTTCCGGTCTGGCAGTAAGGACTTACTACGATGGCGTACCCCTCGAGCTGCTGGGTGGAGGCGTACAATTGAATAATATCCCTGCGAATACGATTGAAAGAATAGATGTTTACAAAGGTGTAATGCCTGTTGACGTAGGCACCGATGCCCTGGCTGGAGGAATCAATGTCGTAAGTAAATCTGTAGATCGGGACTACCTGGAAGTATCCTATCAGTTCGGGTCTTTCAACTCGCACGTAAGCACGCTCAATACCGGGAAAACAATAGGCTCCAATGCTTACTTCTCTGTTCAGGGTTTCTACAATTATTCAGAAAACAATTATCGAATACGCGCAGAGCAGATCATCAACAATCAAAATGTGGCTGTGGAGGTGGATCGCTTTCATAATGCACACGAATCCTCAATGATCCAGGGAACATTCGGGCTCAGAGATTTGAAATGGGTAGACCGGTTATCTTACAGCATTGGCTACAGTCAACGTCAAGATGAACTACAACACGGTGTTCGTCTGAGTAACAGTCCTATTGGAGAGCTAACTACAGAAAACGATGCGCTGCTACAACATATCAAATATGAGAAAAAACTCTTCTCTGATCAATTGAAAATTGATTACAGTGTGCATTACGCCCGTACAGGTGATCAGATCAATGACTCTACCACAAATCGCTACGATTGGTTTGGAAACGTAGTAGGTGAATGGTCCAGAGGAGCTGAATTCTTGGATGAGCCTTCACGTCGCAAGGGTCAAAATACCGTCTGGATCCATCGATTGAACCTTGCCTATAACTTGAATCCTGATCATACCGTCAAGATCTCCTCTTTTTTAAGCGATCAATCAGTAGAGGGAAACGACCCTTTATTTGAATCCAATGATGTCGTTCAGGTGGACCCCAATACGATACCCTCTTCTCTTTTAAGGTCAGTTAACGGTATTGCTTACGAATCCAAATGGTTCAAACAGAAGCTGGAAACCATCCTGTTTGGAAAATATTATTACTACGATCAGGAAACAACCAATCTGGATTCGAATCCCAGGATTGGAGTGGGTGGACAGTTTAAATTCAATGACCATGAGACGGGTTATGGAATGGGACTTAAATACTCGTTTAGTGAAGACTTCTTCTTAAGAGGAAGCTATGAGCGAGCCCTTCGCATACCTACCGTCCGGGAAATATTTGGTGACTTCACGATCATACGTGAAAATTATACGTTGCAGCCGGAGTTCAGTAACAATGCAAATATAGGTGGGTATTATAAACATAAGCTGAATGAAAATAAATATATTTCCTTCGAAACGAATGCGTTCATAAGAGATCAAAGCAATTTGATCAGACTACAGGCAGTGGGCGGATTTCCCGCCCAATTTATCAATGAGGACGAAGTAAGTTCTTCTGGTTTTGAGGTCATAGCAGAATCTTCCCCTGTCAAAGATCTCAATGTTTCCGTGGGCTACACATCACAGTCTATTAGTAAAGAAGGAGATCCCAATAGCAGTAACTCAAATGGAATTGGCTCTGAAATTCCTAACATCCCCAGCCGCTTCCTGAACACCAGCCTTCGCTACTCAATGGTGAGTCCATTTGCTTCGGAGGATAGGTTAGAGGTCTTCAGCTATTACACTTTTGTAGATGAATTTGCAGTGGTCATACAAAACGCAAACAGCGCCAACCCTGAAAACATCGTCCCTGTTCAGCATCAGGTAGATATGGGGCTAAAGTACGACTGGACTAAAACCCATATGACGATAGCCTTTCAGGTAAACAACCTCCTTAATGAAGAGGTATTTGACAACTTCAGAGTGCCAAGGCCCGGGAGAAACTTTCACATCAAATTGAATTATAAACTTTATAAATAATCGGTAATGAATAAATACACTTTTTTAACAATGAGTACATTCAAAAAGCTTATCCCTATGGCTTTTGCTGGCGTATGTATTTTCCTAACGGCCTGTAATAACGATGCCTCGGACCCGGTTGCGGGGCTTACGGCAGAGGAGCTCAGTTTGAGGGAAGGTTACCTTGTTGTAGGAACGTTGGATGGATCTACTTTTGTCCAATATGTTGATGAATTGCCAACAGGAAGTATTGACGTTACTCAGGGAACGGATTTCCAGGAATTCAATATTGTTTCTGTGATCGGAAGTACCATGTATGCCCAGGCTACAGACGGTTCTAATGGAATAGAGAAACTCGTGGTCAACGAGTTAGGTGAAGTCGTGGTTGTCGGAGAAATAACCACTATAGGAGATGCATTTGGGCTAAGCGTAAGAGACAGTCTTTTCGGTGTTTTTCATGACACGAATGATCCCAGCATCATGCACACGTTCAACCCTGCCACTATGGAAGTTACAGGTACGATTGATATGTCCATTGTGTCGGAATTAGAGCTGGAAGGTACGGTAGTGTACTCAGGTTCAGCTTTTCGCGGAGATAACGAGTTAATCCTTTCGGTGCAGGTACAGGGAGGATCTTCGGGATTGGGTGTGCCACGTGCCATCGTAGATCTAACCGCTATGCGTGCCATCGCCATAACCAGATATGAAACGACCAACCTTCCAAATCCAGCGATTGTCGTTACTGATAATCATTTTGACGAAGCAGGCAACTACTATGGCCCTTATTTCAGTAATCAATCGTTTCCCGCTATATCAGGAGGCATTTTAAAGATTCCGGCAGGTCAAAACGGTTACGATCAAACTTATAACTTTCCGGTTCCGCTACGAAACAACCCGGAGCTAGCGCTGGGAGGACCGTTTTTCACAGGATTTGAGTATATAGGAAATAATAAAGCTCTGGCGTACTTCAATGCATCTTTGGATCCCAGGATTACCGAGATTCTCGAAGAAAACGAGTTTAATCTCGCCAATAACGACCAAAATGAGTTGAATGAAATACTTACACTGCTCAATACCTCTTCAACTGCTATAGTTGCAGAGATTGATGTGTTGACCCAATCTATCACTCCGGTTGATGGAGTCCCAGCGGCACCTCCATTTGGTGGCGCATCTTTACCTATGATTGATGATCAAGCGCATTTCATCTTACGTTCCGATGAAGTGAACGCATTGTATCGACATACAGGTGGGAGTAGTGCAGAATTGATCTTTGAAGGTACAGGAGCACGACTTATAAGTGTTATTGATCTATCGCAAGATTTTCAATAAAGGTAGTTAGTACCCTGAATGGTGAGCCCCATCCGTTCTCTTGTGGATTTTAATCGAGCGAAATGATCATAATTATCACTGCTTTAATGCTATTTTCTATTGGATGCTTTTATTTCGCATCGTCAAGAGTGGAATTCAAACCCAAAGGGTGGATGGCCGATCTATCCGTTCATCGCCATACCTTAAGAGTGTTCGCCTGGGTGTTTGCCATTGCAGGTCTGGGCCTGATGATTCGTGACTTGGGGCTAGAAAAAGGCATCTTCGTGAGTTTGATCCTCTGGCCTGTGCTGGCATCTTTCGTCATTCTATTTGTTCCCTTTCTTCAAAAGACACTAACAAAAAAATAATACAAATGCCTGCCAACAAGAAGTACTTATTGGAGACGAAACGGGCACGGATCAGCAAGATAATAGCGGCTATTGTTGGTGGCCTCGTCGCCACCCATGCGGTCTTGATGCTAGTAGCGCTGCTAGGCTGGCAAGATTTTGTGGTCCTCACAATTTGGTTTGTGTGGCCTTCGCTTTGGGTATTCTTCATCTGCGTCGTGTACTGGGTAAAGAAACCGGTGAAGGTATGGGGACTTTTAGGCACCATTATTCTGGTGTGTAGTGTAGCGATTTACTTATTAAAAGCCGGAGGGTAAAAGATGGAAAAAATGGATAAGACACCAGAAGAGATCAGATCAGAAAAGAGGATATACAATACTTTTTTCAATACCCACACGGTAACCGGAATTGTGATCAGTACAGGAATATTTGTCATTTTTCTTGCCGGAGCTTTTGCCCTCTTTCAAAACAACATCAACAATTGGGAGATCAATTTCAAAGAAAAAGCGCTTCCATTCGCTGCTCTTGATTACGATCG
>CALBPF010000114.1 GCA_937899105.1 uncultured Flammeovirgaceae bacterium | reverse complement strand
CGTGGTGGCTAAGCCGGTAGATGTGCTTACCTTCTTCTACCAAAAGTATACAGGTCTGTAATCAAATTAGGTAATAGGCACCGGTACCATGTTAGACACTGCCCGGTTACGAAGCATGATAGGCCATAAATTAAATGTCGATGCCAAGAGTATTCATGCCAATGTCATCAGAGAGCACGGTGACTCGGAAGTAGTGGTATGGTCTGAAGCCCGGATTGGTGGCATTCGCCTGGCCAATTGGCAAGAATGGAAGCCTGAGTACGAAAAAAAAATTGCTGATAAAGTAAGAACGGCAGCCTACGAAATCATAAAGCTTAAAGGCACTACAAACCATGCTATAGGACTGGTCACGGCCACTTTACTGAAATGGATTTTTAGGGGCGAAAGGAGGGTGGTTACGCTGTCCAGCATAATTTCTGATGTTTATGACTTATCCGGCGTCGCCCTATCATTGCCCTCTTTAGTATCGAGTGATGGTATAGAACGGGTTATGGAAATCAATATGGACAAAACGGAGGAAGAACAGCTTATGCATTCTGCTGAGGTGATTAGGAAGGCTATTGAATCGGTTGATGGATGATAGCTCTTTTATAAATATACGACGTTATCGTCTGTCTCGTTGAAACGAAGTGGGTATTGTAATTAGTTAGTTTAGGGTTGAGCGTTGGCTTCTCTCTTTTAATACTTTTCTTCTTACTGCACGCTGACTACTCTTTTGATACTTAGCTACGAGGAGCTACTGTAGCGAATTTAGGATACTGGAAGGAGGTAAGGAAAGTGGTAAATGTGTACATCTTCTAAGCAGAAACTCATCATTTCTAGGCATGAAAAATACCCTAGGTAGGGTATTGTATTTTGAATTAGTATAAATGAGTTTTAACAGACATAAAATTGTCAGCTAGCCAATTATATCACCCTATCGGATAAAATTAAAGTAATTACATGCCATGATCAAAACGATACTGACTGGCGTCATAACCAACTTTGTTTATGAGGTTTTAAAGACCAAGTCAAAAGTCTTCACTGAATCGGAGGTGATCCGAAAAATCAGGATAAAAAATAATCTTAAATGGAGTGATTTCCAGAAAGATTTTTCAGGAGCTTATCTTACAGCTATCCAGAATTTTATTAACCTGCATGAAGGAGATATAACCATTCAGCGCAAAGCGCACCTTTTTGCTCCGATAGAAGTACAGGAGGCTTTCAGAGAATATTTCATTTTCGGAGAGTTTGAAGATCAGGCCGAGGGTGTCAATGATACTTACGATGACCTTGTTCGATGTCTGGATAAAAATCTACACATCGGAGATGATAAGTTAAGATTAGAATTAAAAACGCAGGGCGTGCAAACCAATGATATCATAGATATCCTCCCTCAATTCACAAAATTATTTAAGGAGGCAGCTCGTAAGAACATAAATGCGGTTGAGAGCAGTATCCTTAGTAAAATGAGCAGGGTAGGACGAGACGTGGAGAAGGTTTTACATATTCTTGACACCAGGGAAGATCTTTTAATGGAATATAAAAGTTTTAATTCCCACAATTCAACCATATTGAAGGGCTATCGTCAAGCTCAGAAAAATCAAAGGAAGAAAGACAAATTCATTAGTACTGTCAAACAAATGGGTGAGGCACAGGGAGATTTTCTGGAACGATTGGTTCATGCACTTGAAATAGGGGCAGGAAATGCAGTCTCTCAACTGAATTTTATTGAGAAAAGGGCAGGCGATCTGAATGAAAATGATCTCCTGACCCAGACAAGGGTGCATTATTATCAGGATTATTATTTAAACCGTCCGGCACTAGACGACGAGCTGTTGTCACTAGCTCAGGAACAGGTAAGCTCTGTGATCGTGGGGAATTCGAATACCGGAAAATCACGAGCAATACTCGAATTGCTCAGACAACACTTCCAGGATTCTCCTGTATATCTTGTACAAAAGCAACACATTGATGATGTTACTGAAAAGCCTTCTTTTGAAGAGACGATCAGGTTGCTCGATCATTTACCTGCCAGCGACCATACAGTGTTTTTTGTATTCAATGACCTTGAAGATTTCGCAAGTGTTTGGGATCTTGATAAGATTATCTCAAAGATTCTTGCGGTCAACAATTATGTGATACTTGCAACCTGTAAGCGCGCAGCATACAGTGACCTTTATGACCAGCTTTCCTTGCAAATTGATGATGAGCCGGGCGGGAGGTTATCGAAACTGGATGTATTGCCACTAAACAACGAAGAAAAGCAAATATTGAATGAGCAGTTTCCCGATCAAAACAATCTTGAAGTTGATGATACCATTGGTTCCTATCTTATGGGATTGAAACTCAAACGAGATGAATATACACAGTTTGGTGAAGGGTCACTAGAACAGGAGATTCTTTGGGCTATTAAGTGTACCAGTTTTTATTTTCAGGATAGCGCAGGTAAAGAGGAGACAATTCGCGAGTATGTGGAGATGCGCATGAAAAACTATTATAACCAAAAAGAACTTTTCACACCTAGTCAATGGGAAGATAGTCTCATCAAACTTTTTAAGATGGGCTTTATCTACAAAGCGGAAGAAATCAATTTCAAAAAAGAGGTACATGTCCACATAAAGTTGGAAGAAGTCTACATGGACAGAATAGTAGTGCCGAAAAGGATCTCAGAGTTGGCGGATGGAAAGACTGAAGAAGAACTTGAAAAAGAGATGGAGAAGTTCATATGCGATGATATTCTGAAAACCTATAGAAACACAGATCCTGAAAAACGTAAAAACATTTTTTACAAGGTTTTTGTGGGAGGCAAATCCAATGAACAAAGACATTATCTACTTGATCTGATGGAGAAGGAGTCGATAGAGGTAGAGAGTATCATTATGAATATCTTCATCAGGAAGGCAGAAACAAAAGAAAAAGCAGAAACATATTATCAGGAACTTCTTGAAAGGCAACTTCAACCTGATTCCTTTACATTAAACGGACTGATCAAATTTGAATCTGACTATTACAAAGCTCGCATGAGATGTTATGAGTTTGAATCGATGGGATTGGAGCTTGGAGAGCACACCTATAGATCTTTGCTCTATCAGGCTTCCAACTTTTACGAAGCGTGGGAATGTTATGAAGGGATCAGAAAATATGCACAGCTTACTGAGAATTTTGGGATCAGCGAGTACTTCTTTTACGGGATGATGAAAAAAGCCAAGACATTTGAACAATCATATGATATCTACGAAGCAATGACCGAAGCGCAGTTGGAAGTAAATGCTAAGTTTTATGAGAGTATGATCATGAAGCCTGGAGGATCATTTGAGAAGGCCTGGGAGATGTATCAGGAGCTCAAACCACTCAGTGAAAAGAATCCGATGAATCCGGTAGTACTCGCGAAACTCATTGAAAAAGCAACTGATTTCAAAGATGCATTGACTGCTTATTCTGAAATAGGTCATATCAAATTTAGTAGGAAGAGCCTTCCCCCCCATGTTTTCAATAGCATGATCAAAAAGTCTAGGAATTTTGAGGAGGCTTACAGGTTTTTCTGTGAGATGTCCGAATACGGTACTGAACCCAAAACAGAAACTCATAACCTGCTAATGAGGTTTGCCCCTGACCTGGAGGAATGCACTAAACTCAAAGATAAAATGATCGATGAGGGCATTCCGGTAGATTCTCATACGTATTACAACCTCATCTTGCATACCCCTGAAAGTGATGTGGAAACTGCCCTCAAGTATTATGAGCAGTACAATGAATATCTTCAAAATGAACAATCTATACCTGATCTTCCTGTATTTAACCTGGTACTTAGCCGACTGGATGGTAACCTGGATGCTGAAACAAGGTTTTCTACGGGAGCTTCCATTCTGGATGACCTCAAGAAAATTGTTATCGGCAAAGAGGAAGAACTGACTCGCAAATTACAGCTGGATCAGCTAAGAAGCCTTCAGGATCAGTTGATCAGAAAATTGTCTTCTGTTTCAGATCATATGGAACTCCTAAAACTGACATATAGCCTTGGGCTTAAGACGGAAAGGTACTTAAGCCGGGCTGTAAAAAGATGTAAGGATATGGAAGATTACAGATCCGTACTCCAAACGATGATGGCGGTAGCAGAAGATCCGTCAATGGAAACCTGCTATGAGCTCCTTACCTTTTTGCTAAAACCCGATTATTATCAATTAAAAGAGGTTATTGACCTATTTAAACAATTAATGAAGGAACTGGATATCGATAAGGACGATATTTCAAAGATGTTCAATTTGTATTGTCATCAGCCTGATATCCCTGAAGAAGATATATTCACAGCATATAACTTTATGTTAAATAATGAGATCTCAATTCCCAAAGCAGCGGAAGAACACATAGTCTGGTTAAAGCTTCGTAAGAGTGATGATAAGGATATAGACCATATAGAAAAAGGTTTCATGAAAGAGCATCAGGTCAAACTGAGGATCCCAGAAGAGTACTTTAACGGATATATAAAAAGATGTCATGGTTTTTCTTCTGCTATAATGCTTTATCAGAAAATGCGACACCGAAGTGAGAAGCCTGGAAAACAAACCTATCGATATTTACTACAAAAAGCATTGAATGGCCACAAACAGAATGTACATCAGATAAGTCAGATAAAGAGAGTATTCAATGAAGCAAGTTATGTGGACGCGTCTTTCGTACCTGTGTTGTTTGATGATGTGATGAAGCAAAGAAGCAGTAAGTGGCTTGATTATGATGACATCGTTGATCTATACAAAACAATCACAGGGTTTGGTGTATCTCCCTCCCCAGAAGCACTTTTGAATGTTTTTTGGATATTCCTGGTCAGGAATGACTTTAATGTTCCGGAAACCGTGCAATTATTTCGGTCAGATTTTGACGAGACATTTCAGATCCCCTGGGTTGATGTGGTAAGAAGATGTCATCAGTATGAAAGTACCAATAAGATCTTTTTGGGTTTGCTGGAAATAGGGATTGACCCTCCGGTCGAACTCATCAAGACACTTATATTACTGCAAGAAGACAAAGAACAAATAGTAGACATCTATGAAAAGATGATCACTAACGAGGTAGCCGTTGACGAGGAAGTAGCTTCTACAATGATCGGGTATGCTCATAACTATGAGGAGGCAAATATCTATTTCGAGGAATATAGTAGGAATGAACTGAATAATGAAGTTGCCGATGATTTTGTTAAATATAAAATGATGCAACTCACGGATGATTTTTCAGACGCCCTTGAATTACTATATGAGATCGATGATACCAGAACCTATCATTTCCTTTTTTATCGCCTGTTAAGTGATAAAGTGACTACTGAGAAAGATGTTCAGGGAGTTGTAAGAGTAGGCAGATCATTTGACTATCCGGTTTATGAGAATGTAATTAATGTATTGATTGATAAGTATTCTAACGAAGACATAAGAGAGCAGCTTACTTCTTTTACCATTTATCCCTCGAACTCTGTATATAGCGAACTGGTAAATCTGCTAAAGAAAGGCGAGGATACGCTGCGGATCAGTAAGTTCAATAAAATGATTGCTAGTTCAACAGCCCTCGCACAATCGCTTGAGATATTTAAACTAATGACCGTTTACAATATCGAGTTTGATGGAGGGACGATCAGTTCGCTTCTAAATAAGTGTCAGACGGACGAGGAGATAAGGCTGATATTCAACATTGTAAAAGATTCTCCAAAGCACTGGCCAAGCAATGAGAGTCTCAGGAGCCTTGTAAAGCGTGTTTCTGATCATGAACTATCTCTTGAGATTGTGAGATATATGACATCAAAGGATATAACCCCGGGCGCTGATGTATATGCCCGCTTGATCAGATCCTGCGGAGGCTTTGAACAAGCTCATGATCTTTATCTGGATATCAAAGCCTCAGGTCAGCTCGATACTACTGTAATAAATGACTCCAGAAAGGTCCTTGATGCCTTAGCTGCGGTAAGTGAGGACCTTGAACAAGCCGAAATAGTTTACATTCAATCCCAGATTACAGGAATAGGACCCACTAAAAATATTTTTGAAGCTGTATTTAGGTATGGAAGTCCAAAATATGGCATGAAGTATTTTGAAATTATGCTCGCCTTTGAAATCAGGCCTACACTTCATCTTGAGAAGATGATCATGGGAAAATGAAATGATTTCAAGGTTATTTGGAATTTCATGCAGATGATCTGGAGGTCAGACTTTAAGAAGAGGGTTGGACTAGGGGTGCCCGATTTCATCTTTAGCAGGCTTTATATGCA
>CALBPF010000113.1 GCA_937899105.1 uncultured Flammeovirgaceae bacterium | reverse complement strand
CCGGTATTAGGGCTGTGAAGCATGCTCTAGGTGTGGATAGTTTGGGTGCGATCGCCGATGTTGAACTGCATCATTTAGGCCGTAGTGAAGCCAAGGCACTGTGTACAGCATTAGAGGCCCAGTACAGGCAGAAGCAAGCGTATTGGGCAGCCAAAAAAGCAAAGAAAGGACACGCCAAGAAATTAGTTTTGAAACCGTGGGAGATGGCGACCTCTGACAAATTGCCAGGGGAAAATAGCTTGGTTGTGGTTTCAAATGGATTTCAGATACCCGGTTGTTCTATTGCAGGATTAGCCAAAGAAACTGAATGGAGTCAGTCCACCATCAAACGACGACTCAGCAATCGGTGGAGACTAGATAGAGAGATTGAGCCCATCCAAAAAAGACGAGTGGCTACAGAGCTAGATGATGCAGGATTGTCGTTCTTACTCAGAGAGTCTGGCTGTAGCTTCTTGGTGACTGAAAATGCTTTGGGCCACACCAGAGTGCTTAAAGTTCTGAACGATTCAGGCCGCACTAAGGTTGTGAGTCTGGGGTGCAACATCTATGCCCCGTCTCATGAACTGCTTAACTGCCGGAGTCAGAGAAGAAGAGTGAGACGGATGCGATCTCAGGATGATATAGCAATTTAATAAGGTTCATGTTTGTCGTTGAGGACAAGATGGCGAATTGTGCATACGGACTACCTTCAAGACAATGACTAACTTTATCTATTTCAAGAGTCAATGATCTAAACTCTGTGGATCTATCTTGGTATCTTTCCGGTTAGTTCCTTTAAGATTTGCACCCTCTAAGTTTGCATTACTAAAATCAGCCAATTCTAGATCGGCTTCAGTGAGATCTGCTTTTGGTAGTTTAGCGTCAATCAAATTTGCTTCTTTGAGATTAGAATTCACCATGCTTGCGTTTGTGAGTTGAACACCTCCTAAGTTCGCTTGATTGAATTGGGCATGATTGAAGTTTGCATTGCTTAGGTCGGCAGATTTAGTTTTTTCGATTCTTATGCTCCTTTTAGAGGAGGCGAAAAAAGACTCGGAAAAATGTTTTCCATAAAACAACATATTTCCACAAAAAACAGATTGATTGAAGCAAGAAAATCGACAATCTGCATTAGTTAAATTTGCTTCCTTAAATATGCATGCTGAAAAGTATGATTTATTAAGATATGTATTAGAAAGGTTTGAAAATGAAAAGTCAGAAAAACTGAAATTTGCCTCACTTAAATTAGCTCCTTCCAGATGAATATTCCTCAAATTCAAATATTTCAAATTTACATCTTTAAGTAGACTGAATTCATGATTTTTGAGTAACCCTATATTGTAAAGAAATTCAAGAACTCTCCTTTTCTCTGACTTATAGTCTTTCAAGTTTTTGAATACGGATAAGGTCTTATCTCTAGCGGAAGTCATTAAGGCTCTTAGCTCTGCTTCAGTAGTGTTTTTTGATATATTCCAATCATTGATTTTTGGCAATAATTCAAGCATCTCATTAAAATAGGTTTCGAGCATTTCCTCATTTCAATGTCGTTTGGTTATTTCATTTTGCTGCCTTTGACTGAGCCATCCTAAAAGGGCTATTGAAAGAGGTATTGAAACCGGTATAAAAACTTGAGTTAGCCACCTTCCAAAGGTGCTTTGTAAAGAGAAGAACGATGACAGGAAAGATATAATACTATCCCACTGAACTTCCGGGTATCTGAGCTGTATTACTTTAAAGTAAAGATAAATGCTGACTAATAGACAGGTTATGCCTCCTGTCCAAGTTATGTGTTGTCTTTGAATTTTTTTTGTGACAAAATACCAAATCAAAGGAAAACTTAGAGGCAAAAGTAATATAGATATATAAAAAGGGAGTCCTGCGTTTACTAAGGATTGATGAATAAACCAAACTTGTCTCTGTAAAAGAAAAATCCAAATCCATCCACCGAGCCACGTCAAATATTTTTTAGGAATAATATTTGTTGTAAATGAGAAAGTTATTCTCATCCCAAAAAGACCAAATACAATCCAAACAATGATATCTATAAACAGCATTGAACATCTCCGGCATGTGGATTCGGATAAAAGCCGAAACGATCATATCAATTAAAATCTTGAACGTTGTTTGCACCGTTACATGCATTCGTCGGCTAAAGCTGTGAACATGGCAATGAGTTGTATTACCTGGTACAACGTTTCCGTGGAACACACTTCAGTCCGCTCTCTCGGGGCGGCTTTTTGTTGGCGATACGTCCTATTTGCTAGTATCAAGCCGATATCAATGGGCCTGCAATGAAAGTATCGATAGAACACCTTTATCACTTCAGTTGTGATCGCTGCCAGAAATGGTGGGCTATTGGCGATTTTCCCTGGGGTAGTCAATACACATAGTTGTGCCCGTGGTGTGGGCATGAGAATCTTCTACCACAAAAGCCAATATCCTGAGATGATAATATCGATAATCAGACTGCTCTGAACCCAACTGTTGGTCAAATTTATCGCCATTACAAACATAATCCAGCGGCTGGCAAGTGGCATGAATATGAGGTGCTTTACGTGACCACGCCTGGGGTCCTTGATGTTTCCCAAGCAAACCTATGTACAAAAGCTGTGCATACTGAAAACAATCATGAGTATCAAATCTTTGCTTTTTCTGGTGCTTATTACATTTGGCCTAGTACCAACGAAGAAGAGCCCCATGTTTGCTACAAAAGCACCCAAAACGGTAGTGATGTTTGTTGGTTACGCCCTCTCTCAATGTTTACGGATAAGCGCTTTACGCTAGTCTCTTGATACATTGCAATGTTTGCCATCGGAGGCTTTTTAAGTAGCTATACTGTCAGAGTAATTTGCGTAACGACCCAACTCAGAAGCACCGGAAGCATCTGGCTGGGTCACTGAATTAGTCGCATTCAATCAATGGCTGAACATTCTCTTCGTGTATTCTAATCGATAAATACTCAGCCCCCTGCATAATAAGCTTGGCTAATCGGTGAACACCATCCAAGATCCACAATTTTGAATTCATTCTCAGAAAGTCCAAAGGGTAACGAGTATCAGCGTTTAAAACCCTATTTATCTGGTGAGGAGAGCGCTCAGGATCATTAAGAGCTTCACGAGGTGAAATGTTGAACAGCATCCCTGAATTAGGAATGTCTGACCACAAAGGCAAATCCATTAAATAAAGGAATTGATCAACTTTTTCATCAATGACATCCGCCGAGAGTTGCCATACTTTTCGCACATCCCAATTGAAGGGAAGTATATGATCAACAAGAATTGGTGGTAGTAGTTTCATGAGTTGCTAACTATATATTCAGCGTTAAAAGTGACGGATAAGATCCGAAAATATACAGTATGAAGCTAGCAACGCTTTTTTTGACTAATTAATCCTGCCCAACCATGGTCAGTTACTCCCGTTCCGGCTCTCCTTGCTGCAGGATAACGCCACCGCCCACCGCCACGCTGATCACTCCAACGGCTTGAACAATCACCTGTATTTGCTCTGAGGTTATCCCAAGGCTTAGAAGCAATC
>CALBPF010000112.1 GCA_937899105.1 uncultured Flammeovirgaceae bacterium | reverse complement strand
GAAAAGAGGTTCAAAATGAGTCTGTATGGCTCTTTATTCCCTCTTTTCTTTATTCTAAACGGATATAAACTAGCTTTCTTGATTGACCAGCTTCTTATACACTATTGGTTCATGATTATCATTAGCGGCCTTTTTAGCCTCATGAATATTATCATTAGCAGCAACATGACGGGTTGGTTCTGATAAAATTTTCTTTTGGGGTAATCATAAGTTGACTTTTCAGCGCATCCGCACGGCAGAATAAATTTTATTTGTGTCACTCATACTCCTTTTCTGTTTGTAATTGGCATATATTCATAAGTAGTAAGGCGTGGAGTTTATAGCGCCATTTATATAATTAGCATATTAAAATGAAGGTTAGATCAGCAAATATGATTGGGTTTAGTTTAAATCGAGAAAACTTATTGAATAATACTTTCTAACTCAATATCTGATGCATTTTCTGAATTAGGAATATTTGCATTGGTGAGTTCTGCTTTTGATCGAGCCATATCCCATTGTTTTCTGGCAGCGTTAATTATTATTCCAATAACAAATCTGATAGCAATGTATTCTACTTGCTCCGGAATATATGGGATATCTATATGCTTATTTGCAAGTTTGGATAAACGCTTAACTAAACGCTTGGCCTCGTCATCATCAATTCCGTTATCAAGACTTCTGACCAAATCGTAAAACTCATTCGGTAAATTATTATAAAGAAACCTGTCAATCTTAATAATGATTTTGATAAGAATTTTTTCCTCGCCTGTTTCATTAATAATTGGAACATTAATTTTTTCATTTAATCTTTCCGCCAAGTCTTTTACTTCTTCCTCAGTCATTTTCGACCTCTTCTCAGGTGGCGCAAAATATTCATCTAAAAGCTGTGTAAATTGATCCTGAGTTAACTCATTAATAGTAGCCATGATTTTTTATTTAAAGGACCAGTAATTCATTTAATCAAAAAATACCCTATCTAGGGTATTTTTAGCGTTATTACCTCCATGCCAGTAAGCCATTTTCGCTATTTGGGATAGTTCTTTTCTATCAAAAACTTGAAAAGGAAATCAACTTGGAATTAATTAATGAGGCGACTTTGGCAATAGCCGAATTTATTCAACAATATGGCAATATATATACTTATTTCTATGAGATTGATGAGAGAAGCTAACGACTACAAAAACCGCCAATCCTATAAACAGATCGCTTTAAAATTGCGCTCAAATAGGTCATAATAAACCTCGAAGACTGGTAGTAACGTTAACGACGCAGTTAACCTTCTGCCGATGTTTACAGAAACTAGTCAAAGTATAAATGATTTCAATACTCCATGTATCAATGGGGGTTGATATCCAGATTGCATGACAGACAGGGTCAGATGTAAGATAATCATCCTCTTTAAGCAAGAACCAGTGGCGAAAAAAAGCTCAAACCTATTTTACCCCCCTCTAATGATGATAATTTCAACTTAAAAATCTTTAAGAAACCATATTTTAGTATCTTAAAATCTAATAAACATATGAAAAAGAACCAACTAAACCTAAAGCGTCTGAATTGGCAAATTGGTCAAGCTTTGGAAAAAACTTCTGTTTGCTCAATCCCCTGGCAATTTAATGTGATCGCGAACTGGACAAAGACAGCTACAACGGCCATCATTTTACTGAGTATACTTTTTATGTCTAATAGAGCTTCTGCCCAGTGGAATACGATGGGTGGTAATATCTATTATTCCGGAGGAAATGTAGGAATCGGAACAAGCAACCCGACAGAAATGCTGAGCGTGCTTGGTGTAGTCCGATCTGTTGAATATCATCTGTTTTCAACGGATAATTATCTCTATGAAATAGGTCCGGCGGAAAATGCCCTAACAGGTATATCGATCCGCCCTAGGACAAATCCGCAAAGTGATCAAAATATTTTTACCGTTGCATCTAGTGGCAGTGCGACCAGGTTTGGGGTGACCCAAGCCAATGGCGGTTGGTTAAGAGATGGATTGATTATTGGCGCTGATTATGCAAGTACCTCACTCCCCTTTTTGGGAGGAAACCTCATAATTAATGGGGGCAGTCTAGGGGTAGGTAATATGAATCCTTCAGAAGCAATAGATGTAGTAGGTAATGTCAAGGCCACTTCATTCATCGGGGACGGTTCACAACTTACAGGATTAACTGCCTTCCAATTTGATCTTACGGGCAATGACATTACTTCCGGCACCATCGGGGGAACCACAAAAATTAGCACTTCGGGTAACATAGTTACAACGGGAAATATCACTGGTAGCGTTGTATCAGGCTCATTTATCGGCGATGGTTCTCAGCTAACAGGAATATCTTCTAGCCAGATAAATTTTTCAGGAAGCGACATTACATCAGGTACTATTGGGGGGACGACGGCAATTAACACATCAGGGATTATTACAACGACGAGCGAATACAGGCTTACATCTGCAGATAATCAAACGTATGAAATAGGCCCTTCACAAAACGCACCCTCTGGCGTTGCTGTAAAGCCGCAAGTGAATCCTGCAAATGATCAAAACATTTTTCTGGTAGAGTCTTCCGGAACTAGCTCCAGGTTTGGAGTCACACAAGGTAATGGCGCCTGGTTTCGGGATGGTATCATGATCAATAAAGATAATGAATACGATAATACCTCGCTTCCAGGGCTCGCCGGAAATTTAATCGTGAATGGAGGGAAGGTTGGAATTGGAAACACGAACCCTGCCGAAGCTCTGGATGTGGTGGGTAACGTAAAGGCTACCACTTTCATTGGTGATGGGTCGCAACTTACAGGGGTGACAATTAGCCAATCTAATATTACTGGTGATGACATCACTTCCGGCACCATCGGTGGAACGACAGCGATCAATACCTCGGGGAACATTACTACATCCGGAGATATCAATGCAAACGGGAATATGATGGCAGGAGAATACAGGCTTAACTCATCGTTTGATACCCGAACCTACAAAATAGCGCCAGCCAACAATGGAATAGAAGGAATAGCTGTAAGACCTGAGATAGATGCTATTAGTAGTGATAATATTTTTATGGTGGCATCGAGTGGTTCTGCTACCAGGTTTGGCGTAACGCAGGAGAATGGCGGTTGGTTCAAAGATGGATTAATCATTGGTACTGACTATGCAAATACCCCTCTTCCAGCATCACTTGGGGGTAACCTAATCATGGATGGCGGCAGAATTGGTATTGGTACCGTTGCTCCCTCGCAAGCCTTAGATGTGGTTGGAAATGTAAAAGCGACAGAACTCATTGGTACGCGTGCTACGATAGGAGATTTACCTGCCGGGATACCGGCAAATGGCGATCCCGATGTGGCTTTGACGGTAAGTGGCAGGATGATGGTAACAAATGGCTCGGCAGATTCGCAATTGGGTGCCCTTTATAACGGAGTCTATCCCGCTGACCTGCCCAACTATACCATGTGGATTGAAGATGGGGTCATAAGTGAAGGTTTCTGGGTGGTTCATCCTTGCATTTGGGACGGAGACAATACAGATTGCCCTACCGTATGGGGCGATTACGTTTTTGAGAAAGATTACCACCTACGCTCTCTAACGGAAGTCAAGGCGTTTATTGGTAAACACAAACACCTCCCAGGAATTCCGGCGGCGGAAGAAGTGATGAAAGGATATGAAATGCACGACATGAACAAGAACATGATCGTAAAAATCGAAGAATTGACCTTATATACCATCGAGCAGCAGGAAAAATTAGAACATCAGGATTTG
>CALBPF010000111.1 GCA_937899105.1 uncultured Flammeovirgaceae bacterium | reverse complement strand
ACCCGTCCACTCATAGTGCCATTTTCCTTAGGTCGGGCAATAAATTCTATAGATGAACCGATGGAGGTATTTTCAACATGGAGTTCCTGACCTCTACAGATTTTCGCCTTGTAGGAAATGTTTTTGACCTTCAATTGGGGAATGTCAACGCGCGCACTTAGTCGTTTCCTTTTAGCCTCTACCTGCATAGTGAAATTGATGAATTCTCCATTCTGGGTATAGACGCCTTCCCAAACGCCCGTGGTAGAATTAATACTTAAAGGATCTGGTTTTGGGCATTGTCCAAAGCTCAATACGTTTAAGGTGGCTAATAAGAATAGCGTTATTATGTACTTTCTCATGACATTTTATTTTCAGTGCAAAGTCGTCTGACCATTTGAGCGGTCGGACGACCTTAGAAGTGTTGTTATTTACTGGCTACTAAAGAAGTTCGCTTGGCGGTGAATACTTCTCGCGTAGCACCTTCACCGTTTTGCCTGAAAATGACTCGCCCGGTCATTGTTCCATTGTCTTTGGGACTAGCAATAAATTCTATAGAAGAATCAATAGAGGTGTTTTTAACTCGTAACTCCTGGCCGCTGCATACATTGTATATCCTAGCCTGATAAGAAATGTTCTTTACATTCAATTCGGGAATATCCAAAAGTGCGCTGAGTTGCTTACCGTTGGAATCAACCGTCATAACGAAATTAATGAACTCACCATTTAAGCTGTAGGCTCCTTGCCAGATACCTGTGACAGAATTAACGCTTATTCGGTCAGGTTCAGAACAGGATTGTCCAAAGCTTAATACATTTAAGGCGGCTAATAAGAATAGTGTTGTTACGTACTTTTTCATGACATTTTCATTTTAGTGATGTCCAAATGAACGTCAACTATTCGGGCAAGTGGGCTTATGGAAAGTTAAGGTGGGTGAAGGAAGTGTTAAAAGTGTTAACAAAAGGTCAATGCCCGTAAATTAGTGATCAATGGCCTTAGAAAGACGTATCATTGGTTATGAGATTGAATAAAGTAAATACTTCAATAGTCATTTTAATTGCGGCCATAGCCTTAGCAGGACTCTGCTGGGTACAATATATATGGCTACAAGATTCCATAGCCATTCATCGTCAGATCTTCGAGCAAAAGATAGACTTAGCTTCAAGCATGGTTAAAAAGGCTCTCGAGGAAGAGACAAGTTTACAAAGAGATATTATAAGAGACCTTCAGATGAATGGGGTGTTTCAACCTGTTACTGATCAAAAAATAAGACGCTTTGCTGATTCTGTTATGTATAATGGATGTGGGCTAAGCGCAACTTTTGACTATGGTATTTATGTACATAGTGACGACAACACGGAGACTAGTTTCCGAAAGATTGCCGGGGACAATGTACCTAATGAAATAGACTATGACGGTTGTGCAAATGACATTGATAAGGAGTTTGGCTGGATAAGTCTCACCTGTAAAACCATTTCATATGCCGGTATGGGCCGCATGAAACCGTTTCATTTTCACATGGGGTTTTTCTTTCCAAACAGTAATTTATACCTGCTATCTGAAATGAAAAGTACGTTAGGCACAGCCGCACTATTTATTCTACTATTGATGGGTTGCTTTTCCTATACTATTATCACCATACGTAAGCAGAAGCGGTTATCAGAAATGAAAAATGACTTTATTAATAACCTGACCCATGAATTTAAAACCCCAATCTTCTCTATTGATCTGGCAGCAGGAATGCTCAAAAAGGCACCTGAGGTCAACAAATCAGAAAAGTTGGAAAAGTATGTTGAGGTAATCGGCAGCGAAGGTAAACGCTTGAAGAATCAAGTGGACAAAGTATTACAAATGGCGATGGTAGATTCCGGAAACTTCAAATTGGAGAAAAAGCAACTGGATATACATGAATTGATACATAAGGTAACGGATAATTTTCGCTTTTTGATCAACGAACGGCGGGGTAAGATCACTCTCGATCTCACAGCTTCTAAAACCATGCTCTTAGCGGACGAAACGCATTTAAAGAATATTATCTACAACCTGCTGGATAACGCTCAAAAATATAGCCCTGAGCAGCCGGTGATTTCCATTACCACCGAGGACACCAGAGATGGTGTTGCCTTAAAGATCGCTGATAATGGCATTGGGATGGACGAACATAGCCAGCGCTACATTTTTGATAAGTTTTACAGGGCAAATACAAGTGACGTTCACGATGTTAAAGGATTTGGTCTGGGCTTAAGTTATGTAAAGTCAGTCATTGAAGCGCACCAGGCTTCCATCAAACTGATGAGCAAACCCAATGTAGGTAGTACGTTCACTCTTCAATTTAAGGCATGAGTAGCGCTAAGATCTTACTGGCCGAGGACGACGAGAATTTGGGGTATATCCTAAAAGAATACCTGGAGATGAAAGAATATCAGGTCACTCTGGCACGCGATGGTGAAGAAGGCCTTGAGTATTTCCAGCAAGCCAATTACGATCTATGCCTTTTAGACGTGATGCTGCCTAAAAAAGATGGGTTTACACTGGCCACCGAAATTCGCGCGATGAATACCTCCGTACCAATCATATTTTTGACCGCCAAGGCCCTCAAAGTCGATAAACTAAAGGGCTACAAAATCGGAGCTGATGACTATATCGTGAAACCTGTAGACGAAGAAGAGTTGGATGCAAGAATCCGCGCTATCATTAAACGTAGTTCCACGACGGCTGAGAATTCCACAAGCAACTACGAAATAGGAAATTACCAATTTGATTACACGAACCTCCGGCTATCATTGAATGGAGAAGTACAACAAATGACCCAAAAAGAAGGTGATATGTTAAAGGCTTTGTGCGATCATCAAGGAAATTTCTTAGACCGTAAATCCACCTTAAAGAGCCTTTGGGGCGAAAGCGACTATTTCAACCGGAGAAGCATGGATGTTTTTATCTCTCGACTACGAAAATATCTCAGCAAAGACTCCTCAATAACCATCCGCAATGTACACGGTAAAGGTTTTGTTCTAGAGGTCAAATAAAATTTGCAATCGATTTTCTGAAATAGTGGGATATCATGGACGTAAATTATCAGATACCACTGGGATCTTAACACTTAAGGTTAGTCACTCCCGTTGGCCATTGCATTTTGCCTTTAAAATTCATATTTAAAACTTACCGGAATTCACATCATTATCCGGTACAGGTTCTACGTTATCCCAATGTTCAACGATCTTACCATCTTCAAGTCGAAAAATATCTACTTGGGCGAATTCTCTGGCTTTCTCATCTTCCTTCTTAATTACCCGGCATAAGGTAGCTACAAAGTTACCCTGTCCCACTAATAGCACAATCTCTTCGTAGTCAAAAGGGCGATCCGGAGCATTTACTACTCTTTGAAAAGGTGCTAAACCGTCGTACAACTCCTGGGTATGCTGGGTAAAAGCATCAGCAGAAACATAATCAGGCAAGCCCTCACCCTTTCCTCCTCTCATTAAACAATCCGTGATCATACTTCTTACTATTTCTTTATTCGATGCTGTTTTATCGAGGTCGGTAATTTCAGTGTGCCCATCAACTGAAGTATGTCCTGACGGTGTGGAGGTGAGATAAGGAGCAATAACGTCCCAATGCTCAACGATCTGGTCTTGATCATCGGTATCGAAGAAATCTGTGGTAACCCACTCTGCTTCTCCATTATTGATATTCTGATAGGCATGTACGAATACATATTTCCCGTCTTCAATGCTCCTAATAATTTGTATATCCCTTGAAGGATTTCGTTCGATAAAAGGCTCAAAGAACTCTACAAAACCTTCTATTCCGTCTCGCACACCTGTGCTGTGCTGTGTATACCTGTCACCTGTATATTTCGTAACTGCCTCCCTGGCGTTTCCATCCCTTATTCCTTCTAAATACAAGGACATCGCATTTTCTAGCTTTTTACCCATTTGGAAAAACTTAATTTCAATACTGAAGCAAATCAGTTAAAAACCTCCCCATAACAAAAGGTCAAAACGGGTTAAAATACTGTAATAACCGGAAATAAGCTGGTATTAAGGCATATACATCTTCCGAAACACTTCCGGTGTTTTACCTGCGTGTCTTTTAAAATATTTAAACAAATTAGTAGGCTCATCAAAGGAGAATTGGTGCGCTATCTCCTTAATCGAATCCTCTGAATTGATCAGGCAGCGCTTAATTTCAAGAATGACCAGCTCATCAATAAGTTGTTTCACAGATTTGCGAAGCACGTTATTAGTTACAGTATTCAAAGTCCTGGCTGTAGTGTTCATAAGGTCTGCATAGTGTTGTACGTTTCGATGTACCGGGCAATGCTGCTCAATCAATTTATGTAACTCAATAAAAGATCGGTTGTACTTAATTGATCCTCGCTTACTACCAGGTCTATCCCTAATACGATACACGTTCGAAATTAATATCTGAAGGTAATTTCTAATTATTCGGGCCGAATGCTCATCTATGATCCCATTGTATTCCTTACCCATGCTCCCAATCAAATGTAGAATATCCTCGAGAGACTCCTCATTCAATTGCGTATGCTGCTCAAAGAGTAATTCATTAAAAAAACTAGCTATTTTATCACTTCCAGTCCGATCTAAATAGCTCAATAAATATTCTTCTGTGAACAATATGATGTAACCCATTGCTTTTGAATATTCAAAACAATGAAGTTGATCTTTTCTGACGGTTATGACCGAACCCCGGGCATAATCATACTTCACGAAATCAACGGTATGTGAACCACGACCTGAAGTAATTATCAGCATAACGTAAAACTGGACACGGTGTAATCTCGTGGGATCGTGGTCCAGGTCTTTTCTCGCCATCATTACTTCCAGAGGGAAAATTTCAAAATCCATTCCAGGGCTTTTAGCTCTACTGAATCTTATGTTTTTTGGATTCTCCATTGCTTTGTTAAAGATAACCGGTAAAATTTTTAAACGCCCTTATCCCCAATTCCCCGGCCTAAGTTTATAACGGCCCAGTTATCCTGAAAATGCTATATCCGAGAATACAAAGACTCGAAAGACTTCATCTTATTAGTATTTATTGCGATCATCGCTGCCGTTCCACTTGGTCATCACTTGATTCGGAATTGGTTGGATGGTTTTGCGTATTGGATAAATTTGAGGATCCCGTATTTCGCCATCACCAGCATGGCCATTCTTATACTTTCCCGGGTAACCATCATGACATAAACCTTACAATTAACAAAGGTGAGTGTCAACCAAACGTTAAAAGCAGATTAATCACAATTACATGTTGTATCAAAAGGCAGAAAAAAAATTCAAGTGATCCAACGCAGGAAGAATAACCTACTTTTAGCCAATGTCCGCAGATGAATAATTGTCTATTTATAGCCTAATTGACTAAAGAGTTCAACAGATTGTTTTAGATACCTTTTTTTATTCGTTTCCAGGAACCACGCCTCTGCTACTTTGGCATTATTGTTAAGGCGTCCATCTTTCCAATCTGAAGTACCTTCGATATACAGACTTTGCCAATCTTCATTGATAAAACTCACGGCCTTAATATTCTTGTTATAGATGAACGTGAAAAAATTGACAAACCACTGATCCCATACCTCACTATTTTTAGGGTCAATCCCCTGCACCGGGTTCGACTCGGCAATCATTACTGGCTTCTTATGTTGTTTGGCAAAAGTCAAGACATCATCACAATGCGGGCCAAAATCCGTTGCGTTATAAGCATGACCAAAAATCGAGATACCCACCCAGTCCACATAATCATCGCCAGGATACCAAGCGGACAGCTTATAATTTTTATAGGGTTTCGAAGCATAAGAATGCCAGACAAAAGCAATATTGTCCACACCCTTTTTCCGTAGCAGGTCAACAATATATCGATAGGCTCTTACATATTCCCCGGGCTCCAGTTCATTATGTGGTCCGTCAAATTCATAACCTATCCTAAGATAAATGGGCCGTTTCGTTGTTTTTACCCAATCTCCGTATTTCTTAATCACCTTATCGTAGTCGCCTTTCACTGTCCTATTAGCAATGTCCCACTTCCCCACCATCCACATAGCGCTCTGTACAATCGTATTCGGGAACTTATCGATTAGCATTTGGTGATTTTGGGTACTGCCGGTGGTATTTTTATACGCCTCTGAAATACCCTTAAACTCAGGTATCCCCCAGTAAGCTGCCCAACCACCTGGGATCGGTTGATCAGGAAAATGATCAATATATTCCGTAATGCGTTCCACAGTCTGTCCCATGATCAGGAGCGTTTTCCCCTCCGGAGGAACAAATTTTGTCTGCTCATACGCATAAACAAATTCAGGATCGGTTTCCATATTAATGCTAGATACCATCATTTCGGTAGTGGGTTCGGCTAAACCTGAATTTTGAATCATTCCTTCTTGTGACTGTGCCATAGTGGTTAAAAAGAGCGTAAAAGCGATTGTCAAAAGGTACTGTGTATACGGAGCTATTTTTCTATCACTATTTATTGCCTTAAACCGCACCATACTTATGAAAATCTTCCTCTTATTGTCACCTTCTCATATCCTTCAGAGGTAATCGGAACGTGGATGGTTTAATCGTTATTAACTCACTCCCCTCTCCTGACTGATTTCGCTCAACGTTGTTTGCGGAGAATACTCCCTCGATGTAATCGTCTGAGATGGAATTAATCTTTACTTGCGCATTACTTTCCCCCGTTCTAAACGCCAAACCATCAATTTCAATATAGATGTTACCATTCTTAGTTCGGTCTAATACGTACTCCCCTACCTCATTAAATTGTAAGTCAAAAGTCAGGGCTATATGTTGTTCATCATAATCATTATTGTCCAAAACCATATGCACAAACATACTCTTGTTGGCTATGTTGGCCTGATAACGATAAACCTCCTGAAAGTTTTGTTCACTGTAACCGTCGAAATAAATATCTACCTCTGTATTGGGAACAGGGGGTAGTAATTCATCATCGCCAGATTGCTCTTCGATCTCGGCTACTGCTTCTTCACCAAGTTTAGCAATTTTATCAGCAGCGCTTTCTTGGCCTGATCCACAGCCACATAGAATGATCAAACAGGTTGCCATTGTGACATTAGTAATTATGTTCATATACTTTGATAGTTTAATTTGAGTTCTACAAGTATAAATTACGCAGGAGTGATATACAAAAAGGAGCTGCCCCGAAAGGTGACAAGATATGGTTTGGTTGACTACATATTTT
>CALBPF010000110.1 GCA_937899105.1 uncultured Flammeovirgaceae bacterium | reverse complement strand
TAACGATAGCCGGATGTACCTCCACGGCTGATATTGATGTAACGTTGAGTGATCCGGTACCCCATGAGATATTGACGGCATTAGGCACTGATCCTACGACTTGTGGAGGTAGTGACGGTTCGATCGCCTTTACGTTCAGTGGCGTAGCAGATGGCACGTATGATTTAGACTATGTTGATGGGATGGGTACCCCTCAGGTTTTGAGTGGAGTAGTGATCAGTTCGAATGCAGCTACTGTGACGGGCTTACCGGCGGGTATCTACAATGACATCACCTTAACGATAGCCGGATGTACCTCCACGGCTGATATTGATGTAACGTTGAGTGATCCAATTAATTTCACCTTAAGTGTCATAGGTATGGACATCAGCACCTGCGGAGGTAGTGATGGAGAAGCAAACCTTACAGTAACTGGAGGCAGCGGCGATTTCAGTTTCAGTTGGACTGGTCCAGGCAGTTTCGTGGCGGCGACAGAAGATATTTCGGACTTGAGTTTGGCGGGGACTTATAGTGTGACGGTGACTGATAACGTGAGTGGTTGTGTGGATAATATATCTGTAGCGATCAGCGATCCAGGTGGTTGTGGAGGTACCGATTGCGCAGCCTTCACAGCTATAATTCCAAACGTTACCCGACCAACATGTGACACTTTCAATAATGGCGTTCTTTCATTTGATATTCAAGGTGGTTCTGGCAACTATTTAGTGGATATGACTGATTCTCAAGGTAACCCTTTTAGTACTCAGTCTGCTATTCCAACTTTTACTTCGCTATCACCTGAAACCTATACCTATTCGGTAACGGATATTGTTACAGGTAGCATATGTAATGATGGCAGATCTATAACTGTGAGTGTTCTATCTACTGTAGAAGCAGAGGTAGGATCCACAGAGGATGTAGTATGCTTTGGAGAAACCGGCTCAGTTACGCTGATGAATATTACTCCTCCTCTAGCTCAGTACTTTTATTCTATAGATGGTGGAACGAATTGGTTTGAGCTTCCTGGAGATAATCGAATTTCAGGGTTGTTGGCAGGTACCACCAGTGTTAGATTAGGTGATGAAGACGGAGATCCGTGCCCGGCTTTAATTGACGTTACGATCAATAATCTCAATCCTGAAATTACGGCAACCTTTACACCAATTTCTGATGCTTCTTGTACGGGGAACGATGGCTCGGTCAGCTTCACCAATATCCAGGGTGGAGATACAAGTACACCTTATACCTTCACTTTAGATGGATCACCATTTACGTTACCGGCAGATGGAGTGATAACTAGCTTAGCGGGTGGACCTCACGAATTAGCAATTATCGATGCCAGTGGATGTATTGATATAAACAATTTTGATGTAATTCAGCCTGGGTTAATTGCTTTAACCAGTACTGGAATTGAGGGAATTGCCCCAACATGCTCTACTGATCCTACAGGATTCGATGGAGTTATCCGAGGTCAAATTGATCCTTCTTTTTTGCCAGGTACCTATGAGGTAAATGTTACAAATGGAATAAATTATGATAGCACCTTCAATGTGCTACCCAGCGGTCTTTTTGAAACCGGAAGAGAGTTAAGTCAAGGAATATATACAGTATCAATAACTTCGACTGATCCTGGTTCTTGTCCTAATGTATTTACAGATGTAATAATAGATGGCGGCCCAGTGGCTATAGATTTTGAGTCAGCGACGGTTTTATGCTCAGACGGAAACAATCAACAGTCAATATTAATTGAGGGTCTTTCAGGAGATTTCGATCAACCATTTCAAATGATCTTCGATGAAGTAGGCAATGTTCCCAGAGATCCAGTTTCATTTGATGCCGACGCTTTCAGTGAAACGGGTTTAATAGAGGGAGCGTTTTTGAATGTTGGAGCTACTTACAACTTAATCTTAGTGCAAACACAGACTAATTGTAGTGAACCATTGAACTTTACTTCTGACGATGAACTTATTGTACCTGAACCTTTGACTGGTGCAGAAGTGACTCTTTTATCTGACTCACCTCTGGAGCGAAACACTGGTGCTTTCGTAATTAATAATATTCAACCAGATGATGGTCTTGGGCCATATTTTGTTAGCATCAGTCTTACAGGGTCAAATCAGTCATTTGATATTGTTAGGGATACAATTCCCAGAAATAGAAATGGCGAATTAGAAGTGACATATCAGGATTTGCCAACGGGTTCGTATATAATAGCGATTGAAAATGCTATTGGGTGTGAAATTGCTGTTGGTAACCCATTTGTTATACCTGTAAATACGGATGTCATTATTCCAAATGTATTTACGCCCAACGGAGATGGTACGAATGAAACGTTTGAAATTATAAACATACCTGGTTCTGGAAATGGCACGGAAATGCTAATAACTAATCGCTGGGGTAAAGTCGTTTTTGAGTCTGAAGACTATTATTTCAACAGCGAAGGTGATAATAGTTTTTGGGACGGTGGAGATGAACCCGAAGGTGTATATTTCTATACTGTTGAAATAGAAGGGGATACGTTTAAGGGCTGGGTAGAAATCATAAGGGGCCAGCCATAGCTTGACGAATTGTCAATTATCTATTGGTCAGGTGGCACTTCATAATTTCGCCAAAAATTCCATTGTATCAACCCTGTCCGCGTAATCGGTAAGCCCAGGTGATTGCGCTTGTCCCAAAGGTATGCTATCCTCCCAAAACCCGCCTTGGGAAACAAAGCACTGGATCTTGTGCTCGTCCGCTTTGAGAAGCTTTTGTAGCTCCTCTTGGCTAGAGTAGAAGTTGTAAAAAAGAACGGAAATAGGAGAAACAAGATTGTTGTCTTGCTTAAGCAACAGGACTCCGTTATCCAAATGTGGTTCTTTATTTACAAGATAAATACTCTTGTTGTAATCATAATTGTTTCGATACTTGTGATGGCTAATGATATGATCATATTGCTCGTAAGTAGCGAGCATTGTGGAGAAGTCGTAAGCTAATGGCACGTAAAGCTTTGATACATTTCTGCACCCCAGTCCAAAATAAAGAAAAATGTCACGACCAAGATGCTGGAAATCAGAAGTCGTTTCTTCACCGTTTAAAATGGCAACCGAGGTTCTATTTTTCCTTATAATGTGCGGGTAATTCTTAAAATAATATTCGAAGTATCGTGCAGTGTTATCACTGCCGGTGGCTATAACGGCGTCAAGACCTGCCAGCCTGTCCACTATATCGATACGCTCTTTTAGCCTGGGTTCTATGTCTATAAGCTGATCCAAAAAATAACTTATAAGAGAGCTATCCTTCTCGCTGAGTTTGGCAACCAATTTATTTCCACTAACTAATACACAAAGTAAGTCATGAAAACCTACGGCTGGAATGTTACCAGCCATTACAGCGCCTACTCTTTTTTGGGATGGGTTAAATGTGTAATTGGACAACCATTCGTTCAGATCGCTTGATAGCATTTTGATAATACCGTCTAATGCCGCTAACACGGAATCAGGGGTAAACCAGGGATTCAGGCTATATGTTTTATCTACTAATTCGCTTTTGGATGATTCATCCATTTGCATTAACCGTTCTCTTAAAATTTCAAAAGCCCTTATAACCTCATTATTACTCATTTTTTAAACTTTTGACAGCGCCTAACTGTTTGGAGCCTTGAAGATAGTTACTTACTTTGCAAAGTTTAAAAAAGATACACATTAAGAAGTAGTAGAAATATGGCAATAATGATAACCGATGAATGTATCAACTGCGGCGCGTGTGAGCCGGAGTGCCCTAATACCGCCATATACGAAGGCGGGATTGAGTGGGATTGGGCAGGTGGTACAGAGCTAACGGAAGTTGAATTGGAAGATGGTTCTGTGCTTGACGCCAAAGAGGAGCAAGAACCGGTTTCAGATGAGTTCTATTATATTGTATCAGGAAAATGTACAGAATGTATGGGCTTTCACGAAGAACCTCAGTGCGCGGCAGTTTGTCCGGTGGATTGCTGTGTCCCTGATCCTGATTACGAGGAGGAAGAAGAAGAATTATTCGCTAAAAAAGCTTGGATGCATAATGAATGATTAAACGGTATTAGTCACTGGTAACCAATAACCTCACCGCATTTTAGCTCTTTTAATGAGGTAAGCGTTCAATACTGCATCATATCCCTTATTAATATCTGCCTCGATAAAATCTATTTTAAACTGAGCACATTTTAATTTAAGTTTTTTGTAATAAGTGCCGGCGGCTTTCGTGAAGTGTTCCTTAATTTCTGACGGTTGAAGTTTTATTTTTTCTCCTGACTCTAGATCTATGAATTCATGAGGTCGATCTGTGAATTCGAAATTTAGCTCAGTTTTTTGATCAGTTACATGAAAAAGTAAAACTTCGTGCTTGTTATGCTTGAGGTGCTTAAGCCCACTGAAAATTTGCTCTAGCTGATTTTCGTTGTCAAACATATCACTGAAGATTATTATAAGCGAGCGCTTGCGATTTTTTTCTGCAATCTCATGTAATACAGGAGCTACTGTACCTGGCTTTTTTTCTTCCTCGTCTTTTAATAAGTTTTGAAGATGTACCATTAACTTATTGATATGGGAAGGGGTGGATTTAATATCTGTTGTGATATCAATCCTGTTGGAAAAGATTGATATGCCTACGGAGTCGCGCTGTCTTTGTAATAAATGACTGAGCGCTCCCGCTGCCAAAGAACTAAACAGAAGCTTACCCTTGTTCTTGACAGGATAGCGCATTGAAGATGAATTGTCAATAACAATCTGACATCTTAAATTCGTTTCTTCCTCATATCTTTTAGTGTAAAGTCGATCAGTTTTGGCAAAAACTTTCCAATCTATATGACGGGTACTTTCACCGGTGTTGTACAGGCGATGTTCTGCAAATTCAACAGAAAAGCCATGGTAAGGTGACTTATGTAGCCCGGTTATGAACCCTTCAACCAACTGCTTTGCCAGAAAGTCAATTTTACCAAAATCTCTAATGTCCTCTAATTCTTGAAGCATTTACTCTAGTTCATTTACTACAAATGACCCGGATAACGTTTCTAAAGCCAAATTGTTTTAATTATGAAGAAGTCCATTTGCATTAAATATAAATATTATACTATATTTAGCATATAATGTTCTGGAAAAAGCCGAGGCTAACTAAATTTTAAAACCATAATTGTGGACGAAAACAACACTAACGAAAGGGAAGAAATATACTCTGAGAGAGTGAGAGCAGGAAAGCGTACGTATTTCTTCGATGTGAAAGCGACTAGGTCAAATGACTATTATTTGACAATTACAGAAAGTAAAAGGAGGTATAAAGACGATGGCTTCTCTTATGAGAAGCACAAGATTTTTTTGTACAAAGAAGACTTTAATAAATTTCTAGATGCCTTAAATAACACTGTTAACCACGTTAAGGATGAATTAATGCCAGAGGTTGATTTTGAGCAGTTCGATAGAGACAATCGTGCGCCTGTTTCCCAGGAGAATGCTAGTGTGGATTCAGAATTGAAATGGGATTGATCTGAAATTTTAAGCTTTTAAGAATTTACTAAATTTAACCTTATCCTTTCGATAAGGTTTTTTTATGATCAAAAACACCCTACTATATCTAATTTTCGGCATGGCGCTATTTATACTATCCGCCTGGCTGTTTTCAGATATCTTTGTTTATCTGGCAATTAGTATTGTTTTAAGCGCTGTACTTAGACCCCTTACACAGAATATTGCCAAGGCTCAGTTTTTTAGGATTAGGATACCCCGTTTAGTCGCGGTTATCTTGTCCTTTATCATTTTCTTTTTGTTTATTGCTTCTTTTATCATACTCTTCATCCCTTTAATTTCTGAGCAGATAGAAGTGCTTTCAAAGCTGGATTACGAGAGTTTGTATTACAGAAGTACAGGTCCCTTAAAGAATATTGAACAGTTTTTAATTGAGAATGATCTAACCTCCCAACCCAAAGGATTCTTAGTGGATACGCTAAAAAAAAATATGCTTTCGTTTATCTCAGATATTAACTTTAGCAATGTACTGAATGAGCTTATTGCCTTTACAGGACAGTTTTTTATAGGTATTTTGGCAATAGGTTTTATAACCTTTTTCTTTTTATATGAAATGGGTTCTATGAGAAATAAGCTCATATCCTTAATTCCTAATCGTTTTTTTGAAGTAACAATTGCAGCTTACAACAAAATTGAACGTTTACTTTCTAACTATCTTGTAGGCCTTCTTATTCAGATGTTTTCGATTTTTAGTATTGCAGCATTAGGATTGAGCATTGTAGGTGTGAAGTATGCCTTAACAATTGCACTTTTTGCGGCTGTGGCAAATCTTATTCCCTACCTCGGACCTATTTTAGGAGCTTCTTTTGGAATTATAGTAGGTGTATCAATAGGTTTGGAGCTTGACACTACAAGAGATTATCTATTTCTTATTGTAAAAGTAGTATCAGTATTTAGTATCGTACAACTCGTAGATAATGTGGTTTTACAACCGCTGATTTTTTCAAAAAGTGTTAAGGCCCATCCGCTCGAGATTTTTATAATTATATTTGCTGGCGCTTCTTTGGCCGGGGTGGTGGGGATGATAGCTGCTATTCCTGTTTATACAATAATTAGAGTATTTGTTTCAGAACTTTACCATGGTTACAGGAGCTATACAGTATTTAAAATTCAAAAAAATCAGTCATAAATGGCCCTTAAATGTGGAATTGTAGGCTTGCCCAATGTAGGTAAGTCCACATTATTCAATGCAATATCTAATAACAAGGCGGAGGCGGCTAATTTCCCTTTCTGCACCATCGAGCCAAATGTTGGTGTAATAACCGTTCCCGACCATCGTCTTACAATTTTGAAAGAATTGGTCAACCCAAAGAATTTATTACCTACTACTGTAGAGTTTGTGGACATTGCTGGTCTTGTAAAGGGCGCCAGTAAAGGCGAGGGATTAGGCAATCAATTCCTTGCAAATATCCGTGAAGTGGATGCGATAGCTCATGTGGTAAGATGTTTTAATGACGATAATATAGTACATGTCGATGGACGTGTAGATCCTTTAGCAGATAAAGAGATCATCGACACGGAATTGCAACTGAAAGATCTTGAATCTATTGAGAAAAAGATTCAAAGGGTAGAAAAGGTTGCTAAAACAGGCGATGCCACGGCAAAAAAAGAATTGAATCTTCTTAATACCTGCAAGGATCACTTGGAGTCAGGAAAAAATGTAAGATCATTAGAGGTTTCTGAAGAGGACAGGCAGGCCGTAAAGAACCTACAGCTGCTTACCACCAAACCCGTTATATACGTTGCTAATGTCGAAGAAGGGGCTCTGCCTGAGGGTAATGAGCGCTCTGAGAAGTTAAAGGCCCTGGCCGCTGATGAGGGAGCAGAGGCGGTGGTGATTTCCGCTTCCATTGAAGCTCAAATTGCAGAGCTTGAAGACCAAGAAGAGCGGGCTTTGTTTTTGGAGGAATATGGATTAGAAGAGTCAGGTCTTAATAAGCTTATAACAGCGGCGTATTCCATCCTCGATTTGATAACTTACTTCACCGCCGGTGAAAAGGAAGTTCGCGCATGGACGATTAAGAAGGGCTGGAAAGCACCTCAGGCCGCCGGTGTTATCCATACTGACTTTGAACGGGGTTTTATAAGAGCTGAGGTGATAAAACTAAGTGATTACGAAAAGTATAAAACAGAACTTGCATGCAAAGAAGCGGGTAAAATGGGTGTCGAGGGTAAAGATTACATTGTACAGGATGGCGATATTATGCATTTCAGGTTCAATGTTTGAAATAGCAATCAAATAAAGTATATAATATTACATAGGCTTTTGCATTTCATTTTAATCGATTATTTTTACTATCTGTCTCAAGATACAAGGTTGGGTTTGTAACCTTAGAAGCAGCTATTTTTTTAGGTAGGATCAGGTAAGAATCACAGACCATTTTTTAAGAGGAAAATTACCAGTTTGAGAGTCCGTATAGTATTTCTGTTAAAGAATAGAGGGAGCTATGTCCCCTTTCATCACCAATTTCTTTTGGCGCAAATGATAAAAGGAATATTGGTTAAAGGTGGGAACAAAGAATGGATAGACTATTCACTATACAATTTTTCCGGGTTAAAGGGCCAAACGAAAGTCAGTAGAAAGGGTCTGCACTTTTATTCAGCCAGAATTACATTGGTGATATCGAGCCCTAATAAAGGCTTTGTTGATTATTTGCTTACCAACTTATTTAGTTTTGACCAAATGGATTTGGGTAATATGGTTATTCAGCCGGAAGGTGTTGAACTTGAAGAGGAGGTGAAATTTTCTGAAAGTATGAAGTTCATTTGTATTTCACCTTTAGTTATTTTGAATTCTTCTTTCAATGATAGCGCCGCTAAGCGATTCATTCCTCCCGAAACGGATAGCTTTTCGGATTTGCTTTATGAGTCTACCATTAAGCGTATGGAGGAAACCCAACTTTTTACGGAAGCTCAGCTAGCTTCATTCTATAAATTCCAGTTGGTTCCTGACAAAAAGTATATTGAACGACTTACGTCATCACAAAAGAAGTTTGCTCGTATCTATCCTGTTTTTGATCAGGATGTGAAATACGAAATAAGAGGCTACACCTTTCCATTTACGCTTTACGCTGCTAAAGAGGTACAAGAGTTTGTATTCCATAGTGGTTTAGGACAGTTCACACATAAGGGCTTTGGGATGCTCGATGTGGCTAATGCAAATCCAAATAAGCGTATTATTAAATACGAGATGGATATTGTTCAGGCTTAGTTGTTCCTTGTATTAATAGTAACTGGCGCGTAGCCAACTAAAATGTCTGCAGGTAGATTCATGGGCCTGAGATAGACCAGTATCTCGTACTGATTTTCAGTTTCGAAATGATTGCCCTCAAAATAGCTTGTGTTTAAAGTATCCCCATCAATCAGATACTGATAATTATAAATACCCTGCTTCAAAATAGTTTGATAGGACAATGTATTACTTCCACTTTTTTCCATTTTAGAGGAAGGTGAGTAATTATTCATTTTTCCTATTACATAAACTTTACCGCCAATATCATGATCAGTTTTCAATTTGAAAACCACGTTCAAATAGTCTGATTGAACTTTTCCATTTCCCGTGTCCGTATTTTGAACATAGTAATCGCCATTTATATCTTCATATTGGGCATAAGCCTGGGTACCCCTTACCTTATCACCCATTAAATAAGCAGTGCTCGGATAGGTGTTTAAGTCAACTTTTGCCACGTTTTGTCCGGGATATCGTACTGATCTCAAGTCGAAAATGCGATATTCATTGCCAGCTAAAAAATTACTTTTTCTATCAAAAAACCTGTATTCGATAATTTGTTGCGCCTCCTTGACAAATTGTGGTTTAATGTCAGTCATAACGTTATCCCAACGTTGGTTTTGACGGATAACTACCTTTAACTGTTCTTGCGGATTTAGTATCTCCAGCTGGGGATAAGTAATGTTAAAGTCGATTTTTTGCCTTCGTCTGTCAATGGAGGTAAGTCCGATACGGTTGCTGGTGACAGCAATTCCGACACTTCTTTGGTATACCATAAAACGTTTACTAAGAATAATATCCTTAGTATTCGCGCCCCTGTAAGCCACAATTAAATAGTTCCCGGATACTTTTACATTTGGTACTTTGAATGTGTAATGAACATAACCAATTTTAGTGTCTACACTATATTCAAACTGATTGATTATGAATTCGTTATATGTTTTTAAATAATCCAAAGGCTTTAACTTGGATGCTGTCCAATCCGCGTTGCAGTGAATAAGCATAACCCTATAGTCTTCATGCGATTCTACTAAATCATCAAATTCAAGCACCAGCGTATTTCGATCAATAGCTACAGCCGGAGAATCAAAGACGTCTTGCGGATTTCCGGTATCAGGGTAGAGTTGCACCGTTTTAATTTCTTCTTCATAGCTTTTGTCAATATATTCAAGCTTCTTTGATTTTTGAGATCCATACTCTCCAAACAGGAACATCAGAAGAGAAAAAATCATAACTCGCATAGAAGTAAATGTTTAATTTTAATGTAACGAATATAACTATTCCAACCGTTTCATTAAGTACTGTGTCTTACTAACAAAGCGGGGCCACTGTAGTATATGACTTCTGAAAATTCTCTGATCTCAGGTTGTAAAAATGGTGATAGGAAGAGCCAAAGACAGCTCTATGACCAATACGCGTCCAAGATGATGATGGTATGTTTGCGTTATTCCAAATCTGATCAGGAAGCTGAGGACATTTTGCAAGAGTCCTTTATCAAGGTTTTTGATAAAATTAAAGGCTTTAAAGAAGAATCAAGACTAATCTATTGGATAAAGCGAATTGTAATAAACACGGCGCTAAACCACGGCCGGAAAAAGCTGTATATGTTTCCAATGGTAGATATTAATGAAGTTGAAAGACAGGATAACGACGATATTTCGATTTCATCTTTACAGCTTCAGGAATTGTTAAAAATGATTCACGAGTTGCCTTCAGGGTGTCAGATTATCTTTAACCTGTACGCCATTGAAGGCTATAATCACAATGAAATTGCCGATATGCTTGAAATAAGCGTAGGTACTTCAAAATCACAGTACGCTCGGGCGCGCTATCTGTTGCGCGAAATGATAGGAAAAGAGGAAATAACTTATGGAAATGCCAGATAAATTTGAGGAAGAGTGGAGAGCGGCATTTGAAAATGCAGAAATGCCGCCAAACCCTGCCATATGGGATAAAGTTGAACTTGCTGTCGCTAATTCAGCTAATGGTAATTTTAAGAGGAGGATATTTATTTTCAAACTGATGACGGCGGCGTCCATCGCTTTTGCCCTCACAATAGGTGGCGTCGGTGTTTATAGAGAGTTTTACATGCCAAAAAATGATCAGCTTCTAAGTGAAAGTAAGGAGCTGAGCACAGACTCCACCGGTTCTCAGAATAAAGCAGAGGAGCTTATGGAAAAAATTGCTGGCCCAGAAAGAAGTTCCGGAAATAGAGCTGTAGTAGACGAGAATAAACAGGGGAGTGAAGCTATTGATCGTGATCCTGAAACTAACAAAGATTTTGAGCGGCAATTACTAGCAAATAGTGAAAAACGCGGAAGTGATACAAGGTCTAATGGTCGGGTTCTACCCGATAATAATGTAACTAATACCCAGAATTTTCTTTCTCTTTAAGTTAAAAAGTAAGTTTATGATTCAATAGGCACACAAGATATCGATCTGTCTGAGATAGGGTCTGCCAAGTTAGGGTCTGGTAATAAGTCCGATTCTTCGGAAAAAGAGTCGTATGAACAAATAGAAAATAAATCGGCTCTTCCTAAAAAACTGGAGAAGTTAATGGTTGAACTTGATTCGTTTTCATTTTCTGATCCTGAATTATCGATGGTACCCTGGTATTCCGGCGCCATTGTAAATAATACAAAAGGCGGTGAATTTGGAAGGCTTTGGGCAGGGCTGGGGATGGCTGGAGGTAGTTTTAATCCTACGGGAGGAGTGAGTTCAGGTAATTCCGATGAAGCTTCGATCAGCCTGAATGAAGATAGTTTCTCCCAGTCGGTCCAATCTCCATTGATTGGCAAAGAAGAGAATGGGCGGGTCATAAATATAGGAGCGAATTTTGGCGCCAGGATAGCTCCAAAATGGATATTACAGTCGGGTATTGTCTTAGTAGACAGGAGTACTACCAATACATCAAATATTGCTCAAAATGCGGGTAGCGCCTTAAGGGCCGTAAATGACTTTAGTGAACTTTCAAATACATCTGACTTAAGCGTTGTTGGAACATATGACATTGACAATTCATACCGCTTTATTTCGGTTCCTGTTCAGGCAGGTTATATATTGTTTGATAGAAAATTTGGGATTACACTTTTAGGCGGAGTTTCAAATGATCTATTTCTAAAAAAGAGCATAGATGGGGAGAATAACGGCTTTCAAGAGTATGATGTAGATGAAGGCATACGTACATATAATATCACTGGTCTTTTAGGGACGGAATTGGGTTATCATATCGGGAGCCATTATTTGATAGCGCTTACGCCACAGATAAGACAGGCTATTAATTCTACTACAATATCCGGAGAAAAGGTGAGGCCTACCTTCTTTGAACTTGGTTTTAGGTTTAAGTATTTGCTAAAGTAGCTTTAGGGGCGGTTATAGCTTCCAACCCTTTTGTTCGAGGGAGTGTCATAAATACAAACCCAAACAACAAACCAATGAAAAAAGTAACTTCTACAAAATCTGACTTACAGGTTATTGGTATCCAAGCCGCAGTTTTCACCTCATTACTCATACTCCTATCGATTTTACTGGGTGGTTGTACAGATGAATGCGAAGTTCAACAACAGTACACTTATTTTGAGCCGGTATATACGAGTATGGCTGATGTAAGGAGTTCAGTTGATGTTATTGCCCCTCAGGAAATACAACAAGTAGGAAAAATATTTTTTCAGAATAATACATTATTCATAAATGAACCTAACGAGGGTATCCATGTGATAGACAATTCCGATCCTGCAAACCCCAACCCTGTAGCTTTTATTATCGTCCCCGGATCCTTTGACCTGGTAGTGCAGGATAATGTACTTTTTACAGATAGTTATATAGACTTGGTTGCCATTGATATTTCTGACATAAACAATGTTATTGAAATAGGCAGACTTGAGAATATTTTTGACGACTATAATTCATATGGGTTCTACGTCGATGAAACGCTTGGGGTAGTTACTGATTGGGCGCCTGCTACTTCTGTTGAGGTGTACGAATCAGATTGCAGTACTAATGTTTATCCTTGGGGAGGTTTTTACTATGAAAGAGGAATTGCTGTAGATGAAACAGCTGCCTTTAGTTCTACTGCCGCAGTGGCTCCTACTAATCCAGGAATAGGTGGTTCAATGGCACGATTTGCCCTAAGTGGTAATTTTCTTTATACCATCGACATTGACGAGCTACAGCCGGTTGATGTAAGTGTACCTTCTAATATGACCACAGGTACACGAACGCACATCGATTGGGGTATTGAAACCATTTTCCCTAAAAACGATGTCTTGTTTATAGGCGCCCAGGCAGGTATGCATATCATCGATATATCAAACCCTCTGAACCCATCGGAAATATCCAGGTATCAACATGTAAGAAGCTGTGATCCTGTAATTGTGGATGGAGATTTGGCATTTGTTACACTTCGCTCCGGAACTGAATGTCAGGGGTTTACTAATCAATTGGAAGTGATTGATATTTCTAATCTGGAGTCTCCGGAACTACTACATGTTTATACTATGGATAACCCTCAAGGTTTAGGAAAAGACGGTGATGCACTTTTCATCTGTGATGGGAGTTCCGGCTTAAAGGTCTATAACGCTGCAGATGTAAGTGCTATTGATCAAAGGCAACTTGCCCATTATAGTGAGATTCAAGCTTTTGATATCATCCCATTCAATAATGTAGCCATGATGATAGGGGCTGATGGCCTGTTTCAATATGATTATTCGGATTTAGAGAATATCCAACTGTTAAGTCACATTCAAATTTCTAATAATGATCAATAGAATAGTATCTATTCTATTAGGTTGCCTTTTTACATTAAATGTTAGCGGGCAATCTGGTAAGGTTTTGCTTAAAAACGGCAGTGTGCTTTATGGTCATATTGGCAAACTTGATACCAGGGAACTTGAACTTTTGATAGAAGAGGAGTTGCTGTCACTCCCCGTAGATATGGTGCGGATGGTAAATATTAAAAAGAAAATCGACGTATCTGTAATCGACAAAGAAGTTTATGAGAGCTTAAGCCTATATGGTAAGAAAGGTATTGAGAAGAGTATTCAGATTGGACTTCTACATGGAAGAGAAGATTCTGATGCTTCAGCGAGAGAAACATTTTCCGGGGCTGTACAGGTAAGTTATAGGTTTAACAGTTTTGTTCAACCTGGCATTTCCGTTGGATATGATCATCATGATGAGTTTGGCATAATTCCTGTCTTGCTCACATATAAGTTAGATCTAAGTCCAAAATGGTCAACTCCCTTTTTATATGGAAGCGCCGGATACGGTTTTGCGAAACTCTTTGAAGAGAATGACATAAATCCGGGTATAGACAAGGTAGACGGTGGACTCAATTATCAGCTGGGTTTGGGGTATAGATGGAGGTCGGAAAAAGTTGGCTTTGAATTTGCAATAGGATGGAAGCGCCAAAAAGTCGATTTTGAATATGAAAATTTTGATTGGTTCTGGACGGATAACGAAAATAATATAACTTTGATCCGTAAGATTAATCGGGCCGAGTTTAAACTTGGTATTATTTTTTAAACTATCCGTTTCAGGTCAAGTCCAACCCAATAGAATATTCCTGTTACTTTTTTGAATTAACCAGTATAAATAACCAATATGAGTACTTACCAACTTCAACTTAAAAAACTAGCCTGGAGATATGTGGTGGTTGCAGCCGTCTGCGTGTTGTTGATTTTAATAATCTAAAAAGATTATTGATCTTCAATTCTACCAAAAACCTCCTCCCAACTTTTATTCATTTCCTTCAGTTGTTCAATTGCGCTGCTATACTGTAAATTTACCGCTTGGAGCTGATCAGGATCGCTGTAAACCGCTGGTTTAGCCATTTCATCTTCCAGAAGTTTGATTTTATTTTCTAGTTCTTTAATCTCGCCTTCTATTTCTCCAAGCTCTTTCTCAAGCTTCTTCAGTTCATTCTCCGGCAACGTAGTTTTTTGCTTAGCTTTCTTCTGCTTTTCTGATCGTTTTGTCAATTGTGGAGTATGATCTGCTTTATTTTGATCAGAAACCTCGTTTCGCCAATACTCATATTCATCGAACGTACCTGGGTATTCTTTTATTTGCTTATCCTCTATATACCAGATCTTATTAGCTACTTTAGATACAAAATGTCGATTATGAGAAACCACTATAAATGAACCAATATACTGTTGTAAGGCCTGTATTAAGATGTTCTCAGATATGAAATCCAGGTGATTAGTCGGTTCATCCAGCAATAGAAAATTAGCTTCAGAAATAAGGGTTTTGGCTAAGGCCACTCTTGACTTTTCACCACCTGATAATACCTTAATTTTTTTAAATACATCATCATCGCTAAACAGAAAGCATCCTAATACCTGGCGCAACTCAAGTTCGGTTTTGTCAGAACCAGCTTGCTTCAACTCTTCCAGTATTTCATTGCTTACCTGAAGCGCCTCAAGCTGATGTTGTGCATAAAAGCCTCTGATCACATTATAGCCTTCTTCTCGCTTGCCTTCAATGGGCTCGGTGCCAGCAATGATCCTCAGTAAAGTGGATTTTCCTTTACCATTTGCGCCAATTAGTGCTATTTTATCGCCTCTCTCAATTGACGTTGTTGTGTTTTTTAATATATCAAGTTGGCCATATGCTTTTGAAATATCTTCCAACTTAATGATATGCCTGCCAGATTTCTGTTTAAAACTGAACTTGAAGTTTACGGCAGCGTTTTCATCCACCACATCTTCAATTTTATCCATCCTGTCTAGCGATTTCACCCGTGATTGAACCTGGCGCGCCTTTGTAGCCTTGGCACGGAATCTTTCAATAAAACGTTCGGTCTGCTTTATTTTTTGCTGCTGGTTTTCAAAGGCGTTCTTTTGAATTTCTGATCTAAGTTCTTTTTCTTCCAGGTAAAAATCATAATTACCTTCATAAGAAGTCAATTGCGTGTTAGCCACTTCAACAATTTTACTCACACAATTATTAATGAAAAGCCTGTCATGAGACACCACGATGACTGCTCCTTCATAGGTTCTTAGATAATTCTCTATCCATTCTATGGATGGTAAATCCAGATGGTTTGTAGGCTCATCGAGCATTAATAACGATGGCTTTTCCAAAAGTAGTTTCGCCAGCATTACTCGCATACGCCAGCCTCCGGAAAATTCTTTTAACGGGCGATTTAGGTCTGCCGTATTAAATCCTATACCCTCAAGTATCTCTTCAGCCTTAGCCTGCATACTATATCCGTCCAATGCTTCAAAGCGCTCCTGAGCCTTAGCAAGCTTCTCAACCAAATCATCTGTATAGTCCACTTCCATTTGTTTGAGAATCTGATCTATTTGTTTTTGAACTTCAACAGCTTCCTCAAAAGCTTGCATGGCAACAGAAAGAATACTATCATCTGTAAGGTAGCTTAATAGGTCTTGATTCAGAAAACCTAGGGTACAATCTTTACTTTTGCTAATCGATCCATCATCAGGAAGGTAATCTCCATTTATGAGTTTTAGTAAGGTAGATTTACCTTTTCCATTAAGGCCAATCAAGCCTATTTTGTCTTTTGGCTTTACATGCAATGATGCATGCTCATAGATTGGCCGGCCACCTATATAATAAGAGAGATTGTTGATAGCTAACATGGCTGCAAATCTATTCATATGAGGTTTCTCAAAAAATCTAAACCTCACATACTTTTATGGCTGCTCAGGAATGCAGAACTTTAACATCATGAACACATCTTATCGTAGCGTTTTATTGGCTTTGGTATTAAGTACTACTTTTTTAATGGCTTGTGGAAGTGAATCGGAATCGGGGAGTAGCAGTTTGAATTCTGATTCTTCTGCGGTGACTTTAACTGAATCAGATTATCCCCTGGAAAAACTCAATTTACCGCCCGGCTTTAAAGTTTCCATTTTTGCAGAAGTTGAAAATGCCAGATCACTGGCAATGAGTTCTTCAGGTGTAATTTATGTTGGCAACAGATCCGCCGACAAGGTATATGCGCTGAAGGATACCAATGGAGACTGGATAGCGGATGATAAATACATCATAGATGAAGACCTTATGATGCCGAATGGAGTAGCTTATAAGGACGGAGATCTGTACGTGGCTGAGGTAAGTAAAGTTTGGCGATATAAGAATATTGAAGCTAACCTTTCTAATCCTCCTGAACCCGAACTGGTTTATGACGAATACCCCACTGAAGGGCATCATGGATGGAAATACATTGCCTTTGGACCGGATGGGAAATTGTATGTGCCGGTCGGTGCGCCTTGCAATATTTGCAAAAGTGATGATCCTGTATTCGCTTCTATTACACGTATAAATGCGGATGGAACGGGTTTAGAGATAATAGCAGAAGGTGTACGAAACACAGTAGGTTTTGCCTGGCATCCGGAAACAAAAGAACTATGGTTTACCGACAATGGCAGGGATATGATGGGTGATAATGTCCCACCGTGTGAATTAAATAGAGTAACCTCATCAGGACTGCATTTCGGTTACCCGTATTGCCATGGCAGTGACATTGCTGATCCCGAGTTTGGCAGTGAGAGGCACTGCAACGATTTTAAGAAACCAAGTTGGAAGTTTGGCGCCCATACGGCGCCTCTTGGAATGAAATTCTACACGGGTAATATGTTTCCCACAGATTACAATGGTGATATCATAGTTGCGCAACATGGTTCTTGGAACAGATCCAGGAAAGTGGGCTACAGGCTGATGCGTGTGACAGTAGAAAATAGTGCTACTACTAAAGCTGAAGTTTTTGTCGATGGCTGGTTAAACGATGATACCCAGGATGCCTGGGGCCGTCCTGTAGATGTACTTCAAATGCCTGACGGCTCCTTATTAGTGAGTGATGATTTTGCTGGAGTAGTGTATAGGATCAGCTACGAGGGCTAAGATATAATTTAGGGGGGAAGTGACCTCCCGCCCCCAAGAAAATGTGTAAGTGTTTCTATCGATTTAGCAATCATCTAAGTTCATGAATTTATCTGGATTGGCAGGCTCTCCACTTTCATGTACTTCATAGTGTAGATGTGGCGCGATAGATTTACCGGAGTTACCTACATATCCAATAAGCTGGCCCTTTATTATTAACGCTCCCTTCATTACTACGAAGTTTTTAAGGTGGGAGTACTTCGTTTGATACTCTTCAGAATGGTTAAGCGTTACAAAATAGCCGTAGTCCTCATTGTATTTAGCCTCGCTGACCGTGCCGGACGCTGTGGCGTAAACAGGGGTGCCCAGCTTAGCTACTAAATCAATGCCATTATGAAAAACCTCTTCCTTTTTGACGGGATGTGCCTGCATGCCGTACTTGGATGATATTTTGATAAGTTGGCCTCTTTGTATGGGTAGGCCTTCAGGTTTATCGTTGAACTCAATCAATAAGCCTGAAGATGCGATACTTTCTTTGATTGGCATTTTTAGCTCTTCTCTGGTACTTAGCGCCATCAGCATCGCTGCTGCGGGGATTATCCCTAAAAGAGAGAATTTAGCCCATGGTTTTGAGTTTTTCTTTGTCATCATTTCTATCCTGGTTTTAAGTGGTGTTGTAAAATTTATTGTCAGTGTTGAATAATTATTTTTGATCAGAGCCATCGAAACTAACATCGATTGATAGTTCAGTAAATCTCCGCCCTGTGAAATCACACTTCTGTCGGCTAAATACTCCATGTTCAGCCGAATAGCTCTTTTGTACAGATAAACGATTGGGTTAAACCATAGAAATACAGCTGCGACTTCTATTATCAGGATATCGATAAAATGCCATTGCTTTATATGTTCCTTTTCATGATCAAGGATCTCCTTCGGGATCTTCATGTGCCAGCTTTTAGGAACGTGGATACTTCTGAATAAGGAAAACGGCTGATCGATAAAGTCATGCTCATACACACGCCTTTTTTGCAATACGCGGTATGATCCTTTTCTATACAACATCACTATTTTAAAAATGCCGGTAAGAAAACGTAAGAGAAAAACAGCGAAACCAGTGAAATAAGCGACTACAATCCACAAAGAATAATTGTATTCCAGAGATGAGAAAGTCTGCTCTACTTCCTGACTGATGAACTCTGTCTTCTCAACAATTACGTTAGTTATCGGACTCTGGTGAATAATATTTTCAACGGCATTTCGGGGTGGTTTAGGAATCAATGTCTGACAGAATGGAGCAAAAAAAGAAAAAAGCAGGCTTGTCAGCAAAAACCATCGATTTAAGTTAAAGAAGGTTTTTCGTTTCAGAAAAATGATGAAGTAAACCCAAAAAGTAGTCAAACCTATACTCACCAATAAAAGATAGAATATCATATTTTCTTCTTTTTAATTTGTTTATCAATTTCTGATTTAATGGCTTCAAGCTCTTTCATCGTCAGGTCTGAGTTAGCAAAGGAAGAGGCAAACCCTTGCCATGAATTACCAAAGAAATCTGTCACTATCCTTTTAAAATGTTTTTTGAAGTATTCGTCCTTTTTGATCAGCGGGTAATACTCGTTCACCTTACCATAAGTGTTATGGCCGATGAATTCTTTTTTAACCAGTACTCTAACCACGGTAGACACGGTAGGGTAGGCGGGTTTAGGTTCTGGCATTGCATCTACAATATCTTTTAAGAAACCTTTTTCCAGTCTCCATAATACTTGCATTACCTGCTCTTCTGCATAGGTAAGTTCTTTCATAATTCAAATCTACAACTATATTTATAATTATAAAATTATTTTTATAATTATAATAAATAGTAATGCGTTAGCAACGGGTAGCTTCAACAGATGGCTGTACAACTTTCAGGATGAAGACATTGACGTTTCCAGGCCTGTAGCAGGAGCCTATGATATTGAAGTGGCAGGCAGAGGTAGCCAACGTACCCCGACACCAGCTAATGTAGAGTAACATCCCAAGAAGTTATTAGCTGCTTCTCATGAAGTAAGCGATGAAAGCTCTTGAATTTTCCTTTTGCAGTTGGAGGCTTTTATTTGGCAATTTAAAATCATCATTCAACAACTCAGGTCATATGCCAGTCCGGTCGCTGAGAAAGGTTCGTTAAAACTTTTAGTATATAACTTCAAAAATTATGAAATCGAAAATCTATTTATCCATTGTATTTTTTGTTGGTTTAATGGTTTCTGTGTTTGCCCAGGAGCCACCGAAAGAAGGTGTGGCGCTTGTTATGGAGGAAACCAACTTTAAATTAAACCCCGGAGCCACCGAGGAGGTGGAGATCAGGCTGCTTAGATCGAAGCGTGCAAGAAGAACCAGCTTCGATGGTTTGCAAGCAAGAACGTCTGACGATCTGTCTATTAGTTTTACAAAAAGTACTGATGTCCCGGATACTTATACGATGTCTGTTTTAGTAGATAAAGCGGCAAGTCCGAAGAGTCATACTGTGGTAGTTAAAGGTTTAGGTACAAACGGATCAAAAATTAAAGGTAAGGTTCTATCTATAGAGGTTATAGGGTCACAAATAGTTAAGGGTGATGAATAAGCCATAGTTTCGTTATTTTTACTACGTATGTCGGCGAAACTTCGGAAATATGGGCTGCGCGTTTTAGCTGCGGCCTTCATTTATTTGTTCTTTAGACTCACTTCAAACAGCGCTGATGCTGCATTGGCAAATGACATCACTGTTTGGCCGATCATTTTACTTTTTGCCATAGGTGTTGTTTTGATCGTATGGGAGGTTTGTGATCATGTGATACTTTATTTTGGGAACAAAAACCCACACGACCTTACTGAAAAGAGGAGCTTGTTTAAGGTCTTTCTTTTTGCCACCTTGGCCACTTTCCCGCTTGTGGCCGGATTTATCTATTTTGAAATTTACCACTTAAAAGTTTGGCTTAATTGCATCACAAATCCGGGAGCTGAATTCGTTGCTAATATAATTCAGGGCTTTGTAGTTACCTGGCTGGTTATAGCTATTGAAATTCTGAAGACCTACTATCGGAGCATGCGGGCCATGGAATTAGAACAGGTAAGAATTCAAAAGGAACTAATGCGGAGTCAATATGAAACGCTGAAGAACCAGGTGAATCCACATTTTCTTTTTAATAACTTTAGTGTCCTTGCCGCTCTTATCCATAAAGACGCTGACCTTGCTTCAGATTTTGTTACCCAGCTTTCGAAGCTTTACAGGTATATTTTAGACAACACAAATACCGAAATGATTAGTTTGTCCAAGGAACTAGAAATTTTAGACTCGTATATTTTTCTCCTTAAAATCAGGCACGAGGAGAGTATAGTTATAGAACAAGATATCGATTTGGATATAACAAAATATGTTTTACCAACACTTTCAATGCAAATGCTCATTGAAAACGCTGTGAAACATAACAAGTTCAATAAAACGAAGCCACTGATAATAAAGATCTATAATGATGCAGATAGCTCGATTGTCGTACAGAATGAAAACAATCCTAAAGAAGGGTTCTCAAGTACGACTAAGATAGGCCTGGAAAATATAAAAAGTCGATATAACCTGAAATCCACTGAACAAGTTGTCGTTTATCAGTCGGATGATTACTTCAAAGTTAAGTTGCCCATTTTTTCTACCTAATCAATGGATGCTATCATTATCGAGGATGAGTCGTTAAGTGCAGAACGACTACTACACCTGGTGCAGAAAGTAGATGGTGCAATCAATGTTAAGGGTATACTTGGCTCGGTTGAAAGTTCAAAAGAGTGGTTTAGAGATAATTCTCCACCCGATCTTATTTTTTTAGATATTCAATTAGGTGACGGCACTGCGTTTGACTTTTTATCAGAGGTCGACATCGTATCATCTATCATTTTCACAACGGCCTATGACGAATATGCGATTAGAGCTTTCAAGTATAATAGTATAGATTACTTGCTAAAGCCAATTGAAAAGAATGCCCTGATAAGTGCGGTAGCCAAAATGAAGAATGCACCCTTAAAAACTAATACTGACAGGCATGAGTTACGGTCTTTACGAAAAATTGTTAGTGGCGAATACAAGAAAAGATTTTTAGTTAAAGTGGGCGAGCAGTTCAAAAATCTGGAAGTAGATAATGTTGCCTATTTCAGCTATTATGAGGGAAGTTGCGCCGTTACTACAAAAGATAATAACAGATGGCCAATAGACTACTCACTTGATCAGGTTGAGGAGGTAGTCAACCCAATTGATTTTTTCAGAGTGAATCGCCAATTTATTGTAAATGCGCACTCCATTAAGGAAATACACACCTACTTCAACAGTCGTCTTATACTTGCTTTAAACCCTGAGAATACTAAAGAAGTAGTCGTTAGCCGCGATCGAGTAAACGACTTTAAGCGATGGTTAGACTGCTAAAATATTGGTAGAGATTAGGTAAATCAATCTTCTTTTGAAGGTAATTTAAACTAGAAGGTAGTTCCTTTACCCAAGCCTCCGACTCAACCCATATTTTACCCATTATGGACTCTATGATTCTCTTAACAAGCCCTAAGCCAATACATGTACTGCTAATCTCCGGCTTGAGCCTTTTGAAGATTTTAAAAAATCTTATTTTGGTACTTCTCTTCAACCCCAAGTCTATTGTCTCATACATAATACCCTTTCCAGTCGTTTCTTTCAATTCCTCCGATAGTTATGATTTTATTTTTAGCCCCGTTCATGAGTTTTGCCGCATTCTCAGTCAAATTTTGAAAGAACTATGATATTCTCTGGAATCACAGAAAGCTGAAGGCAAATTAGGCAATAAGGATGTTTCAACCTTCTCTAAACTATCCTTCATATTTTCTGGTAACCTATCAATTAAGTTAGTCCAGATCGATATATGACCTTCTTCATCTTTTTGAAGCGCTGCATGATATAAAGGCACGTGATTCAAGCTGAAGTGCGGTTCAGGAAGGAGTGTGAACCATAGCAGCTTAGTCCTTTCTTTATGGCATACTACATTCTGCCGGATTGGTCTTGTTCAATGTCATAGACCACTGCACTGGCAAGACCGTCGTCCTGTGCATATTTCTTTATTTGGTAGAGTTTGTAAGGAGAAGCAAAACTGACTATCAGCCATGATAGATTACCTGAAGACTAGTTGAATGATGTGGATTTAGTTCAAATTCAGGCCAAGCCAGTATCTTGTTAAGGTTTGAAAAAGAGCTATATATTCGGAATAATTCATTGGTTTTACCAAGTAGCTGCTTGCGTGACTTTGGTACGAAGCGTTAATATCGGCTTCTGCGGCCGACGAGGTTAGGATGACTATCGGAATGCCTGATAGTTTATCATGCTTTCTTACGTCTTGCAGTAATTCCAAACCGGAAACACGTGGTAGTCTAATGTCTAGGAGTATCAGTTTTGGTTCCAGCCAATTACCGCTTATCTCCACTTGGTCAACTAGGTAGTTTTTGGCCTCTTCACCATTACTTGCTCGTATTATAGGGAGATCCACTTCGCATTTTTTAAAGCACCGCCTTATAATCTCTGCGTGAGCATCATTGTCCTCTACAACGAATATGCACTTATTCATTGTTAGTTTGTCTAGGTTTTCTATTAGGTAATACCACAGTAAATCGTGTACCTGTCTTAAGAAAGGAGCGTACACTAATTGTGCCCTTCAACTTATCTACCGTTTCTTTGGTTATGTAAAGTCCAAGCCCTGAACCTTCGGAGGATTCTGTTGCCCGATAAAACATTTTGAAAATCTTGTCTAGGTGTTCTGCTGAAATACCACATCCATTATCTACGATATTGATTACGTATTTAGCTCTTCTTACTTCTATTTCTATTAAAAGAAAAGGGTCAGGCTGATTATAGTTATGATACTTGATAGCATTGGATATTATGTTATTAAGTATTACTTCTAATCTTCTAACATCCGAATACAGTGCAAATCGAGATTGTATTTTGATCTCCTTTCTTACTTTAGAAAAGCCAGGTAAAAAAGACTGTCCTCTTAATATATTCTCTACCACTTCTTCGGGATCAATCTTGCCAATTTCAGGTTCCATCCGGTTGTTTCGCGAATAGTCGGTGATGTCTTTAATGTATTTATCTAATCTCTTCAGACATTCTTCCATCATATTGAGATACTCTTGCTGTGAAGGGTCGGAATTCTGGACCTTTGAAAGGTTGATCAAACCCATAACACTCATGAGCGGGGCCCTTAGCTCGTGGCTGGCGCTGTAAACAAAGCGATCTAGTTCGGCATTAATTTTCTTGAGCTGGCTGTTCTGTTTTTTTATTTTTTGCTCACTTTTCTTTTTGTGGTTAATATGCTCCCATTGCTGGTAAATCTTTTTTGCTATTCTCGGTAATTCATTGAACATTGCCGCCGATTTTACAATGTAGTCAAACGCACCTGATTTTAGCGCTTTCACTGCAAGTTTCTCATCACCATAACTGGTCATAAGCACTATAGGATACTGCTTTCTTTTCTGCGCATGTATAAGTTCTATGCCCTTGCCATCAGGCATATTGTAGTCTACAATAGCCAGATCCGGAATAGATTTGGAGACCTAAGACTTGGCCTCATAGAGACTGTATGCCTAACACAGTATGATAATTTCATGGGAGCGGAAGTTCCGTTTTTTCAGCTCCCTGTGAGCGTCTTCGTCCTCTACCAATAGTACCTTCAATATCTGTGATGATTCTGTTGTTGCTAACATACTATAGTATCATTAAACCGATCCTCTGATTCGATTTATATGGCTTCTAGACAGGATCGGAAATAGGTATATCCATGATTTCAGGAATGGTAAGTGTGTACATATAGTCCTCCGGCAGTTCGGTTGGGTTCGATGCTTTTGAACTATTGTCGTCTGATTTATTTTGGCATGCAGCTACCACAAAAATACTTGCTGCTACAGTTAGGATGATTTTTGCTTTCTTCACTTTACTTACTTTCTTATTTATCTCAAAGTAAGCGCTAAAGAAGTCATCAAAAAATCGGCTTATTCATGTAAATTTAAGTAGGTATTTCTACTTAGATGAATGTCTTAAAAGTGGTTGTTGAAACTATATGAGCTTGTCTTCCAGGGCCTTACGAACAAGATCGGCAGTGTTTTTGGCTTCTATTTTATCCATGATATTACGCCTGTGGGTATCTACGGTGCGTACGCTGATGAACAGTTTATCTGCGATCTCTTTGTTACTCATTCCGTCCACAATTAACTTCAAAATTTCCTTTTCCCTTTCAGTGAGCTCCAAAGGATCTTCGATAGTCCTCTTTTGCTTAATCAGTGATTTTGTTAGAATATCAGAAACTTCTTTGGTATAGTATACATCTCCTTCTGACACCGTTTTAATTGCAGCCAGAAATTGGTCTTCGTCGGTATCTTTAGGCAAATATCCGGAAGCCCCTGCTTCAAAAGCGCTTAGAATGTACTCCTCGTCAGAATAGGTAGACAGTACCAATACTTTTGTACCCTGATGCTCATTTTTGATAATTTCAGCAAGCTCGATGCCCGTCATGCCGGGCATTGAAATATCTGTAATAAGGATGTCAGGCTGGCTGTTTTTGATCATGGAAAGAGCCTCTGCTCCAGAAGAAGCTTCTCCAATAATTTCTATGCTTTCATCGCTGCTGATAAGCATTTTAATACCTGTACGAACCACACTATGATCGTCGGCAAGAACAACTTTTATTTTTTTTGTCATAATGTAGTATTACAGGGGTACGGTAATTTCTATTCTAGTGCCGTTGCCTTCTTCGGAGTTTAAGGTAAATTCTCCATTAATTAATTCTGCTCGTTCTTTCATATTATAAATACCACTACCACTTGGGTTGTTGTAGATTTTGTTCAAAACATTATTAGACATACCATCGCCGTTATCTATTATAGAAAGATTTACAAGTAAGTCTGATTCTTCCAAAAGAATCTGAATATAAGAACAATTTGAATATTTCAATGAATTATTTAGAGCTTCCTGACAAATTCTGTATAAAGCGATCTCGACTTCTTTTGTTAGCCGGCCATCTGACCCACCCAAATACTTATAATCAATTTTTGCGGTAGCTCCTGAATTAAATTGCTCTATCATTTTTTCCAATGCTATAGCAAGTCCAAAATCATTAAGCAACACAGGCATAAGAGCCTGGGAGATACGCCTGACTTCTTGAATGGTAAGATCAAGTATTTCTCCGGTATATTCCACTTTACCTAATACTGACGTATCTTTCATTCTTTTGACTGTTTGACGCACCTGAAGTTTAGCTGCGGTCAGCAATTGCCCCAAACTGTCATGGAGTTCCTTTGCCAGACGCTTACGCTCCATTTCCTGACCGTCAATGAGCGCTGAAACACGTTGTGTTTTTTCTTTCTCCAGGGCCAACTCCGTAAGCTTCCTTCTCTCTATCTCTTTTTCCAAATATTCGTTGGCCTTTGATAACCTTTTAGTTCGATTTGAAACTAGTGATTCAAGATTATCATTGATGCTTTTTAGTTGTTCCTCTCTCATTTCAAGTTTAGCATGAATATCTTTCTGAAGAGTCACATCTGTTCCGGTACCAATCATGCGTATTACTCTGTTATCGCTGTTTCGAATAGCTTTTGCCCTGGCGAGTAGCCAGCGCTCAGATCCGTCTTTATGGAGCATTTTATATTCGAATTCGTACTTTGGAATTACACCTTTGACAAAATCGCCTAGGTCATTAACTGATTTTTCACGATGATCAGGATGTATTTGCTGGCCCCAGTTTTCTAATGAACTTTCCAATTCATCAGGCCTAAAACCTAATAGGTTTTTTAGTTTGTCATCAATGAACAACCTTCCGGTAACCAAATTCCAATCCATGATACCCGTTTTACCTGCATCGACAGCGAGATCGTAACGTGCTTTAGCTTCTATCAACTTAAGATCGGACTCCTTTCTTTCTGTGATATCGCGAAAGATTCCAATGGTAGATACGTTGGGGTAGGTATTTGTAAAAATATTGCCTTCAACAAAAATGCGTTTCCCGGATTTGGTCAGAAAACCAATTTCTTCATTTTTAAAGGATTTACCCTGCATAAGACTTTCAAAAACATGCATACAGTGTTCATGTTCCTCCGGGTGTATGATATCTAAAAAATACAGGTCGTCAACTTCTTCTAAAGTGTACTCCATTGTACTTAACCACGCAGGGTTTACGTACAAAAACCGACCCTCTGTATTAACACTTTGTATTAAGTCATTTGAATGCAGAAAAAGATCTGAATAGCGCTGTTCTGTTTTTCTTAATTGTGATTCTATACGGTAGTTTCGTACAGCTTTTTCGATAATAAGAGGAAGCGCTTCAACGAATTCATTGTTGAAGTCTTTTACCAAGTAATCAAATGCGCCTTGTTGCATTGCTTTAACAGCTATGGATATATCTTCCATACCACTGACAAAAATTATTGGAGTCTCCTTTATATCAGGCATAACGGCAAATGCGTCACCATCGGGAAGCTGGTAATCCAATACAGCGGCATCAAAGCTCACTTTTTTTATCTCTTGTTTGGCGTGGTTAATAGTTTTACACCAGACCAGGTTCGTCCTTTTTTCCCATGATGAAAACATCCTGCGATATGCCATGAATGTGAATTCATCATCTTCGATAATAAGAATCTTGTAACTTTCTTCCATTTATTCAGGCAACTCGCATATTGACCAATAGGCATACAACGTCTTAATTACTGATTTAAAATCGTTGTAATTTACTGGTTTTACAATATAGCCACTTATTCCTAGTTCATAGCTACTTTTTACATCAGCTTCATTTCTTGACGTAGTAAGTACTACAAGTGGAATACCGGCAAATTTAGGTTCGGTTTTCCGCGCTTCTAAGAATTCGAGTCCGTTCATCATAGGCATGTTGAGGTCTAGTAAAATGAGTCCAACATTGGCGCCTTCAGGGGTTAGAAGATAATCTATAGCCTCTTGGGCGTTAGATGAATGCGTGAGCTTGTTGGCTATACCTGTATCCTTTAGGGCTTTACGAACGGCCAATGCGTCAACCTTATCATCTTCGATTAAGAGTATGTATTTATCACTATGCATTCTTTGTTATTCTTGTTTCGAATTCTTCCGGCTGTATAAAGGAATACTGAATCTTATACAAGTTCCATCAGTAGCCTTTTTATCCAACCATACTCTACCTCCATTTAATTCTATTATTTTCTTCACTATAGTGAGACCGATGCCTGTACTTTCGAGATTATCTCGTGCGTGTAAGGTTTGAAAGATCTTGAAAACACGATCAAAATGGTCCGGATTTATGCCGGGTCCGTTATCTTCTATATAAAATTCAACATTATTATTATGCAGTACAGAACCTATAGATACTTTTCCATCAGGCTCTTCCATAAACTTTATCGCATTGCCAATGAGGTTTTGAAAGACTTGTGACAATTGAGTTGAGTTATACCAAACTGGGGGCAGCTCGTTATCAATGATCACTTTAGTATCATCGGCAGTTGATACAAGATCTATGGCCGACCTGACTATATCCATAGTACTTACATTTTCCTTTTCAAGATCTTTTCTACCTATTCTACTGTATTCCAGAATGCCTTCAATCAGATGATGTAACCTAGTAGTTCTATTCATTAACATACTAAGATATTCCTGGCCTTCCATATCCAGCTTTTCCTTGTAGTCACTTTCCAACCATTGAGCCAGGGAACTGATAGCCCTCAAAGGCGCTTTTAAATCATGGGATACAATGTATGAGAAACTTCTTAGTTCTTCATGTGTAGCTTCAAGTTCTATCAGCCTCGACTCTAGTTCTTGGTTTTTTTGAGTGATTGTACTTTGTAGCTCAAATTGCTTTATACTTATTGCTAAATCGCGAGCGGCGCCTTGTATAAGTTCTACATGTTCTACTAGGTTTTCGTCTTTTTCTTTCCAAAAAATATTGAGTGTACCTAGCAATTCTTCGTTATAAACCAATGGTATCAGCACATAAGCCACTACGTCTTCCAAAAGTCTTCTGTCCAGAAACATTGGTTTATCAGATAACACCAAATCGTGGACAATATAGGGCGTCCCACTATTTAGCTTATTGGTTACTTCTGCCGGCAGTTGGTTGCAAGGAGGCTTAAAGTTGCCCTCATCGCTTATCGTTCTATAGCTATTGTCATAGTTTTTGAAGGAAATATTGACACTAGAACTATCCGGAAGCAGTTTGTTAAGATAGTTAATAGTACTGTAGGCTAATTCTGTCAAGGACTCAGAGGCTATAATTGCAGCATCAATTTCACGGATAATACCTAGTCTGAAAGAGTCTAATCTTAGTTTTTCCTCGGCTTGCTTCTTTACGGTGATATCATTGCCGATAGTTATGTAGCCTGTCACCTTATTATATTCATTTTTTAGAGGAGTCACATGAAGCGATAACCAGATAGGCGTACCATCTTTTCTGTAATTTTTGATCTCTTCAGAAAAGACTGCATCTTCTTCCCTCTTTTTCTGAATTGATCTAACAGTGGTCGGGCTGGTCTCGGATCCTCGTAAAAAATCTTGTGCTCTTCTTCCTTTTACCTCATTATGGCTATAACCTGTATATTTTTCAAAGGACTGATTTACAAATTCGATTTGATCCTTTTCATTGGTAAGAATGACATAGCTATCAGTTTTGTTCGCAATTAACGACTGCTTTTTTAACTCATCTTCAACTTTCTTTCTAGACGTAATGTTCGTTATTAAGGCGATTGATCCATCTGCCCTGCCTGTGTTGTCGTAAGTTGGCGTTGCGCTTACTTCAGTATTTATAGTATGCCCTTCTTTATGAGTGAAGTTCAATTCATATTTTTCAGAATGCCCTTTCATTCGAGCTTCCGTTTTATTCATTACGATTTTTTTGTCCTCAGGCGCTGCAAGAAATATTTTTACATCTTTCCCTAACATCTCCTGTTTAGTGAATCCGATTACCTTAACTATATTTTCATTTGCGTAGGTGATGATGTCATCCATGGTCACACCCAAAATACCTTCATTCATATTGTCAATTAAGAATGAAGACAAGATTAGATTTCGTGAAAGATTAAACCTTAATACCATTGATATAAAGGCAAATAAACCAATGACTAGTACTGAGATAAGAAAGGTGACCGAGTTCATTGCAGGGCTGTCCAGCTTATAGGTTACCGCCAGGCAGAGAAAAGTAAGGAATAGAAGAAAAAAAATAACCTGCTTGAAATTCGAGAATATAGCGTGACCTATCCCTACTATAGTGACTAAGCCTATAACATATTCTACTGCCATATTATTAGCATATATCAGGTATATACTATGTGCTGAAAGCACATAGTATAAATAGATTGTAAAATAGGTAATTTTCTTACGGATCTTTGGATAACGGAGAGCCATAAAGTAGATAGTGGCAATGGCTACACTAATGGCCATGCGTGGCAATAGAGGGTCATGATTACCCGGAAGAAGTACCGGATAGACAAAGGCCATAGCCGGATAAATTACTATTACAGATATGTATAGCCATTTGACCGAATCAAAAGATAGATCCAACTTCCCCTTTAAATAAAGAAGAGTATTGTTGCCAAAAATGCTCATTTACGACCTTAAGTTTATAATTGCTATTTGCAATACAAAAGTAAGGATCAAAAATAGCTACTGGAATACCGGAAATAACGCATGCTGTATACGTGTTTTTACTTAGGCAAGATTTTGGTAAGCCTCAACCATTTTGACTCTTCAAATCAGTTATTTTCAAAGGTTTTCAGAGAAAACATCGATTTTTTAGGCAGGAAAAACTATCTACTATATATTAGTTTTCAACAAGAACATTCATCTCGCTGGCAAACTTAATTACTTTATACGGCTTACCGACCATGTCAAGAATTGGAGTATAGGTGGCTTTTAACAGTACTTTTTCCCCATCTTTTTTGATTCTTTTAAACTCGCCCTGGTCAAATTCACCTTTGGCAAGGTTCTTCCAAAACGTGGTATAGTTAGCGCTGCTTGCATAATCTTGTTCACAAAATATGGAATGGTGCTTTCCTTTTATTTCTTGTAGGCTATAACCCATCAAATCAAGGAATACCTCATTTGCACTTTGGATGTGTCCACGCAAATCGAATTCTATTACACCTTGCGAAAGATTAATTGCATTAATCTGATTTTCAAAGTTTGTGTTTCGAAGTTTTTCTTCTGTAATATTTTGCGCTAGTTTAATAATTTTTATAACCGATCCGGACCTATCAATTATAGGCGTATAAGAAGCTGACAACCACACATCAGATTTATCCTTGGCCTTCCTCTTAAACTCACCCGTAAACGATTGACCTGAATCAAGCTTATCCCAAAAGCTCTTATACTCTTCTGAGACCAACTCTTTCGAGTCTATAAATATGCTGTGATGCTTACCTTGGATCTCTTCCAAATTGTAACCCATACATTTGAGAAACAGATCATTTGCTGTTATTATCTGCCCACCAGGTTCAAACTCTATCAAGGCATTGGAAGAATCTATGGCCATCATTTTGCCGTTAAGATCTAGCTGTTTCCTGCTCATTTCTTCTTGTGTAGCTTGCATCTCTTCCATATTCTGGCGGATTTCTTCTTCTTGAGCGCGCATTTCCTCAGCTTGCTGTTGTGACTGGTCCAACAAAACTTTGGTGCGCTGGTTGATTTTTGCAGAAGAAAGAGTAGAAGCTATGTTTTCTCCAACCGTTTTGACAAAGTCTATCTGAAAATCTTCAAGCTCGTTGAAAGAAGCTATTTCCATCACCCCAAATATTTCATCGTTGACCGCAAGGGGCACAATTAATAACGCGGAAGGTGTGGCTCCTCCAAGACCTGAGGTAATTGTAATATAGTTGTCAGGAATTTTAGTCATGTAAATTATATCCGCTTCCATCCAACTTTGGCCGATAAGCCCTTGACCTTTGGCAATTTTTTTCTCGATGTATTTTTTGCGATCCCAAGCGTAGCAAGCCTGTAAGTCCATATACTGATCTTCTTCTTTTTCCTCACTTAACACAAAAATACTGCCCTGGTTAGCATTAAGGTATTTTACCATCTTTGAGATAATGTTATCGCTGAGAATTTTAATGTCATCCTGATTTGACCTCAATATTTCACCGAAACTGGCAAGACCTTCCGTTACCCAACTATGCCTTTTGTCCTCTTCGGCCACTTTCATTAACTTAAGACGCATGTTGGACAACTCATTGAAAAGCCGATTGTTCTTGGCTTCTTCGTCAAATTCAAAATCAAACTGACCATTTCCGATACTGGCTGAAAACTCAGCTGACTGTTCTATATTTTTACCCATTTTAGTGATAGACTTGGCGATCTGCATAATATCAGGATCTGTATGCGCATTTATACTTTCATGGGAATTACCTTTAGCTACTTTTCCAGATGCTCTGGCTAATGATCGAATAGGGTATATGATAAATTTACGGGCAAAAAGGAAGCCGCCTGCTACAGTGAGTATATTGAAGATAAGAAGCGCTATCAAAATGAAGTCCAATGTCGATTGTTTCTTTACACTAGAAGCCACATAAGATTTTACTAACTGGTTGTTTTTTATTAATATGAGTGGAGCGTTTTCCTCAATAAATGAAAGTGCAGCTTGTACTTCTGGATTAGGCTGAGGTGCGCCGTCATAATTTGGTTCGCTTAAAATCATCAAAGCGTTATTCTTGTACGAAATCCATAATTTTTCTGCGTCCTCCAATACCGGCATTATATTTCTGCTAACCCCCGGTAGCATCATCTCATTGGCAATACCGGGAACTACTCCACCATTTTTAAGTGAGCGTAAAGAAACATCGTGCAGATTAATGGCGGACTCAAGCGCCGGCCTGGCTGCTTCTTTACCAGAGACCAGCATTTCGGCGTACAACCCTATTTTTTGTGACAGCATCCGGTTCCTACCTGCGGCATCCACAAGGGCTGAGTCTTTGTCTTGCTTTGTTTTGTAATATTTGATGATGACGAAATTGGTTACCGCTAAAATGGTAATAATTGAAACAAATATTGACAGGGTATTATTGATTGTTAATCTTATTTTCCGCATAATGAATTATCATTCAAATTAGTAATACTCAAAGGTTGGAATGATACCGTACAATGATTAGTAATTTCTACCTCTACATGGGTATATGAAATGAATTACTTTTTTATAAGATAAACATTTAAAAGTGATATTTATATATCACTTACTTGCCAACCATATGCCAAAGGTACGATCTGCTGTTTTCTGAAACATCAGCGTAAGGTTGTATTTTTTTATAGGTAAAAACACCTACTATATATCTCCGTTATATATGTTAATTAATTGATAATCAATATATTGTTTTAACTTTTTGTTTCTCTTCATAAAGATAGATTGGAAGGTAAATTGCTCGTTAACACCAGGTCTATGAGGACTTTGCTATTTCAATTTCTTAAAGGAAAGAAGACATGTTATTAAGTTCAGGAATAAAAATATTTCCTGTATTCATTGAAGGCTACCAAGCTGAAACGTTTAGTGCAACAAAAAAATGACTGCTGGCAGCCAGAAAATATTGAATTTAGAATGGTCCGAAAACTAGTAAGGCTTCAATACGACTTTCCTTAATCCCAAATTACGCAATAGGATTTTCTAATGCTTAGCAATAGGTTATCTTGAG
>CALBPF010000109.1 GCA_937899105.1 uncultured Flammeovirgaceae bacterium | reverse complement strand
AGAAAACTGCGCGCCCCTCTGCCGAGATCTCATATTTATCTTTTTAATACAAAGGGGGCTGGCTGCCGGTATTACCATTTATGCGCCATCCATAATTCTTAGTTCATTATTGGGGCTTAGACTCTTTGAAACCAATATTATTATTGGCCTGTTGGTCATTATCTATACGGTCTCAGGGGGTACAAAGGCTGTAACACAGACTCAGAAGCAGCAGATGACCGTCATGATGGGAGGAATGGTAGTCGCCGGTATTCTCGTAGTCATGTCATTGCCGGAAGGTGTTGGGCTCACGGATGCCCTGCATGTTGCCGGCAAAATGGGAAAGCTGAATGTCGTCAATTTCGAATTTGACCTGAATGATCGGTATAACTTTTGGTCGGGTATGACAGGCGCTGTATTTCTCTTTCTGTCTTATTTTGGTACGGATCAATCGCAAGTACAACGTTACCTAAGTGGTAAATCATTGAAGGAGAGTAGATTAGGCCTGGTAATGAATGGATTGCTCAAAGTCCCCATGCAATTTATTATTCTATTCATAGGCGCCATGGTCTTTGTCTTTTACCAGTTTAATGCACCTCCTGTTTTTTTTAATGAAACTGTTAAAAGTCAGGTACTACTTACCGACCAAGCAGGTGATTTCAAGGATCTGGAGCAGCAATATAACGATGCTTTTGAGGATAAGAAGAGTGTTGTTAACGATCTGGTGGCAGCCGTGGAATCAGAAGACGCTGAACGTATCAGCCAGACCAAAACGATGCTACTTGAAAAACAAGCCGCTTCAGATCATTTGCGATTTGAAGCTAAACAATTAATAGCTTCGGCTGTGCCAGGTGCCGAGACCAATGATAAAGATTACATCTTTATGAATTTTGTCATGAACACGCTACCGGTCGGTGTCGTGGGCCTCTTGTTCGCAGTTATATTTTCAGCGGCTATGTCCTCTACTTCTTCTGAACTCAATGCTTTGGGTTCTACTACAACCATCGATTTTTATAAACGAAGAATAAATCAAACCGGTGATGATGGTCATTATCTAAGATCATCGAAGCTTTTTACCTTGGCATGGGGTATATTGGCGATAATCTTTGCTTCCACACTTTCTTTATTTGAGAACTTAATCCAGGCCGTCAACCTTATAGGGTCCTTGTTTTACCCTATCGTTCTGGGAATATTTATGGTAGCCTTTTTCTTTAAGTACATTAGGAGCAACGCAGTATTTATCAGCGCCATCATAAGTCAACTCGTGATCATGGGTATTCACTACCTTAATACGATTGGTGAGGCAGGAGTATTCACCATGGGTTTTCTATGGTACAATGCCTTTGGATGTATACTTGTAGTGGTACTTGGGTTTGTGATCCAATTATTAGCTGGTCGCAAGTAGTGAGATAAGGTTCTTGAATCCTCAATTATTCGTGTAGGTAAAATATCATTACGAATCCCAATCAAAAAAGTTATCTGCACGATAATGAACACATGCCGTTCATTTGAACCTCACCCAAATTTCTTTAACGCAACTTTATTTAGAATTTAAGTATCTGAAAATCAATTACTTACAATTTTTATTTTTTGGCGCTAAGTTAGTTATAAGCTATGGTGAATTTTAATGTCAAACAATAACAACACACAACATGAAAAATTTAATGAAAGTAGGTGCAACGTATGCACTGTGCCTAATGCTATTGGTTCCGTTCACAACCTCAGCTACGGATAAGATCGACAAAACCACAGAGAAAGCCAGGGAGTTGGCTTCCAGCTGCTCACCCGACGATTGGCAGGCCTTTGCTAAGGCTGCCGGAATGTGTATCAACAAAGAAGTGAATCTAACGGAAGCCAAGGGATGGTTTGAGAAATCACTGAGCATCAATGAAAGCGCTTTAGGACATGAAGTTGCCGGCGACTACTATATGGTCAGTAAACTTTATAGCGAAGCGGTCAGCCATTATGTAAAAAGTATGAAAATGATAAAGGAAAAGGATAACGCGGCAGACCTTGGAGAGTTGCAGGCCAAAGTAGAAGAGGCTGTAATTCAATCTAAAAGTTAAGAATACATTACCTGTTTATTTAAAGGTTGAACTGGAAGCTAATTTGAAATTGGCAACTCCAGGTTCAGCCTTTTTCTTTGCGTCTCAGAAAATACAAAGCCAATTGAAAAATACTAAATTGATGGTAGTATTTCAATTGCAAAACCTATGCCTTACAAAACCTCAAGAATAGCTAAGAAAGTTCTCAGAAAATACGATAAACTTGGTAAGAACATGGCCCTAACCGCACCATCATACAAACCACCCCTTCAACGACCCGTTGACTCTGTAATACTGTTATTAACCCTGGCTATTATTCCGGTGTGGGCATTTGGGACTACGTTTTTGGGTTAGGAGTCACAGCTGCGATGCTAATACTGTTTGGTATTCGTGATGTCTTCATACAGGATGATCACACGCTTGTAAGAATATATGGCCCTCTGGGACGCCTTCGGTATATGTATTTAGGGATAAATACCTTCAATACTTTAATGAGACTAACACCGATGGAAGGCCTATTCCCAAGATAGTGAGAGACTACATATATCAAAAGGCAAAGGGAATAAAATCTATGACCAGTTTTGGGACAGAGCTGGATATTTACGACACTGAGAATACCTCAAATACACGGATTCTTCACAGTAATTTTGGTACTAAGTCAAATGCCGTTGGCTATGGCTTTGATATAGGGGAACATCGGGAAGAAGTACAACCTTTTCGGGTAAAGAATTGCATTAACATTTCTGCCATGAGCTACGGCTGGCGGTCGAGCGCTTAAGTCTGGGGACAAAGGTGCGCGTGCCGCGATGCTGGCAATAGGATGTATTCAAGCCTTAAAGTGTCATACCAATGAATGCCCGACAGGTATTACCGCCAACAACACATGGAGGATGCATGGTATTAACATTTCCGAGAAGTCGACAAGGATACATAAGTATTTAGCTGGATTTCACCAGGATATGCTTGAACTGACCAAAATACTGGGATACAGCGATCCTCGAGATATAAAACCTGAAAGTCTTAGGTCATTTTTACAAAAGCCGATGTTTAATGCGTATTTTCATGATGATCCATTTGGTATATTTATGCCATCACCTATTTCAGAAAAATGGAATTGATCAATATGAAAAGAGTTTACGGTATGCTACTTATAATGGCGATTGCGGCATGTTCGGGAAAAGAGGAGAAAACGCTGGGAGAAATAGAAGTGCTGGAGAAGCCAGGGTTTAGCAAAGTCATTACGGAAGACATATTACTCGTAGATGTAAGAACGGCCAAAGAATATGAGGCCGGTTTTATCCCTGGAGCGGTGAATGTCGATTTCAAGCAAAAAGATTTTGAAAAGCGTATGAGCTATTTTGATCGTGAAACGCCAATTGCACTGTACTGTTCAAAAGGAGGCAGAAGCTCAAAAGCCGCTAAAAAGCTTCATAAAATGGGTTTCAGCAAAGTTTATGACCTAAAGGGAGGATATAATCAATGGGTTCTGACCGAATAAGATGGTGACTAAATCTCGTAGAAAGTTTCTAAAGACATCAGTTACAGCTGCAGGCAGCTCCGTATTGGCTTTAAATTCTACTGAGGTATGGTCTAACGTCATAATTCCCCAAAGCAAGAAGGTACTAGGGGTCGCACTGGTTGGTTTGGGTTATTACAGTCGGGACTTATTAGCGCCGGCATTACAACGGACGAAACGCTGTAAGCTGACCGGAATTGTAACCGGAAGCCCTGAAAAGATACCTGTTTGGCAGAGTAGATATGGCATAAAAGACTCTAACGTTTAAAATTACCAGAGTATGTCAGAAATAGCCAATAACCCTGATATAGACGTGATTTACATCGTACTCCCTACCGGCTTACATGCAGAATACTCTATTAAAGCTGCCGGAACCGGAAAGCATGTATGGTGCGAAAAACCAATGGCCAGAACCGAAGAAGAATGCCAAGATATTATAGATGCTTGTGAAAATAACAGAGTAAAGTTGAGTATTGGTTATCGCATGCAACATGAGCCTAATACACAAACCATCATAAAATGGTCAAACTCCAAACCCTATGGAAGCATTAAAACATTAGATGCTGAAGCAGGGTATTATGATGGTAGAACGGACCACTGGAAACTAAAGAAGGAGATGGGAGGTGGCGCCATATACGATATGGGTGTTTACCCGATCAATGCATTGAGGTATGCTAGTGGAATGGAGCCGGTAGCGGTTTCCAAGGCCCGACATGAAACCACCCGACCTGACGCATATACCGACGTGGATGAGACCACCTATTTCACCCTGGAGTTTCCAGGTGGTGTACTGGGAGAAGGCGCCACGAGCTTTGGGCTTAACTGGAATGAGTTGAGGGTGAATTGTGAAAAAGGCTGGTACGAATTAAGCCCATTCCAATCGTATTCTGGCATAAGAGGAGTAACTAGTGATGGTAAGCAACTCAATCAAACCATACCCAATCAGCAGGCAAAACAGATGGACGATGATGCACTTGCCATTATTAATAATACTGATGTTTTGGTGCCTGGAGAAGAGGGGCTGAAAGATATTCGTATTGTGGAAGCGATAAAACGCTCAGCTCAAAATAATCAAAGAATAGAGCTATAAATTACTGATATACAATTATTTGTAATTACTTTACTTAAGTAAAGATTTATATTTAAATTGTTTTGGCCAGGACATATACCGAGGTTATTCCAATGAGTCCGCCTCTACTCAATGAAGGAGCTAACGTATAATATATTAGATACACCAGCGTGATGACTCTTTATTATTTCTATTCACCAGGTTTCTTTTTACCCGGGTAACGTTTTCCATCTTGGGTAAGCACTAATGTTCGATAATTCCCGTTTTCATCTGCCTCAAACTTAATCTGAGAATCCATGGATTTAAAGAAAAACTCGGTTTCTGACCAAGGAAATATTTCAATTGGGTTTTGGCCGGTTCCCCGGGCATAAAGACCATTATCACGCAGGGTAATGGTGATCTCAAAGTTTGGAAAGAGTTTAAACACTCCGACATATCTTTTAAGAACTTCTTCTTCTAGCTTGATTTCAGAGTACTTCCGGAAAGCCTTGATTGCTCTTGTATTCTTAATTCTATTTTTAAAAGTGGCTTCAATGCTGTCACCTTTCATCTCGAAATGGATAGACATTATCCCGTTCTCGAGGGCAAACGAGCTTTTAGAGGGTGGAAGTAGTTTTGATCTGTTGCCTAATCGAGAGCTGTATAATTGATTATCTTCAAAAATAACAGACCGCTTGGTGCCGTCATCAAATCTATATAAGCCTACCCATTTGTAAAGATCTTCATTCTCCACAAATACCGTATTCGAAATTTTGTAAGGTTTATCTATGGCTAAAGCCGCCATTTTAGTGGAGATTGTTTTAGGATCGTTGCAACTACAATTTGTAAAAACCGCAACAAAGACATCTTCCTCAGGCAGGTATATGGCATTGGTGCGAAAGCCGTAGTCGCCACCGGCATGCTCTATTGTTGGGCTGCCGTTTATCTCATCTAAAAAGAATCCAAACCCATAGTTTGTCTTCCTACCATCCACCTGTTCGTAATTTTTATAGGCCAGTTTTAACGTTTGTCGTCTTACTAGCTTGTTTGACTTCAGAGCACGATTCCAAATAAAGAGGTCCTCAACGGTAGACATCAAAGATCCGGCACCTGTAGCCAGGATACTACTTGTGTATTCTTTATTTATAAAGTTGCCTTTCTTCTGATAGCCATAGGCACGATTTTTAATCATTGCCGAGTTATTTAATGAGTAAGAATTGACCATATTCAGCGGCTTGAAGATATTCTCTTTAATGAATTCCGGATACGTCATACCAGACACCTTCTCAATGATATATGCAAGAATAAGGTAGCCAAAATTGTTATATCTGAAAGTTGTACCCGGTTTAAATTCTATTGGCTCATTTTTGAAGTAATCAATAAATTCTTCAAGCTTAAAATCCGATTTCCTAATGTTTGAGTTCCATGGTTTCTGGGTAATTGACCTGGTTATACCAGAGGTATGCGTCAGTAGATTTCTGATAGTAATGGTATGGTCATTAGTGGGGTAGTCTGGAATATAGGCGGTTACCTCATCATTCAAATCTAGTTTACCATCCTCCATTAACATGAGTATTGATATGGCCGTAAATTGTTTGGTAATAGAAGCTAATTGAAATATCATATGGGGTTGCATTGGAACATCCAATTCCAGATTAGCCATACCATATGCCTTATTATAAACGATCTCCCCATTTACCGCAACCAATACTGTTGCCCCAGGTTCATTAGCCGGATATTTCGAATTAAGCATTTCATCAAATTGATGCTCAAGATTTTGAGCACTGCAGGTGATAGCGCCTAGAGAGAAAAGAACTGTACTTAAGGAAGTTTATATTCTTCATTTTTTGAGCGTTAATACTTTAACTATATTTTTAGTTAAATTAACAACTAATTTTTTAGTCAATGAAAGTTTGCTGGTGAATATCTAGTTACGTCAGTTCGGAAATTCGCCAACTATATTATTTATCATTGCAGCCTATTAAATTTTATAGCTATCAGTAGTTGGCAGATCATAGCACTTAGCGGTATCGCGGGCCTTATTATTGGCTTTTCAAAATCGGGTATCAAAGGCATAGCCATGTTAGCTGTGGCACTGCTCGCGCTGGCCTATGAAGCTAAGGCATCCACGGGCATACTTCTGCCCATACTCATTGGCGCAGATGTCTTTGCTGTGATCTACTACCATCGCCATGCAGATTGGGGTCATTTAGCTCATTTGGTTCCCTGGATGGCTGTAGGAGTGCTGATTGGAGTCTGGGCAGGCGCGGATCTTCCTGAAAAGATCTTTAAACAAGGGATGGCTGGAGTCATCCTCTTCAGTGTAGTGTTCATGTTCTGGTGGGATAGGAGCAGCAAACACGTACCTAAGTCCCCTGTTTTTGCCCCGGTTATGGGTTTGGCTGCGGGTTTTGCTACTATGGTCGGGAACCTGGCCGGCGCCTTTAGCAACATCTATTTTCTAGCGATGCGGCTACCTAAAAATGAGTTCATAGGCACAGCAGCTTGGTTATTCTTTATTATAAATCTATTCAAACTGCCCTTTCACATTTGGGTATGGGGTACGATTACCTGGGAATCAAGCCTGATTAGTGTGCAAATCTTTCCGGCGGTAATCATTGGTTTCGCACTGGGGGTACGACTAGTAAGGTTTATCAAAGATGAAAGCTATCGAAGGATGATCTTCTTGCTTACTGCTATGGGAGCGGTGACGATCTTTCTGAGATAGGATGAGCTTAGGGCTTAGAGCCTGGAGCGAAGTGCCAATCTTTTTTAGCGTCATTCCTGCGGAGGCAGGAATCTCAAAGTATCCAAAAGATTTCTGACTCGTTAGGCACTAAAGAATGATGCCCAGATGAAAGCAATTGTCTGAACCTGAAATGGCCTGTGTGAGATAGCAGGTGAGCGCGGATAATGGGACAAGCTGCCGAAAAAAAATATATGCTATTTTAAAAAGTCTTCAAATAAGAAAGAAATTTCTAAATTC
>CALBPF010000108.1 GCA_937899105.1 uncultured Flammeovirgaceae bacterium | reverse complement strand
ACCTAAGCTCATGGTCTGCCGTTCAGCATTTTATAAAAAAAAGGGCTACAACCCTGTCTTTAAGTTTTTAAAGACGCTTAAGTCTAAATGGACAAAACCACAACAAGTTGAATTCCCCATATTTCTATATGCGGGACGAGTTTAAAACTTAATATATTTGGCTCGATGGAAATATTTGCACAGCCTGAGTCCTGGATAGCCTTATTAACGCTTACCTTCTTAGAGGTAGTACTTGGTATAGACAATATCATTTTTATATCCATTGTTTCGAACAAATTACCGGAAAAGGATCAACCAAAAGCGCGAAATATTGGCTTATTACTAGCCCTGATTTTTAGAATAGGACTATTGCTGGCCATTACCTGGATCATAGGTTTTACCAAGCCAATCTTTTCCGTGATGAATAATGAATTCAGCGGCAGAGATATCATACTTTTAGCAGGGGGCATTTTTCTGATCTTTAAAAGTACAATGGAGATTGGCCATAAAATGGAGGGAGAAGCTCAGAAGCATTCCGGCGGTAAGGCCAGCTCACTGGCTACAGTAATCGCTCAGATCATCATTTTAGATGAGATATTTTCATTCGATTCGATATTAACAGCAGTGGGCCTTACCGATCAGTTGATTTTAATGATTATAGCAGTGATCATTTCTATTGGAATTATGATGACTTTCGCAAAAGATATTTCGGACTTCATAAGCAAGCACCCTTCACTTGAGATACTCGCCCTGTCATTTCTGATCTTAATAGGATTTATGTTGAGTATTGAAGCATTCGGTTATCATGTTCCCAAAGGGTATATCTACTTTGCAGTGTTCTTCTCACTCATTGTGGAATTACTCAATATGAAAATCAGAAAGCGTAGAAGTGAACCCGTTAAATTGAAAAAACGAATTGAATAAGTGCTCTCAGCATAAGGTACTCTTGCCAGAGATAAAGCAAATCAACTTATATCTTTGATTTTGGCTGCGTTTACGAAAAGAACATTACCAATTTCTTCATAACCGCTAAACAAATCCGTTCCAAGCTGTTTTACTGCCTCACCCCTAAAGCCAACGATAGTTAAATCAGCATCTTTTGATTTCTCATTAATAATATCTTTTGTGGATACATCATCGCTATGTTTCAAAATAGAAATATTTTTGGGAGAGATGGGTAGCCGACCGGTTTTGATCAACGAAAGCAAATTTTCTTCTTGTTCAGAGGCTTCTTCTTGATGAACGACAGCGTAGATCTTGATCTCGGCACGTTTCCAATCCCTGTGCCCCATAATGATATAACCCAGAAGTATCATAAGGCTACTGTTAGTTATGTCATTGGGTGTAAGCCAGATATGTATACTCTGGTTAAACCCGTACTCTTTATCCGACGACCCAAGGATACAGATATCAAAATCTGCCGACTTTACTAATGTGAAATTATCCATGATTTCCTCTAAGTTCTCTGGTTCATATTTTGAGAACTCAAACAGGATCATATTAATATCCTTACCTGAAACGCTAGGTAACTGCATAGCCTGAGCCACAGCGCTTGTGAAGGAAGGTGATATTAATGTATCAATGTAAACATTACTTTTGCTTGCCCCACTGATCTGGAGTAACCGCTGAAGTTCTTCCTTTGAGGTAGCATTGGACTCTTTAGATAAATAACCATTGATGTAATGTAAGTACGTACCAAAACCGTAGCGATGAGAAAGCCATCGCATCAACTGAAAAGCTGTAGGTCGCTTAAAAAAATCCGGTGAAATACAAATTACTGAGGGACGCCAGTTGTCCTCGCCTTTCTCCGCTTTTTGCAAAAAAACCTGCAGCCGTCTGCTTAATTGAAATATAACACCCTGGAATATCTTAGCGAGACCTTCCTTACTTTTGCTTGTATAGGTAACAAAAAAGTAGATTAAGGTCATAAAAATGATAGATACAATGGCATAAGGAGCATTCATTTGGAACATAAGATAAATGCAAAGTATAGCTCCAAGAAGCGATATATACCACTTTGATTTAAACGATGGCCGATAAGATGGATCCGCAGCAAAGTGTTGTAAAAAAGAGATCAAACAAAGTGACCCATATGTGATCATAAAAAACATCGATATTACCTCTGCCACGGCATTAATATCTCCCACAGCTACAAATAGTATTGCTATGGCGCTCGTGATTAAGGTGGCATTAAACGGTTCATTAGTTACCACTTTACCCCGTGCCAACCATCTATTAATGTAAGGAATTGGGAAGACCCTATCTCCGGCTAACGCTTGCAACGTTCTGGGCGCCACCATTATACTACCCAACGCAGAAGAAACTGTGGCACAGGCCAGCCCAATGGGTATAATAGGTCCCCAAATGGCTATTTTAGACATAATAAGCTGATCACTATCCAAATCCTCCGGACTAGCCGCTATGGCCATTTTGTATCCTATAAAAATGTAAATGATCATTCCGCAAACTGTGGCGGCAACCGTTCCGAAAGGAATTGACTTCTTTGGGTCTTTAAGATCTCCGGAAAGACCTACTCCAGCGGTCATACCAGTAAAAGCCGGGAATACAATGGCGAATACCATGAAAAAATTATCCGGATCACTTACCCTAATAGTCCAATCGAGGGAGGTTAGCTGAGCTTGATGCTCCGAGGTACCAACGAAAAAGAATATGAGTGACAAGAAAAGGATTGCAACTACCACGTAGAGGGCCTTCATACCTATATCAGCACCTTTTTTTATCATGACAGTGCTAATGGTTATGACTACAGGCAGGCTGATTAGTCTCTTATCAATACGTCCAATACTCCATGTATCCTGGAGCCACTTAATAAGTGGGTCAAAAGCCTCAGCAAAGGCTATTACATAAAACGCTACACTAATTGCTTGAGAAAGGTAAAGCGCAAAGCCGATAGAAGCGCCCACGTTTATACCAAATGAACGAGATATTATATAGTATTCACCACCTCCTTCAACTTTCGAATTGGTTGCTATTTCGGCAATGGCCATGGCGGTCGGAATGGTTACTAAATGACCAAATAAAATAATTCCGAGTGTGCCAATGTATCCGACATTACCAACCGCGTAGCCAAACCGTAAAAACATAACAGCTCCCAGTATCGTTGAGATAGCTGTAAAAAAAACAGGTGCCGTTCCGAAATTCGCCTTGCTTCCGCTAATGTTCATAAATCAAAACCAAGATAGACACTTATGGTGATTTGAAGACTAATATTTTTCATATGTTCAAGAGGTCAACGAATGTATACAAGGCCTATGTGAGGGTGGACCTGATCATGCAAAGCATCATGATACTAGCGATTGTTATCTCATAGTAACTGTCGTTGCATATTAATCAGGTGCAGATTCCATCAAAATCTCCCTGACATTACCTTTTATTTTTTCCGATAAATCATCAGTGGGTAGGTCATTCACATCTTTGCCAAAAGGATCTTCAATTTCTTCTGCTATTATCTCCACACTAATAAGAATGTAAAATATTAAAAGCACAATAGGCACCGTCCAGTAATTAAACTCGTGGATAAAGGCAAAAGGTAGGGTAATAGTGTAAGTGAAGATAAACTTCTTTATATACATACTGTAGGAATAGGGTATCGGAGTATTCTTAATACGCTCGCAGCCTCCCAGTATGTCCGAAAAACTTTTTACCTCTTTATCCAGTACAAAAAACTGATTACCTGTAATATTTTCTGATTTATATAGAGCATTTATCCTTTCATAAATCAATAGAGTTATGAAATTAGGTATGTGTTTTTTACCCTTAATCCGCTTGAGGAATTCCTCACCTCCAACCATATCCAAATCCTCAATTTTAACACCATCACGAAGATGCTCCTTCATAGCAATTACAAAATTGGGGATCATTTGAGCAAAATAATTTCTGCTCTCCTTGTCATCAGTTGGTAGAAAACCGCCTAGTTTGAGCGCTAAATTTCTAGTGTTGTTAACCAAGCTTCCCCATAACTTTCTGCCTTCCCACCAACGGTCATATGCTGAATTTACTCTGAAGACCAGAAACAAACCTAAGACAATTCCCAGCAACGAGTGCACTGCCGTGGTACTACGAAAATCCCATTTAAAGTAGTCCAGATCAAGATAAGCAATGCCGGTCGTGTAAACAGCCATAAATATCAGCGCTGGCATCAGAGTTCGCATTACCTGCCTGCTGTATGCATGGAAAATGAGTGAGAACCATGTTTTGGGATCGTAACGTACCATTTATCAACCGTTGATGAACCGCTAATTAACCCGACCTAAATTAGATATGCAAGAATGTATGGACCGTAACCTTTTTTTAGCTAACCTCGTTAAGATTTAAAATAATATATTTTTGATATCATTTTAATATCATATTATGAATGTAGAAAAAGAAAATAATCCCATTTCAGGCTATTTAATGTTAGCTGTCGTTTTCATTTTATTTGCAGTGTCCATTTTCGCACTTATTGTTTTTAAAAACCCGATACCAACTTTAGGTCTGTTGATATCTTTGATATTAACACCTGGTTTTTTCTATGTGAATCCAAATGGTTCGCGGGTGCTTGTACTATTTGGCGATTATAAAGGTACCGTTAAAAGAAATGGTTTCTTTTGGGTGAATCCTTTCTATGTAAAAAAGAAAATATCTCTCCGAGCCAGAAACTTTGATAGCGAAAGAATTAAGGTGAACGATAAAGTGGGTAATCCTATTTTAATAGGTGTTATACTTGTTTGGAAAGTAGAGAATACCTATAAAGCCGCTTTTGAGGTGGATGACTACGAAAATTTTGTGAGAATACAGAGTGATGCTGCGGTTAGGAAATTAGCCGGTCGTTACCCTTATGACAACTTTGAGGACGGCGAGGCGGAAATCACTTTGAGGTCCGGATTAGACGAGGTGAACCATGCCCTTGAGGAAACCTTGAGTCAGCGTCTTGAAATAGCCGGTATCAACGTTATAGAAGCCAGGATCGGTTATTTGGCCTACGCCTCGGAAATAGCCGGAGCCATGCTTAGAAGGCAACAAGCCACCGCCATAGTAGCAGCTCGTCATAAAATCGTAGAAGGAGCGGTGAGTATGGTGGACATGGCACTGGAGCAATTATCAGAAAAAGATATCATTGAACTGGATGAAGAACGTAAAGCGGCTATGGTCAGTAATTTAATGGTAGTCTTATGTGCTGATAAGGACATTACTCCTGTTGTGAATTCCGGTACTTTAAATCATTAAGATCATGGCGCCCTATAAATTTCTAAGTTCAAAAACTTTTGAAAAGCTTGAAAAATTCGAGAAACGCGTCAATGAGATGTCATCTCAAGGCTGGAAAGTAGTAAACTTCACCAGCGACAATGGAACTATGGTAGTTCTCTTTGAACGTATTAGATAACACCAATGCAGCATTTCAAAGAGGAACAAAAAATGAACCGGTGGTGGATGTTTGCCCTATTATTATTTATGAATTTGACGATCACTGGAATTTTTATTCGCTTAGGCTATGCTATGATTGATTCTTACCTTGGCCTGAGTTTGATATCTACATTCGGCCTGTTGACGGTTATTGCACTGTCGACAATAGTGGTTAGAGCCAAGCTTGAAACTCGAATTGATAAAAGGGGAATTCGATATAGGTTTATTCCTATTATCGGAACCTGGAGGACCGTGGACTTCGAAGATTTAAAAGAGCTTTACCTTCGAAAATACACTCCTTTTAGATATGGCGGTTGGGGATATTTTACCGATGGGAAGGAAAATACAGTATTGAATGCTCGAGGTAATATGGGATTACAGCTCGTATTTAAGAATAACAAAAGGTTACTAATCGGTACACAAAAAGCGCCCGATCTTCAAAAGTTATTAGACAGAATTCATCTTAAAAATAAGCAAGAATACTATGGCTAAAAAGAAGCCATTTGTACTGAGGTTAGATCCGGAGATGCTTAAATCTTTGGAAAAGTGGGCAGCAGATGAATTCAGAAGTACCAATGGACAAATCGAATGGATTTTAGATAAGGCGCTCAAGGATTCGGGAAGGTCAAAAAAGAATTAGTACCTCCTCATTTTTCTTTTATTTTTGTCGCTCTTTTTATTTGAACTATGAAAAAACTGAGCGTTTTCGTTTCCCTTTTATTTTTTTCTGGTCTTGTAAAGGCACAGACTGATGAAGTGTATTTGACAAGTGGTGATACCCTAATAGGTAAAATAGATATCCTTTTGCCGGCCGACTACTACGAAGAAATAATGGTTAAAACGGGTAATGAAAAAAGACGTATTAAATCATTCCAGATGCTTGGGTTCAAGGCAGGTGACAACGTTTATAAAATCATCAAGTTTGGCAACAAGTATCGTATTATGGAAGAGATAATTAGCGGTTACCTTGGACTTTACAGATTCAGAACGGATAATAACTATGATTTTGGTTCACGTTTTCTATATAAAGTAACAAATGAAGGCATGGAAGTGCCCAATATAACCTTCAAAAAGGCTGTTGCCAATTTTGTAAGTGAGTGCCCGTCAGTTCAAGCTGAAGTCAAAAACAAAACATACAAAGTTTCGAATATTGAAGAGATGATACGCGCTTTCAATAATTGCATCAATGAGAAGCCTCTGGTAATAGCTGAAGTTAAAGAAGAAGAAAAGCAGGTAGTAAAAGCGTCAAAAGAATTAGAACTTATTAAAACCATAGCAAAGAAATTAGAGTCTGAGAGCATCAGTGAGGAATTGTCAACATTACTTAGTGACCTGGAAGCAAAAATCTCAAAAGGCGAAAACGTGCCGGGTTATCTAACCGGGGCGTTGGAAGAAAATACTAAGGAGTTTAATTCTGTTAGTAAAGAAGTTAAGAAACTTCTCAACCTGCTTAAATAGTTTTGGTCCGGTATTTCAAGGAACTCATTTGGAAAGAGTTTTATTTGGTTGGGCAATTTGCTAAAAGCCCGAGTGATTATAGGGTTTCCGCTATTTCTAATAATGAAATCCTGAAGCGGATTTTTTTATTGATCGCAATTGAGTTACCCATTATGTTCGTGATTATATTGATCACAGCGTCTATTGAAGAACTTACCAGTTTGGATTTAGGAGATCATAAGCTGGAAAAAATATATAAAGAATCACCAATATTTTTCATCCTTTCCGGGGTTGTTCTTGCTCCAATTTTTGAGGAATTTTTTTTTCGATTTTTCATTACTTTTCGCTTTGCATTCTATTTTACATTACCTCTAAGACTTGTGTACAACTATCTTGGTATAGCCCGGAAAATTCAGTTGTTCAATATGCGCAAAACATGGGAAAAAACTTTTCCTTATGTTTTCTACCTATCTGTAGTGGCCTTCGGACTTGTTCATATTACAAATTTCGAAGACTATAGGTCTTATTTATGGGCTATACCATTATTAACGTTGCCACAATTAGTCATAGGCGTTTTTCTTGGTTATACCAGAATACGGTATGGTTTCCGTTGGAGTATTTTGTTTCACGCGCTTCATAATGGTATACTTTTAGTGCCTGCGTTGGCATTCGAAGGTTAATATCGCTTCCAAATCATTCTCAAATCCCTACTTTTGCCGCCTGTTTTAACAAAGCATTATTAATAAGGCAATGG
>CALBPF010000107.1 GCA_937899105.1 uncultured Flammeovirgaceae bacterium | reverse complement strand
CCAGCTATTTTCGAAAAAGCCAAAATGCTGCGATTGAGTATGACGCAGCACGAAAAAATGCTTTGGCAAGAATTAAAATCAAATAAAATTTCGAGGCTGAGATTTAAAGCTCAACATCCAATAGACACTTTCATAGCCGACTTCTATTGTCACAAAATAAAGCTAGTTGTAGAAATTGATGGAGACACTCATAATTCTACTCATCAAACTGAGTATGACCAGAATAGAACATCTATTATGCAAAATTTAGGAATAACTGTTCTCAGATTTACTAATGGAGAAGTTGAAAATGGATTAACAGATGTGATCGTAAATATTACCGACACATGTAACCTCTTGATAAACAGAATAGATACAACTAAAAAATGAACCCAGATCATATGTCCGTGAATCAATTCTCTACCTCAGTCCTAAAGCCTGTATGTCAGGCTAACAGCAGAGGAATTGATATGGCACAAAATCAGTCTTTTACCCCGGCCCTAAAGGGTGAGGCTGATTTTTCATTATTAGAGTTCGAATCAAGTTGGCACCCCTTTAGGGGCTGGGGGTTTTTGCATTCCAAAAATAAATAATATGGCTAACTCTCCTCCCAAATTCTGTCTGCGCTTCTTCCGCTGGTATTGCCATCCGGATTATGTGGAAGACATTGAAGGTGATCTCCTGGAAAGGTTTGCAAAAAGAGCTAAAGAAAAGGATCATCGCTCTGCCAAATGGCGGTTTACCAAAGATGTAATCAGGCTTTTCAGGCCAAGCATTGTAAGGCCTCTTGAAGGATATAAAACGTTAAACAATTACGGCATGATCAAAAACTACTTTACTATTGGTTGGAGAAATCTTCTTCGAAATAAAGCTTATTCTACTATAAACATTGGTGGTTTGGCCGTAGGCATGACAGCGGCAATGTTAATTGGGTTATGGGTGCACAATGAATTTAACTACAACAGATCTTTCGAAAACAGTAATAGAATTAGCCGAGTCTACCACAATCTTAATTTCGGTGATGACATCATAACTTACGAGAGTATGCCCTATGCACTAGGTGATGAATTAAAAAATCACCCGGATTTCGACAACGTGGTCATGATGCTTGGCCCCAATGAACATAAGCTCAATATCGAAAGCAAGAAGGTTTCTGAAGTTACCCTTTTTGTTGACAACGAATTTCCAAACCTCTTGCCACTGTCGATGACAGAGGGTACAAGAGAAGGACTTACAGAAATAAATTCTATCATGCTTACCGAGTCTGTGGCCACAGCTTTGTTTGACAAGGATGCCCTGGGCAAAACCGTACAGTTTGACAAAAGTGGATTACTAACTGTCACTGGTGTCTTTCAGGATTTTCCCAAAACCAGCGATTTCTCACACATAAAGGCCTTAGTACCTATAGAATACCACTTCAATATGAACGAAGGCAATAGGTCACAAAGAAGCGATTGGGAAGATTTGAGCTACGAGTGTCTGGTTTTATTGAATGATCAGTCCACATGGGCCAAAGCGGAAGAAAGGATAAAAAACCTGTTTTTAGAAAAATCACCTGAAAGCATAAAACCATTCCATCCGGAAGCTCTTCTACACCCCATGACCAAATGGAACTTGTATGAGGACTTTGAGGACGGCAAGAACGTGGAAGGCAAAATTAAACTTATTAAAATGCTTGGAGCTGTGGGGGTAATAGTCCTGGCCCTGGCTTGTATTAATTTTATCAACTTAAGCACTGCCCAAAGTTCAAAACGGTCTAAGGAAGTAGGCATCCGTAAAGTGATGGGATCGGGACGGAATCAGCTCATAAGCCAATTCATTACAGAGTCGTTGCTTATTGCTATAATAGCTTATGCCACTGCCATCCTATTTACCTTCCTTCTTTTGCCAAGTTTTAATGCACTTAATGATACACAAATTGAAGTACCTTGGTCCAATTGGCCTTTCATTGCTACTTCTTACATTTTGGATTTGTATACAGGCGTACTGGCAGGAAGCTATCCAGCCTATTACCTGACGTCCTTCAGACCAGTAAAAGTTTTAAAAGGTAAGGTTAAGACGGGCTTGCTTACGGCCATCCCAAGAAAGCTCTTAATAGTTTTTCAATTCACGGTTTCCTCGGTAATGATCGTGGGAACCGCAGTCATATTCTTACAAATTCAACATACCAAAAACCGGCCTCGTGGTTTTGATTTAGATGGTATCGTTCAAATACCCATCAAATCCGATGAGCTGTCCAATACGGACTACAACACGCTGCGCTCAGATCTACTAGCTACCGGATTTGTTAAGAATATGGCTCAATCAGATCATCCCATTACAGGCTCAATGAGCAGCGATGCATCTTTGAGTTGGGCAGGAAAAGACCCTGAGTCACAGCCGATAGTAGCTATTAACTATACAACTCACGATTTTCCCAGTACCAAT
>CALBPF010000106.1 GCA_937899105.1 uncultured Flammeovirgaceae bacterium | reverse complement strand
AGACCCTATGTTATGGCAGTATTGCTATCTGCTTGAAATTCAACTCTGTCGTTCTCTAATCTTGCCGTGAGCCAAACTTTTGACTGACAACCTTTTACAATATTCTCGTCCGTTTTGAGTACATCTGGCATTTCAGGGAGCTTTTGCCCCAACTCCATCATATAAAAGTTGGTCATTTCCATGTCGCCATCCAGTATTGCAAAATCTTCTACAATACTCTCCTGAATTTCTTTGATCGAGCTCATCACTTCATAAATTTCACGATACGTTGTAAGCCCTCAAGCATATTGTCTATTTCCTCTTTTGTGTTATAAACAGCGAATGAAGCACGTACCGTACCTTCTATACCATAGTGATCCATCAGTGGTTGAGTACAATGATGTCCCGTTCTGACAGCAATACCTCTGGCATCAAGCATTTGCCCAATATCAAATGGATGGATTCTGTCAATTAGAAATGAAAGAACACTTACTTTGTTTGCAGCGGCGCCGTATATTTTAATTCCATCAACTTTACTGATTTCTTTTGTTGCATATGCAAGAAGCGAGTTCTCGTATGCCGCCATTTCTTGCTTCCCGGTTTCAGTCACGAAATCTAAAGCCTCCTTGAATGCTATTACATCTGCTATATTAGGAGTGCCCGCCTCAAACCTGTAGGGAATATCATTATAGGTAGTTTTTTCAAAAGATACATCCTTGATCATTTCCCCGCCACCCTGATAAGGAGGCATACTTTCTAAAAGCTCACGCTTGCCATAAAGAGCCCCTGTTCCGGTAGGACCGTAAACTTTATGTGCTGAAATAGCATAAAAGTCACAATCTAATTCTTGAACATCGATATCAAGATGTGCGCTTGCTTGTGCGCCATCGATTAACACTTTAGCTCCGAACTCATGAGCCTTATTTATGATATCCTTAATGGGATTGATCGTACCCAAGCTATTACTTGCGTGATTGACCGCGACTAACTTGGACTTGTGCGAAAGAAGTGACTTAAAAGTTTCCAAGTCCAAACTGCCGTCTTCCAAAACGGGAATGACTTTAATTATGGCTTCTTTCTCTTCAGCCAAAAGCTGCCAAGGCACAATATTAGAGTGGTGCTCCAGACCCGAAATTATAATTTCGTCACCCTTGTTTATAAACTTTCTGCCATATGTGGCAGCAACAAGATTAATACCTTCGGAAGTACCTTTCGTAAAAATTATTTCTTCTACTTCAGCAGCTCCGATAAATCGCTGAACGGTAAAGCGAGTTTGCTCATAAGCCTTTGTTGCCTTTTCAGCAAGCGTATGTATGCCTCGGTGTATGTTAGCATTATAACTACTATAATAGTCTGAAAGGGCATTAATAACGCGCGTGGGCTTTTGGCTAGTAGCCGCATTATCAAAGTAAGCCAAAGGTTTACCATTAACATTTTGATGCAATACAGGGAATTGCTCCCGAATTTTAGCTATTTCCAAACTTTGAAGTGTAGTAGGCGCACTCATACTTTAGTGTAAACGGTCAGAAATAATTTTTTCCAAGTAAGCTTTAACAGGTTCTATTTCTACCGTCTCTAAAACTTCTGTAGCAAACGCATAAAGTAGTAAGGAACGGGCGCTGTCTTTACTTAACCCCCTGGCTTGCATGTAAAACAATGCTTCTTCATCCAATTGGCCTGTGGTACACCCGTGAGAACATTTCACATCATCTGCCCAAATTTCTAGCAGCGGTTTTGAGTTAACTATGGCATTAACCGTAAGTAGGATATTCTTGTTCGATTGAAAAGCATTTGTTTTTTGTGCCTCAGGTCGAACATAGATCTTCCCGTTAAACACTCCTTTTGATTTATCATCAAGTATACCTTTGTACAGTTCGTTACTATATGAATTGGGCTTTTTGTGATCAACAGTGGTATGATTATCCACGTGTGAATTGCCATTTAATAGATAAAGGCCATACATATGTGTTTCACATCCCTCTCCGTCCTGATCTACGTTGAGATTGTTCCTGATAATGGAGCCTGCAACGGTGAAGGTGTAGCTGCGAAATCGACTTGAACTCGCCTGCATTACCTGTGTGGTACCAGTATAAAATGCCTTATTGCTATTTAACTGAAGTTTATAGTGATCCAGCTGTGAATTTTCGGCTATTACAATCTCTGTTACCTCATTTGTGAAGCTGACATGATCTCCGACATCACCGTAAATCTCAATCACAGACGCACTGCTGCTTTCCTCAGCAACGATAAGGTTTCTTGGATGATTTTGAGTTTGATCATTGACTACACTATTGATATAGCGTAAAACAATCGGCTTATCAATGGTTTGATTTTTCTTTATTCTGATTACTGATCCATTGATTGAAAAACCTGTATTCAAAGCTACGAGCTCATCCTTTTCAAAGGATGCATATTTACTGTAGTGATTTTTAATTACATCACTGTCTGATGATAATGCTTCCTTGAAGTCTGTGATTATAACACCATCTAAATTTGGAACAGAGGACTGTTCCGTTTGATATTGACCATTTACAAATACTAATTCGTATGCATCAAGGTCCTTTATTTTTCCAAATTCTAGTTCAGATGCGCCAAATTCAGAAGCATTTGGTTCTAAAGAAAAGTCAATCGTTTTACTGACCGCTTTATCCAAATCTGTATACTTATATTCTTCGTTTTTTGAAGTGGGGAAGCCATTTTTGAGAAAATGTGCTATTGCCGCCTTTCTCGTCTCATGAATTGATCCTTTGGAACCATTGAGCATGGTTTCAAACTGATCAAACTTTTTAGAAAGTTGATCTATTTGATTATCAGGTTTACTAGCGTTACTCATATTGCTATTAAGCTGTTGTTGCGTCAGCCTCCTCCTTAATCCAATCGTACCCCTTGGCTTCTAGCTCCTGGGCTAATTCTTTAGTACCACTTTTTACAATACGACCATTGTAAAGTACATGAACATAATCAGGAACTATATAATCCAGCAGCCGCTGGTAGTGAGTAACTACAATGGTAGCGTTATCTTTTTTCTTAAGTTTGTTAACACCGTTTGCTACAATTTTCAAAGCATCAATGTCTAAACCGGAATCTGTTTCATCCAATATAGATAGCTTGGGCTCAAGCATCGCCATTTGGAAAATCTCGTTTCTTTTTTTCTCACCACCTGAAAAACCTTCGTTTAATGAACGACTAAGAAGACTCTGATCTATTTCTACCAGCTTCATTTTTTCCTTCATAAATGTGAGGAAGGAAACTGCGTCCAGAGTTTCTTGACCTCTAAATTCACGTACTTGATTTAAAGCCGTTTTCATGAAATTTATAGTACTTACCCCAGGGATTTCTACTGGATATTGAAAAGCAAGAAAAACACCGGCTCTTGCCCTGTCTTCAGGTGACATCTCTAAAAGATCTTCACCTTGGAAATCTGCTTGACCTTCAGTTACTTCATAATCTTCACGACCGGCAAGTACGCTTGCCAAGGTACTTTTACCAGATCCGTTAGGTCCCATGATTGCATGAACCTCTCCGGGTTTTACCTTAAGATTAATCCCATTGAGTATTTGCTTATCCTCAATTGAAGCATGTAAATTATTTATTTTTAGCATTTTTAATAGTTCAATTTTTTTGTTCAAGAGTTGGAAGTTATTCAAGGTATTATCCAACCGAACCTTCCAGAGTAAGAGCAAGAAGCTTTTGTGCCTCAACCGCAAACTCCATTGGCAACTGATTTAAAACCTCCTTACAATAGCCATTTACGATTAAAGCCACAGCGCTTTCCTCATCTATACCACGCTGGGTGCAATAGAAAATTTGATCTTCTCCAATTTTCGAGGTAGTAGCCTCATGCTCAACCATCGAAGATTTGTTTTCTATATCAATGTATGGAAAGGTATGGGCGCCACATTTATTACCCATTAGTAGCGAGTCGCATTGTGAAAAGTTACGGGCTCCTGTCGCTCGTTTCATGACATATACCTGCCCTCTGTAGCTGTTCTGCGAGTATCCTGCAGAAACGCCTTTGGAAACTATTCTAGACTTGGTATTTCTGCCAATATGAATCATTTTCGTTCCTGTATCCGCTTGTTGATAGTTATTAGTAACGGCCACCGAATAAAATTCACCGCTTGAATTATCGCCTTTCAGGATGCAGGAAGGATATTTCCATGTTACGGCTGAACCTGTCTCTACCTGGGTCCAGGAAAGTTTAGCATTGTTACCGGCACATATTCCTCTTTTTGTTACCAAATTATATATACCACCCTTACCATTCTTATCGCCGGGGTACCAGTTTTGTACAGTAGAGTATTTGACTTCAGCATCTGCCTTCACATATATTTCAACTACTGCAGCATGCAATTGATTTTCATCACGCATGGGAGCTGTACAACCTTCCAGATAACTTACGTAGGAATTATCTTCAGCTACAATCAGGGTCCTTTCGAACTGCCCGGTATTTGCTGCATTAATTCTGAAATAGGTTGATAATTCCATCGGACAGCGAACTCCTTTGGGAATGTAACAAAAAGAACCATCCGAAAATACAGCTGAGTTGAGTGCGGCGTAGTAGTTATCAGAGACCGGAACCACGGAACCTAAATATTTTTTAACTAGTTCCGGATGTTCCTTCACGGCTTCACTAAATGAACAAAAAATTATTCCCAGTTCTCCAAGTTTATCTTTAAATGTGGTAGCAACAGAAACACTGTCGATAACTGCATCTACCGCCACTCCGGTAAGTCGTTTTTGCTCCTCAAGTGAGATGCCTAATTTTTTAAAAGTTTCTAATAATTCAGGATCAACCTCATCTAAACTTTTAGATTGCACTTTTTGCTTAGGGGCCGAATAATAAATTATATCTTGATAATTGATGGAGGGGAAAGTAACATTGGCCCAATGCGGTTCCTGCATTTTTGACCATACGCGAAAAGCGTCCAAACGCCAATCTAGTAGCCATTGGGGCTCTTCTTTCTTTGCAGAAATAAAACGTATGATGTCTTCATTCAAGCCTTTTGGAGCCTGATCACTATCAATATCTACGGTCCAGCCGTGTTCATATTCTTTGGAGGTAAATTCCTCTAAAATCTGATCATCTTTACTCATATTCTTATTTAGAATAATATCAAATTGTGAGACAAATGTACAACAAATTTCACCGGCTAATGTTCCAACATAGTACTTTTTGGATAGATAATTATTATCAATGCATTACTTCTTTCAATCAAAAGGCTCCAACGTCAAGTTCCTGCTAATACTTTCTTCGAGTGATATCATCGTATCCGTTCTTACGATACCTTCAATACGTTGGATTTTATCGTATAAGACGTCTTTCAAATGATTAGTATCCCTGCAATACATTTTAGCAAACATACTGTAGTTACCTGTTGTATAATGTACATTGACAATTTCCGGGACTTGCTTGAGTAAAGCAATAACCTCGTCGTATAGCGCGCTTTTACTTAGAAATATGCCAATGAAGGCAGTTATATCAAAGCCTAGCCTGGTATGATCGATCAATAGTGTATTGCCTTTCACAATACCCATTTCTTCAAGTTTTTTCATTCTTACATGAACTGTACCCCCTGAAACATAGACTTGCTTTGCTACTTCAGTATATGGCTTTTTGGCATTTTTAGTAAGAACCTCCAGGATCTTGAGATCTATATTATCAATTTCGTAATTATTAGGCATAATGATGATTGTGTTTTGTCAATTTAATGTTGTATTAGTTAATAATTTAAAAATATAGTAAAATTTTATCTATATGATTGATTTATTTTTAACGAATAGGTGATTTTACTACATTTGAATTAACAAATAAAACACTGTAGGGTGTTGAAATTGGCAGACAAGCCCTCCGGTCTCGGGGGTGAAGGTAACGGGATAAATTTCTGGTCGCATCCAATAGCAACAGAGACTAACTGCTTCGTGGAGGTTCGAGTCCTTCTACTACAGCAACATGTTTAAGTTAATTGATTGTGGAGTGTTGAAACTGGCAGAAAAGAACTCAGGTATAGGGGGTGAGGGT
>CALBPF010000105.1 GCA_937899105.1 uncultured Flammeovirgaceae bacterium | reverse complement strand
CACTGGAGTTATTGGTGATCCTCAACGTAGACCCGTCGAGTTCGAGGTCCTGGATCTCGTTGGTAATGCTAGCGTCGGCATCGTTGACATTATCACCGTCGGCTAGTCCTGCAGGCACGCCAGATAAACTGCCGAACGCACCATCAAAGTCGTCAGTAGCATCCAGATCCAGGTTAGTAGGTACACCGGCCAGATCTGAGAAATTACCTGAGAATAAAGTAGGTAAGTTGATCAAATTATTGTAGTTACCATCAAAATCATCCGAAGCATCCAGATCCCAGCTGCTTACGTTTACATTGTTTCCGTTGGTGATGGTGATCTCCGAACCGTTGAACCCTAAATCCTGCTCATCGGTATTAGTACCTGCAAAAGGCGCCAGGTCGATATCCGTAGCGCTGGCGTTATTAGTGATTCTTAAGGTGGACCCGTCGAGTTCGAGGTCCTGGATTTCATTGTTAGGATTGGCATCGGCGTCATCAACATCATCGCCATTGGCCAGGTCGGCAGGCACGCCGGCCAGATCGGAGAAATTACCGGAGAACAAGGTGGGTAGGTTGGTCAGATTGTTATAGTTGCCATCAAAATCATCGGAGGCATCCAGATCCCAGCTGCTTACGTTTACATTGTTTCCGTTGGTGATGGTGATCTCCGAACCGTTGAACCCTAAATCCTGCTCATCGGTATTAGTACCTGCAAAAGGCGCCAGGTCGATATCCGTAGCGCTGGCGTTATTGGTGATTCTTAAGGTAGACCCATCCAATTCGAGATCCTGGATCTCATTTTCAGTATCTGTATCGCCGGTGTTAGTAATTACATTACCTGTAATGGAGATACCCGCTCCTGCCGTAAGACTACTTTGTGGACTTACAGGCTGCCAATTACCATTAATCCAGAAAAAGAACCGGTTTAGCTCAATATCGTATACCAACAACCCGTTATCCTCCGAGGATAGGTTAAAAAGAAAGGTATTTGCCGTTCTTTGTGCTGTAGTTAGACGCGGTACTAAAAAGCCTTGATCATTATTGGGAGCTACCAGTTCTAATACTGCATTAGGATTGGGATTTTCAACTCCAATACCTACACTATTTTGAGCTAATGTGTGAAGTGAGAAGAACCCGATTACCAACGTTAGCCAATACTTAAACATAATTCTTACAGTTTAGTAAAATCTATATCAAGTATAGTTCTCTGACTGCATGAATTACCCACCCGACCCGGGTAGTTTATTAAGATTATCTCATTTTTTTTTGGCTCTGACCAGTGCCGCAATGGCTTGTTCTCTGTTACCTACGTTCAACTTCTCATAAATATTCCGAAGATGAAATTTCACAGTATTTACAGATACAAAAGCTTTTTCCGCAATTTGCCTGTTGGTCAATTCTGATTTTACTAAGTCCACAATTTCAAGCTCTCGCTGTGAGAGTGGATTACTCAAACTTTGGTTGATCTCTTCAAAATTAATAGCCTCATTTTGCTTAATTTCTGATTCTTTAATGGTTTCACTAATTCTTACTCGAAGCTGATCTATTTCCGCAATCAATAACTTTTCTTTAAGCCGGTAATTTTTTCTGAGCGACCACAGTGCGAAACAAAGAAGTCCTAAGACAATGGTGGCAGCCAAAGCACCTCCATATTGTTCACGTTTTTTTTGAGCGAGTCGAGCGCTGGTCAAATTATTTTTTGCATTGAGTAGTTCTATTTCCGACTCCTTTTTTTCCACGTCATATTTTACCTGCATTTCTTGAATCAACTCGTTGCTTTTTTCTGAAAATACAATGTCATTCACAGCAACAAATTTGGATTGGTAACTGTAGGCCTTTTCAAAATCTCCAACCTGTGCATATGCTTTTTGTATACCTGCCAAAGCCTCTGATAATATTTTTAACAGTTGATTGTTCTCTGCAATACCGATGACCTTTTCATATTCACTTATAGCTAAATCATCATTACCGGCATCTGCTAAAGTCTTCGCCAAACTTAATCGACCTTCCGCCGCTACAAAAAGCTCCTGACCGGATTGAAAATAAACCATGGCTTCCTTTTTTAACTTGATGGCCTCGTCAAAATTATTTCTTCGGCTAGCCACCTCTCCCAAATTCACTAACCTACGAGCTACATTTAAGCTGTCATTCATAGAGGCGTGTAGGGCTAAGGACCGTGTTAATTTTTCTTCTGCTTGGTTTAGGTCTCCTTTTAAAAGGAGCGCCATACCGATGTTATTTAGTCTTCTGGCAATCATTTCTTTTTCACCGAGTAGCTCTGCCAGGGCCAAGGACTGCTCGTAAAACTCAAGCGCCTGATCATATTTTTTCCATTTCACAAATAAGTATCCGATATTATTTAAATCGGAAGTCATGCTGAGGGTATCTTTCAACGCTTTATCCAGCAGATAGGCGCTATCAAAATGCGATAACGCTTTGCTGTAATCGCCAAGATGTTCATAATCTACGCCAATATTGGCATAGACACCGGCTACCTTGGCTGAATCGTTGCTTAGGAACGCATGTTTTTGTGCCATTTTATTGTAGGATAGCGACCTTTCCATAAGACCTAGCTTTGAAAAGGTAAGGGCCGCGTTACTGTAGTAATCGCTAATTTTTGAGTGATCCGGTACTTCTTCGTTTAAAGCTGTTTCAGCCGCTTGAAGATAGGTAGGGGCGGATTCGGTATAGTTTCCCAGGTAATAATAAGCGTCGGCTTTAAGCTCGATCAGGTTGGCCGTCAGGCGGTTATATGTACTATAGGTATCAATTATTTGAATGGCGCTATCGAATCGTTCTAACGTGATCAAACGTTCAATGCTCTTTTCCGGATTTTCAGGGAGATTCTGGTAACTAAGGCAGGGAAACGCAAATAAAATAAACAGCTTAATCAGATATTTCTTATGCGCTTGCACTGCGATGTGAATAAAAAAGTTATTCTTTTTACGCAATAGGCTCTTCCAGATCCTCGCCTTTGATCTTTGCTTTAATTTTGGTTTCCAACTCTTCCATTAATTCAGGGTTATCTTCGATAATAGCCTTCACCGCATCACGTCCCTGACCTAGTTTATTGCCGTCATAAGAAAACCAGGAACCAGCCTTATTGATGATGTCCAGCTCTACACCCAGATCAATGATCTCACCTACCTTCGAGATACCCTTGCCGTACATAATGTCGAACTCGACCACTTTGAAAGGAGGAGCTACTTTATTTTTTACCACTTTTACCCGGGTACGGTTGCCTGTAACTTCTCCGGGGCTTTCTTTGATTTGACCGATTCTACGAATATCCAGTCGTACTGAAGCATAGAACTTAAGCGCATTACCGCCAGTGGTAGTTTCAGGATTGCCAAACATTACCCCTATTTTCTCTCTTAACTGATTTATGAAAATGCAGGAACAGCCGGTTTTGTTAATGGTACCAGTAAGTTTTCTTAGCGCCTGAGACATGAGTCGAGCTTGCAAACCCATTTTACTGTCACCCATCTCACCCTCTAGTTCGCCCTTAGGAACGAGGGCCGCAACAGAATCAATCACGATAATGTCAATAGCGCCAGAGCGGATGAGATGCTCGGCTATTTCTAACGCCTGCTCACCATTATCCGGCTGCGATATCAAGAGATTTTCTGTATCAATACCTAATTTCTCTGCATAAGACTTATCAAAGGCATGCTCGGCATCGATGAATGCTGCCAATCCACCCGCTTTTTGTGCCTCGGCAATAGCATGCATTGAGATGGTCGTTTTACCGGAAGACTCTGGGCCATAGATCTCAACCACCCTGCCCCGGGGTATACCGCCAATACCTAAAGCAATATCCAGCCCTAACGAACCCGTGGAAATGGCCGGCACATCAATTACGCGCTCATCGCTAAGCTTCATAACCGTACCTTTTCCATAAGTCTTTTCCAGTTTGTCAATTGTTAATTGAAGGGCTTTTAATTTTGCTTCTTGCTCACTCATTCCTCTAAAATATTGATGTTGTATAAAGAGGGTGAAGTTAGCAAGTTCCCTCCACATTAATATATGGCTGGATTAAAAATCTTGATGATCTGACCACTCAATTTGATGCCTCTTTCTATATTGCGGTCGATGAAAAAAATCTTCCTTATTCTCATGATTTCCCTGGGCTCATATGCTGGACACAGCCAGCTGGATAACACAGCGTTTGATCAGCTTCAACCGATCGTGGCTGATGATTCAAACGCGTTATTCATAGGAGTAAATGCATTGGGGTTTAATAAGAATAACGAGTATTTCAATGACATAGCAGATGGGTTCACCCTATTTGGCTTTCAGTTTAATCCGTACGTCAGCTACCAGGTAGGAGAGAGGTTCATGTTTTCAGGAGGGCTTTACCTTCAGAAAGATTTTGGCAATGATGATTTCAGCGAAATTGCTCCCACATTCACCGCTCAATATACCTTCTTAGATGGTCGTGTTCTGTTTGGTACTTTGGAAGGCGCTACTTCTCACCAATTGATAGAACCTTTGTTTGACTTCGAGCGCGTACTGGTCAATCGCTTGGAAAATGGCTTTCAGTTTAAAATGGATAAACCGGATTTTTTTCTCGACCTATGGGTAGACTGGCAAAATATGATCTACCCGGGTGATAATGACCAGGAGGAGGTTACTGCCGGCCTTTCCTTTAGAAAAAGAATCATTGATAAAGGCGCTAAAATTTCACTGCCGGTTCAGGCGCTTGTATTTCACAGAGGAGGGCAAATAGATTCCAGTCCATTGCCGCTTCAAACCTATCTAAATACAGCGCTAGGATTAATTTTGGATAAACATATTTCTGATGCCGGATTTTTGAAGAGTGTAAGTCTGGCAGGTTATCACTGCTACTATCGCGATTATTCAAATACCCAACTGCAAACATTTAAGGATGGTGATGGCCTTTATTTAAACGCTTCGGTAAAAACGAAGATCCATTTAGATGTAATGGCCAGCTACTGGCGTGGAAATGAATTCATCTCTATCCAGGGAGGTCAGCTATACCCTTCCATCTCTAGTACATTCAAAGACCCATTGGCAGTAGAACCTCAACGTGAGCTCCTCATTTTTAGGTTCTTACATAATCTAAAAATTGCTGACCATATCTATGTATCTACCCGTTTCGAGCCGCACATCGACATAGGTAATGGTGATTTTGAGTTTTCACATGGCTTCTACATTAACTATCGGCCTAAGTTTTTCGTCTCTAGGCTAAAAGATCATAAATGATCAGACAGTTATTAGGATTCTTTGTGGTAATTATTTTCGTTTCGCTCTTCCATTTTAAAGAGCTTATTTACTACGGGTTAGTACAAGGGAAAGGTCAGCTGTCCATAGTTTGGAATGCCAAGCCTGTGGCTGATTTTCTTCAAGATCCCGATACACCGGACTCCATTCGACAGAAACTTCTCTTTATTGAAGAGGTACGCAGGTTTGCCGTTGAAGAACTTACCCTTAACGATACAGACAACTATACCACCATGTACGATCAAAAAGGTAAGCCGATACTTTGGGTGGTAACGGGGTGTAAGCCGTTTGCCTTCGAACCTAAGGTCTGGGATTTTCCAGTGGTAGGTCAAATGCCTTACAAAGGCTTTTTCAAGGAAGAGATGGCTTTTGATGAGATGGCAAGAGTGAAAGAACAAGGCTATGACGCAGGTCTCAGGACCGTGGGAGGTTGGTCTACGCTGGGTTGGTTTAAGGATCCCATTCTAAGCAACATGTTAGGCCGCAGCTATGGCGACTTAGCGAACCTCATTGTACACGAACTCGTGCATGCTACAGTTTTCGTGAAAGACAGCGTAAACTTTAATGAAAACTTAGCCTCTTTCATTGGTGACAGAGGCGCTGAAACATTTCTTGAAAGGTATTACCCCGATAGCCACTTAGCGGACTATAAGAATGAACTTCGGAATGAGAAAATTTTTATCGGTCACGTACTTTATGGAGCTGATCAACTCGACTCACTGTATCGGTCTTTTGATAACGTGCGTGACACGGTCAGAGTAAAATTAAAGCGAAAATTAATAGATCGTATCGTGATCTCTATGGATACTTTGTCTTTAAGCGATAAATCATTCCTGTCGAGGATAAAGGGCAGAGAATTAAATAACGCTTACTTTATGTCATTTTTGCGCTATAGATCCAAACAAATGTCGCTGGATAGCCTTTATACTGATAGATTTGATGAAGATTTAAGCATCTTTATACAACATTTCAAGGAGAAACATCCGTTTCTTTAAATTATGAAGCCCGTAGCCGCATTACTAGCTATATTTTTGACCCTCTCCGGTATTCATCAATATGAGATTGATCGTAGCGTCGGTAATACAAGCTTTTTTAAAGGCGAGGTGCTTTCCTATAAAATTCATTATGGGTTTATAAACGCAGCTACAGCTACTATGACTATCAGCGATGAGCTCCATCAGATAGAGGGCAGCAATTGCTATAAAATTGAGGTTTACGGCAGGTCAGTCGGTATGTTTGATTTATTTCTGAGAATTAGAGATACATGGGGCACTTACCTGGATTCATCAGCGCTGGTTACACGGAAGTTTTATCGCAAAATTGAAGAAGGGAAATATAGAAAACATGAAATTGTAGAGTTTGATCAGGACAGCAACATTGCACGCGTACGCACTTTCGATAAAAAGAAAAAACTTTGGAAACCGATTGAAGTTTTTAATACACCTGAGTACGTTCAGGATTTAGTCAGTGGCTATTACTACTTACGAACTTTTGATTTCAGCTCTCTCCAGGAAGGAGATTTCATTAAGATAGCTGCTTTCTTTGATGATGAGGTCTACGACTTTTCCATTCGTTTTGATGGGCGAGAAACGATAAAAACGAAACTGGGAAAAATTAGATCGTTAGCATTAACACCGGTTATGCCGGAAAACAAATTATTTGATGGAGAAAATTCAATAAAAGTCTGGCTTTCTGATGATATTAATAAAGTACCGTTAAAAATAAGAGCAAATATGTTTGTAGGGGCTGTGGAGGTAGACATCACTGACTTTAAGAAAGGAATTATGTAAATGTTAAGTTATTGTTATCGGCTTTCCATTGCATCTTTTTCTCTATACTTTTATCTTTCATTCTTAATAAGAAATAAACCTAAACTTGGACTAAACTTTAAGCTATGGGGAGCAAGCAAAGCCAAAAAGTGCTTGTGGTTGACGATGAGGAATCAATTCTTGAACTCCTCAAGTATAACCTTGAAAAACAAGGTTATGAGGTAAAAGCCGCAACTAATGGTTTTGACGGTGTAGAGAAGGCAAAGAAATTTCAGCCGGATCTGATCTTACTGGATATCATGATGCCCGATCAGGATGGCGTGGAAACCTGTAGGCAGATCAGGGAGGTGCCGGAATTATCAAGCGTTTTTATCATTTTTCTTACCGCAAGATCAGAAGAGTACTCAGAAATAGCGGCTTTTGACGTAGGTGCAGACGATTACATTACCAAACCGATAAAGCCCAGAGCTTTAATGAGTAGAATTAGCGCGTTATTTAGACGCGATTCGAAAAAGAAAACGGCTACGAGTCAGATCAATCTTGGCGGCCTTCTTATTGACCGGTCCAGTTACACCATTAATATGGAAGGACAGGAAATAACGCTGCCTAAGAAAGAGTTTGAATTACTTTATTTCCTTGCGCAAAATCCTAATAAAGTCTTTGGCCGAGATGAGCTGCTGCAGAACATCTGGGGCTCTGATGTTTATGTGCTTGCGCGAACTGTAGATGTTCATATTAGAAAGGTGAGAGAAAAAATTGGCGACGATTTTATTAAAACTGTAAAGGGCGTAGGTTACAAGTTTAGCTTAAATTAGAGCATGGTCTACAGCTCCAGAATCATAGCGCTATTGTTAGCGTTATGCGTTGCCATTGTTACCACTGCTTTTTTGAGCCTTTTTGAAGGAGTAACTCAAAGCGCGCTCATCGTATCCTTTTTCATAAGTGGCTCCGCATCTTATATTTTTGGGTTTGTTGTTTTGGAGTTTTTGATCTTTCGGGAAATCGATAAGATCTACAGTTTGTTCAACAAGCTTCGAAAAAGGGACCTGGCAACTATTGAAACTGAAAAGTCCAATCCTCTTAATCCATTGAAAAAAATTAATGAGGAAATATTTTCTTATGTTTCACTCAAGCAAAAAGAGATCGATGACCTTAAGAAGGTCGAAGCTTTCCGCAGAGAGTTTATTGCCGACGTTAGTCACGAGCTAAAGACACCAATTTTTGCTGCCCAGGGTTTTGTTCACACCTTGCTCGACGGGGCAGTAAAAGATAAAAGCGTTAGACACCGGTTTCTTAAAAAGGCAGCTAAAAGTCTCGATGGTCTGGATATGCTTGTACAAGACTTGCTTGTACTCTCTCAAATTGAAACAGGAGAGATACGCATGTATTTTGAGTATTTTGATATCAAGCAAATGACTGCCGATATATTAGAGCAGTTTGAAAACAAAGCCGACAAGAAAGACATCACAATTAGTTTTGAAGAAAACATACCTAATAGTGTTACCGTATACGGTGATTGGCAGCGACTAAACCAGGTAATTACCAACTTGCTTAGTAATGCCATCAAGTACAGTAATGAGGGTGGAAAAGTTACTATTGATTTTGATGTCGATGAATCTAAAGTGGGTGTTACTGTAAGGGATAATGGAGAAGGAATTCCTAAGACAGATGTTGATCGCATTTTTGAGCGTTTTTACAGAGTAGACAAAAGCAGGTCGCGAGAAAAGGGAGGTACGGGTTTAGGCCTTGCTATAGTAAAGCATATTTTAGAAGGGCACAAATCTACTATCCATGTGAAAAGCGAAGTAGGTCAAGGGTCTGTGTTTAGCTTTAAGCTACCCAAAGAAAAAGCAGAATCGGATCAGGAAAAGGCTGAAACACCTTAAGGTCGGATCTGCTACATTTGTACGATGGCTAAGAAACTTGCTTTTGCTGATCTCATCATTTGGGAAGATGATGATTACGCTGTTATCAATAAACCTCCTTTTATTTCTACACTTCAAGATCGGAATATTGATTACAATATATTATCCCTCGCCAAAATCTACAATTCAGATGCTCAGGTAGGTCACCGGCTTGATAAAGAGACTTCCGGAGTTCTGATTGTCGCCAAAAACCCAGAGGCGTATCGACACATATCTATGCAATTCGAACATAGGGCAGTAATCAAAGAATACCATGCCGTAGTAGATGGCATTCATTCTTTCAAAGAAAAGTTCGCCAACGATAAAATATTACAGCTTTCCAATGGTTCGGTAAGAATTGATAGAAAAGGAAAAGAGGCTGAAACCGTTTTTAACACGCTTCGGGTATATAGCAATCACAGTTTAGTTCAATGCAGGCCCGTTACCGGTAGAATGCATCAGATCAGGATCCATCTGGCAAAGAATGAAGCGCCCATAACCGGTGATGAAAGATACGGAGGCAAGCCATTTTACTTGTCCTCAGTGAAAAGAGGGTACCGTACCGGAAAATGGGACGAAGAGCAACCGCTAATAAAGAGGTTGGCCTTACATGCCAGCAGCATTATGTTCAAAACATTGAACGATACCGTAAAAAAGGTCATGGCAGATCATCCAAAGGATTTTCGTGTGTTGCTTTTACAGCTTGAGAAGAATTCTTAAATAATTACAAAGCCTAGTTGGATTTAAAAATCAATCAAACTATCTTTGCATTCCCTTTTTTTAGGGGGGATATAGGTATTGTAAAAAGAAAAGCTTTTTAAGCGTGGATCATTTAAGTTATAAAACGATTTCTACTAACAAAGGAACAGTCCAAAAGAACTGGGTGGTAGTAGATGCTGACTCTAAGGTTTTAGGTCGTTTGGCAAGTGAAGTGGCAAAAATTATTAGAGGCAAGAACAAGCCTGGTTATACTCCACACACGGATTGTGGGGATAATGTAATCGTCTTAAATGCCGATAAGGTGCAGATGACAGGAAAAAAATGGACCGATAAGGTGTATGTATCTCATACCGGTTACCCAGGCGGCCAAAAGGAAACAACACCGAGACAGTTAAAAGATAAGTCTTCAATACTGCTTGTGGAAAGAGCCGTAAAGGGCATGCTCCCTAAAAACAGATTAGGTAGGACCTTATTTAAAAATTTGCACGTATACGAAGGCGCTGAGCATCCTCATGCCGCACAACAACCAAAAGAAATTAAACTTTAACAATGGAAGTAATAAGTTCAATCGGAAGGAGAAAAACCTCGGTAGCGCGCATTTATGTGTCAGCTGGGAAAGGGAATATCACTGTTAACAGTAAGGATGTGAAAACATACTTTCCTTCGGATATCCTTCAAACTATTATCAGACAACCTTTAGTAGCTACCAGCACAGAAGGTAACTTTGATATCAAAATTAATGTAGAGGGCGGTGGTCCATCAGGTCAGGCGGAAGCTATTCGTTTGGCGGTGTCAAGAGCTCTTGTAGAATTGGACTTGGAGAATAAGCCACCTTTAAAGAAAGAAGGATTTCTTACCAGGGACCCTAGAATGGTAGAACGTAAGAAGTACGGTCGCAGAAAAGCGAGAAGAAGATTCCAATTCAGTAAACGTTAATCTTCGCGATTTAGAAAATTATAATAATGGCAAATAAATTAGAGTACAAAGACTTACTAGATGCTGGTGTTCATTTTGGACACTTGACGAGAAAGTGGGATCCCAAAATGGCTCCGTACATCTTTATGGAGAAAAATGGTATCCACATTATTGATCTCAATAAGTCTCTTGAGTGCCTCGAAAAAGCATCTTATGCGCTCAAGAATATCGTGAGATCCGGTAGAAAAGTGTTATTCGTTGCTACCAAAAAACAAGCTCAGGACGTGGTAGCTGATGAAGCAAAGCGACTGAATATGCCTTATGTTACAGATCGGTGGCTCGGTGGTATGCTAACAAACTTTGCTACTATCAGAAAGTCGTTGAAAAAAATGACTTCAATAGATAAGTTGATGAAAGATGAGTCTTACCTCAACCTGGCAAAGCGAGAACGTTTAATGGTGGCAAGGGAAAAAGAGAAGTTAGAAAGAGTTCTTGGCGGTATTGCTGACCTTAACAGACTTCCTGCAGCCCTTTTTATTATTGATGTAAAAAGAGAGCATATTGCAGTAAAAGAAGCCCAGAAACTCAATATTCCAGTATTCGCTATGGTGGATACTAACTCCGATCCTACAGGTGTCGATTTTCCCATACCTGCTAATGATGACGCATTTAAATCTATTTCTTTGATCACCGAATATATTGGTAAACAAGTAGAAGAAGCTCTAATGGAAAGGAAGAAAGATAAGGAAGAGGCTGCCTTACAAAAAGAAGAGGAAGCCAAAAGACAGGCTGATCAAAAGGAGACGGTAAGCGAGTAAAGCGACTAATTTATATTAGAATGAGATTTGAAGATTGAACATTGTCTCGATAGCTATCGGGATGATGTTCAATTTTTTTTGGTACCAATTATATTAACAAAGACAAGCAAATATTTAAGACTATGGCGATTACTGCGAAAGACGTGAATAAACTTAGGCAAATGACCGGAGCAGGAATGATGGACTGCAAAAAGGCACTTACCGAGGCTGATGGTGATTTTGATAAGGCTATTGAAATACTAAGAAAAAAAGGACAAAAAGTTAGCGCTTCGCGTGCTGATAGAGATACCAAGGAAGGTTCCGTATTCATTAAAAGCAATGATGACAACACGGAATGCGTACTCATAGCATTAAACTGTGAAACAGATTTCGTTGGTAAAAACGAAGAATTTCAATCTCTTGGAAATGCTGTCGTTGAAGTAGCCTTTTCTGAGAACCCAGTCACTACTGCCGATTTATTGGCTCTTCCGCTCGGTGACCTTACAGTAGAAGCAAAAATCACTGAGCTTATAGGAAAAATAGGAGAGAAGATTGAAATCAGTGAATATGTGCGACTTTCTGGTGATGCTGTAGTGCCTTATATTCATGCGGGAAATAAACTAGGAGTACTTGTGGCCCTTAAAGGAGCCAATGGTTCTGAAGTGGTTGATGCCGGTAAAGACGTAGGTATGCAAATAGCGGCAATGAATCCTGTGGCAGTAGATGAAACAGGTGTTGATTCAAGTGTAGTTGAAAAGGAATTGGAGATCGGGCGTGAGCAGGCGCTTGCAGAAGGAAAGCCGGAGCAGATTGTGGACAAAATTGCTCAAGGCAAGCTTCAGAAATTCTATAAGGAAAACACATTGTTAAATCAGCAGTTCGTAAAGGATAGCGGTTTTACAGTAGCGAAATACCTCGATAGCGTAGTCAGTGGACTAACGGTATCTGAGTTTAAGAGAGTTTCTATCGGTTAACTGTGAAATAATAGAAAATAAAAAAGAAGCTGACCCTTTTCAAGACAGCTTCTTCTATTTGTCTTTTTTGAACGCGGAGCTAAACGCGTTTTTCAAATCTTCTCCTGCTTTTTTTAGGTTTGCCTCTACTTCATCTATTCGATCTTGATGTTTATCCTTAAAATTTGAAAACTCTTCTTTTAGCTTTTCACCACTGCCCTTTAGTTCGTCAATTCTATCTGCATACTCTTCTTCAGCGTGTGAGCCTGCTTCCTTGAGGTCTGCCAATAACTCATCTATTTTTTTTCCTATCTTCTTGAAAGCTTTCTCGGCTTTTCCTTCGGGTTTTCTTCCCATTTGCTTAATGTTTAGTTACTTGAAACTACGATTAATGATATCAAAAGTTCAGTGTGAACGCATAAGATGCGTTAATTTTTCAAGGGGTCAAAATAAAACGAGGCGCTGGCCGAATAACCCCTGTCGTAATATGCAGGGAGTGTACCCAAATCGGAGGTCAAAAATAAAAGTACTAAATTGAATTAGTTAATTCTCGATAGCTCATTTTCTAGTCATATTTGTTGACCTATGCGATCTGTCGTTAAATATTTATGCTTAGTACTGGCGCTATTTTTTTTGGCAGGCTGTGGTACCACTAAAAAAAGAAACGGCAAATTGAAAAAAGGAAAGCCTATACCATGCCCAATGAAAGATTGTTAATATGAGAAAAATAGTAATTGCAATTGACGGGTATTCTGCCTGTGGAAAAAGCTCTACAGCTAAGAAGGTGGCCGAAATACTGGGGTATAGCTATATAGATTCAGGTGCAATGTATCGCGCAGTTACCCTATTTTTTCTTGAAAATCATATTACACTCACTAATGACAAGGAAGTGGCTAAAGCGCTTCAAAATATTGATATTGATTTTAGGACAAGTAGAAGAAGTGCCCATAATAGTGATACTTACCTGAATGGATTGAATGTAGAGCGTGAAATTAGAAAGATGGAGATATCAAATAGTGTTAGCCAGGTAAGTAGTATCAAGAGCGTTAGGGGCGCCATGGTGAATCAACAGCGTAAATTAGGTAGAAAAAAAGCCGTGGTCATGGACGGGCGTGATATTGGTACAGTAGTATTTCCGGACGCTGAGCTAAAAGTGTTTATGCTCGCTGATGTGAATATCAGAGCGGAACGTAGGCAGCAAGAACTTTTTGAAAGAAAGGAGGTTATAAGCTTTAACAGGATAGTAAAAAACTTGAAAATGAGGGATGAAATTGATACTTCAAGAACTGAAAGCCCACTCCGGCAGGCTCTGGATGCAGTTGTTGTTAATACTACATTTATGACCTTAGAAGAGCAGGTTGATGAGGTCGTGAACCTGGCTTTGAATAAGATTTTAGCCTAATTTTTCAGCGTTTGTTAAACAAGGTCTAAAGTGTATTTATTCTGTTTGCATAAATGAAGTATTCAATTTTAATTGTAGCAAAAATTATTATTTTTGCCACACGTTTGAATAGGTAAATCTGAATCTAAAAACAAGCATGTCTAAATCAATTAGGCTAAATAAGGGGTTTGATATCAATCTTGCCGGAAAGCCGCAACCAACGGTTGTTGACGCTGATCAACCTGAAACTTTCGCCTTGAAGCCAACGAATTTTCACGGCATATTAAGACCAAAATTAACCGTTGCTGTCGGTGATAACGTAAAGGCGGGCACGCCAATTTTGTTTGATAAGAAAAACGACCGTGTTAAATATGTTTCTCCCGTTAGCGGTGAAATTGTGGATATAAAAAGAGGCGAGAAAAGAAAACTGCTCGAAATAGTTATTCTTGCAGATAAGGAAATGGAATACGAAGCTTTCAAAAGTTATTCGGTTTCCGAACTGGCCAAGGTGTCACGCGAGCAGGTTGTTGAGCAACTTTTAGAAGGAGGAGTATGGCCTAATATGGTTCAGCGGCCGTATGGTGTAATTGCTGATGTGGACACCACACCAAAATCAATTTTCATCTCCGCTTTTGATAGCCATCCGCTTGCGCCGGACTATCATCTCTTATTTAAAGGGCAGGAACAGTATTTTCAGGCAGGCCTGGATATTTTAAAGAAATTAACTCCCGGGAGTGTTCACCTTAACACAAATGCCGACGCCGAAGTCTTTCAAATGTTTGAGCATGCCAAAAATGTTGAACTAAATAAGTTTTCCGGTCCCCACCCAGTGGGTAACGTTGGTGTTCAGATTCATCATTTAGATCCTATTAATAAGGGGGATGCGGTATGGACTATCAGTCCTTTCGGTGTGATTCAAATAGGTAAGCTATTTCTGGACGGCAAGCATGACGCTTCCAAAGTTGTTGCGCTTACCGGATCCGAGATAGAGAATCCGCAGTACTATAAAACTTTTACAGGAGCTTCCATAAAGAAGTTTGTTGCTGATAATTTGAAAACTGATCATGTTAGGTTTATTACCGGTAATGTGCTCACGGGTGAGAAAATAGATTCAGACGGGCACATCGGTTTCTTTGATAATCAGGTTACCGTAATTCCCGAAGGAGACTACTATGAACTGTTCGGTTGGATTAAGCCTACCACAAGTAAAGTTAGCTTTCAGAGAGCATTTGGCTTACTTTCTTTCCTGAATCCAAAGAAAGAGTTTGTATTGGATACAAATACCAGAGGCCAGGAAAGAGCCTTCGTACAAACGGGGGTGTTAGACCGTGTGCTACCTATGGATATCCTTCCCACATATCTTATAAAGGCAATACTTGCTCAGGATTTTGATGATATGGAAGCCTTAGGAATATATGAAGTGATTGAAGAGGATTTCGCACTTTGTGAATTCGTAGATGTATCTAAACATGACATTCAAGAAATAATAAGAGAAGGTTTGGATTTAATGCAATACAGTTAACCTAACATAAATATAGGCATATGAAGTTTTTAAGAGATGCGTTGGATAGCGTAAAGCCTCATTTTGAAAAAGGTGGGAAGTGGGAAAAATTTTTTTATATCTATGAAGCGCATGATACGTTGCTGTTTGCGCCTAAAGACACTACTAAGTCGAAAGGTGTTCAGATAAGGGATGCAATCGATACTAAGCGCTTGATGATGACGGTAATCATTTCATTATTACCATGCTTGTTATTTGCTATTTACAACACCGGACTACAACACTTTCTGGCAATAGGTCAACCGGAAGCCGCAATAACCGATATTATATGGATTGGACTTATTAAAGTAATACCCATAGTGGTGGTATCTTATGTTTCCGGATTGTCCGTTGAATTCATTTTTGCTACTATTCGCCGGCATGAGGTGGCCGAAGGTTTTCTGGTATCAGGGATGTTGATCCCTTTGGTAATGCCTCCTGATATACCACTTTGGCAAGTGGCTTTAGCTACTGTATTTGCTGTGATTATAGCAAAGGAAGCGTTTGGTGGTACTGGAATGAATATTTTGAATGTGGCCTTGACAGCAAGAGCTTTTCTATATTTTGCTTACCCCGGTGATATCTCCGGAGATGTGTGGTCTTACATAGGCACAGGAAATGAGGCCGTATCTGGGTTCACAGGAGCTACTCCTTTATCGATTGGCGCGGAAGCAATTGCTACAGGTGAAAATGTAGTGGCATCGTTAAATGCTTATGGCTCCGGATGGGCTGATGGTTTATTTAGTCTTTCCAATCTTTTTATGGGTTTTTATCCCGGTTCAATAGGGGCTACTTCGGTTCTAATGTGTTTGATTGGAGCTGTTATCTTAATTATAACAGGTACAGGAAACTGGAAAATTATTTTTAGTGTCTTTTTAGGAGCTTACGGCATGGCCCTTTTGTTCAATGCTATAGGGGCAAATGCTTTTATGGAAGTTCCTGCTCACTATCATCTTGTGATGGGAGGTCTCGCCTTTGGAGCAGTTTACATGGCAACCGACCCGGTTAGCGCCTCTCAAACGGAAGCGGGTAAGTGGATATATGGTATTCTTATTGGCGTTTTGACAGTATTGATACGGGTTTTTAATCCTGCTTATCCGGAAGGAATTATGCTGGCCATTCTATTTATGAATGTCTTTGCACCGCTTATTGATTATTATGTAGTTAACGCAAACAAGAAAAGGAGATTACAACGTGCAACAGTCTAACACTTACATCATTATTTTCACTGCGGTAATGACAGTTATCGTTGGGGGCTTATTGTCACTCACTTCTCAGGGCCTTGCCCCTGCTCAAAAGAAGTCGATTGAATTGGATACAAAAACGCAAATTTTATCATCTGTTATGGATAGAGAGCAGCTTTCCAAAATGAAGCCTGATGAAATCCTAAGCATGTACAACGAGCGCATCGCTTCTTTGGTGGTTGATATTAACGGTCAGATAATTGAGAAAGACGAAAAGGGCGAAGATATGGTGGCCGAGGAGGTAAGCATACTCAAGAATTATAAAAAAGACCCTTCGGAAAGGCAGTATCCGGTGTTCAAGTATATGAACGAATCTGACTTAAATAAAGTGGATGCGTATATTATACCCATTTACGGCGCAGGCCTTTGGAATGCCATCTGGGGATACGTGGCTTTAGAGTCTGATTTAAACACAATAACAGGGGCTTCATTTGATCATACTGGTGAAACTCCTGGGTTAGGGGCAAGAATAACCAGTCCTGAGATACAAAATAGATATGTTGGTAAGAAGATTTTGAGCGATAATGGAGAGATCATATCTGTAAATATGGTAAAAGGTGAAGGAAACGAAGGACTTAACGAACATCAAGTTGATGGTATGTCAGGCGCTACTATTACGGGTAGGGGTGTGAATGATATGCTTAAGGCCTATTTAAGCCATTATGAAAGTTATTTTACAACAATAAAAAACGGAGCTACGGCTAAACTTTAAGTCAACATTACAGGTTTTTCATTAACGACCTAAAAGAAACGATATGAGTACTGAAACTCTAGAACAAACCGAAGAAGTAGCGGTAGTAAAGAAACCCGCGGAGGGATTGCTATCAAAAAGAAGAAAAGCATTTATTACCGATCCGCTTAATGAAGATAATCCAATAACCGTTCAGGTACTGGGTATATGTTCAGCTCTGGCCGTCACGGTAAAAATGGAGCCCACATTAATCATGTCCATTGCGGTGGTTTTCGTCATTGTATTTTCTAACCTCATTATCTCTTTAATTCGCAATCTTGTTCCTAACAGGGTCCGGATTATTGTCCAACTGGCAGTAATTGCAACTTTGGTAACACTGGTCAATGAGGTACTTAAGGCATACAATTACGAGATGTATAAGGTGTTAGGAGCTTTTGTGGGCTTGATAATTACAAACTGTATAGTTATGGGCCGTTTGGAGGCCTTTGCTATGGGTAATAAACCTTATGATTCGGTACTTGACGGTATAGGAAGTGGATTTGGTTATGCCTGGATTATTTTGACTGTAGCGTTTTTCAGAGAACTTTTTGGGTCAGGATCGATTTTTGATTTCAAGATTTTTGAAGCTGTTGGTATATCAAATTTTGCGACTAATGGTTTAATGGTGGATTCTATTGGAGCTTTCGTTGTATTGGGAGTTTTAATATGGGTTCAGCGATCAAAAACCGGTTACGTAGAACATTAATTAAGTAGCAATGGATTTAGTAAGCTTAGGTATAAAGGCGGTATTTGTTGATAACATGATATTTGCTTACTTCTTAGGAATGTGTTCATTTCTGGCAGTTTCTAAGAAAGTTTCTACGGCTATAGGATTAGGTATGGCGGTCGTGTTTGTATTAAGTATAACAGTTCCCATTAATTGGCTGTTACAGGAGTTTATTCTTAGGGAAGGGGCTCTAACATGGCTGAGTGCCGATTTTGCTGAAGTAAATCTTGAATTTCTTCAGTTTATCATGTTCATAGCTATCATTGCTGCCATGGTTCAGCTTGTTGAAATGGTAGTAGAAAAAGTCTCTCCTGCTTTGTATGGTTCTTTGGGTATTTTCTTGCCTCTTATTGCCGTTAATTGCTCTATTCTTGGTGGTTCACTATTTATGGTTCAAAGAGATTATACTATTGCTGAAGCCTCGGTTTTTGGTTTTGGCTCAGGATTAGGTTTTGCTCTGGCTATAATAGCCCTTTCTGCTATTCGTGAAAAGCTAAAGTACTCTGATGTTCCGGATGGTCTCAAAGGTTTAGGATTGACTATGCTTATAACAGGCCTTATGGGAATAGCCTTTAAGTCTTTTATAGGTATTGCCATCTAAAAGAAAAAAAATTATTTTAAGAGGCGTTCTTTTTGGAGCGCCTTTTTTGTTTGCCTGCCTGGATGTCTTTAATCTACACACTTGATCTTATAGGTACGTTCGTTTTCGCCATTAGCGGGCTGAGATTAGCGGCCAAAAAAGAGATGGACTTATTTGGCGCTACTGTTGTTGCTTTTGTGACGGCCGTAGGTGGTGGAACCACTCGGGATATCCTCATCGGTAGTACGCCGGTATCCTGGATGCAGGATATTGCCTACCCAATAGCCATTCTCGCTGCATTACCGTTCACATTAGTTTTTAAAAAATACATTGTTAATTTGAAAAGAACGTTTTTCATTTTTGATACCATAGGTATAGCTTTATTTACGATAAGTGGAATGCAGAAAGGCCTTATGTTTGACCTGCACCCGTCGCTAGCCATGGTCATGGGAATGGTTTCTGCCACGGTAGGCGGGGTGATACGTGATATTCTTTGTAATGAGATTCCGCTCATTTTCAGAAAGGAGATTTATGCAACAGCTTGCCTGTTAGGCGCTTTGGTTTACTATTTGTTGGATGCCTATTCAAGCTTAAATAGTAATTATTCCTATTTGATTACTGTCAGTGTTATTATTTCTATAAGGATATTGAGTATCAAATTCCATTGGTCGTTACCCAAGATGAAATAAAAAAAGCTCCCCAATAAGCAGGAAGCTTTTTCATGTTCTGTGTTTTACTTTTACTCGTCGTAAACAATTGTGTATCCTCTTATACCATGCTCATGGCTGTCCATACCACTTTCTTCATGTTCTTTTGATACTCGTATACCCGATATCTTATGCATAATGATGAAGATTAAAAAGGCAGATATAAATGCAGTTGCACCACAAACGGCAACGCCAACCAATTGATTTAAAAAGGTATGCTCAGGATCAACAGAGAAAAGCCCAACAGCTAAAGTGCCCCATACACCACAAACCAAGTGTACGGATACTGCTCCTACCACATCATCCAGGTGGAATCTGTCTAAAGTTACAGCAGATAATACCACTAAAATACCAGCAATGAAACCTACTAATAGAGCCAGGTTAGGGCTAATGACATCTGCTCCTGCGGTAATGCCTACTAAGCCGGCTAATACCCCGTTCAATACCATACCCAGATCCAATCTTTTAAATACAATAAAACCTGTAATAAAGCCACCAAGAGCGCCCGCACAAGCAGCCAGTGTTGTAGTCACTAATACAAATGACGTTTTACCGGGGTCGGCTGACAGCACCGAACCGCCATTAAATCCAAACCATCCCAGCCAGAGTAGGAATACGCCTATTACGGCTAGTGGTACACTGGATCCGGGCTTATCAATTACCTTTCCATGTACGTACTTTCCAATTCTTGGTCCCAAAACAATTATTCCGGCTAGCGCGCCCCAGCCTCCTACTGAATGAACGAGTGTACTGCCGGCAAAGTCATAAAAACCCATATCGTCCAAAAATCCATAACCCCATTTCCAACTGCCTATTATTGGATATACAATACCAACAAAAATTAATGTGAAAATGAGGTAGGAGGTAATTTTTATGCGTTCAGCCACTGCTCCGGATACTATGGTAGCAGCCGTGGCGGCAAACATGGCTTGAAATAAAAAGTCGGTCCAATACGTGTATCCTCCCGAATCCGCATATTCAGGAGTAACCCCATTTTCAGGAAGTGATAAAAACCAGCCAGCGAAGCCAAACCATTCGTTTCCGGAACCTTGAACAAACCCTGGATACATCAGGTTGAAACCCATTATAAAGAAGGTAATGATTCCTATCACCGGTGTTAGCGTATTTTTAAATAGAATATTCACCGTATTCTTGGCTTGACCGAAGCCAGCTTCAACCCCGGCAAATCCTAAATGCATAATAAATACAAGCGCTGTACATAACATCATCCATATGTTGCTGGCCGTAAGTACAGTATCAGCCATATTCATCTCTGGAACACTAGTTAATGTATTCGCTGTTTCCGCCAGCTCCGCACTTGAAGCTATAGCGTTTAAGAAACTGAAGCCTTCAATCATAGTAGTTTAGTTGAGTCTTATTAAAGACATTTAAAATTGAATCAAAGAACAAATAAACCTAGGAGTAACTAGATTGACAAGTATATGGGTATTGTTTTTACCTATATAAACCTATGATGCTGTTGGATTCTAACTATAAGGTTAAAAATTGAATAGAATTCATCAAATAGATATGTTTTGATTATATCGATACTTTAAAAAATACCCTGATTTCAAAATCTATTCATTACCACTTAAGATCTGATTAAATCAGATTTTTTCAATTACTTGTAACCTTTAACCGAATTCAGAGTAACCAAATCGAAACAAAAAATAAGAGTCTCTGGTTGATGATTATTTCAGATGAAACGCTCATGGAGCGAGTTAAACATGGAGAATTACGAAGGGCTTCTGAACTCTTTGAAAGATACAATAAGCCGCTTTATAATTTTTTTGCAAGGCTAACCTTAGATCGTGATTTGAGCGATGACTTGACTCAGAATGTTTTTTTAAGAATGCTTAAATACAGGAAAACGTATCAGGTTGGTAAACCTTTTAAATCATGGATCTACCAGATGGCAAGAAATATACATGCTGACCACTATAGAAAGAATAAAATTAAATTTTCCGATATCCAGGATGTGGATCAGATGCGAAGTCGGTTGGCGGGTTTTGATGACCGTATTGTTCAGGATGAAAGAGAAAAGCTGCTCTATGTCTCATTATTTAAGCTAAATGCTGAGCAGCGCGAAATCCTGATACTGGCCAGGTTTCAGCAGATGAAATACGAAGAGGTGGCTTCATTGCTGGATATAAATGTTGCTAATGTAAAGGTTAAGGTTCACCGAGCAATGCATAAATTAAAAGAGACCTATTTAGAACTAGAAAAGATTTAGGAGATGGATAAAAAAATGAAGGAGTTGATTATTGATTATGTTGATGGCAATCTCAGTGGAGAGCTGGCAGAATTTGTTCAAAAACAAATCGAAAAGGACAGTGATCTGGCTTTGGAATATCGCAAACTCCAGGAGCTCTCAGCGCTGATGAAAAATTCTGAGCAGTATGAGCCCAGTGCTATCTCCAGAGATAACTTTTTATTAGCCATAGAAGAGGAGTTGGAACAGCTTGATGAGCCCATCAAAAAGAATAACGCTAAGATCATAAGCTGGAATATGTCCTGGAGGGTAGCTGCGGCTATGGCTTTGATTGCAGTGTCATTTGCAACCGGCCGTTGGTTATGGAACGATAGTACTGAGAGATCTCAATTGGCGGCGCTTCAGAAGGAAATGGCTGAGACGAAGAGTCTTGTGCTGTCCTCTCTTGAGAATACCACATCTGCCAGTACCCGGTTAAATGGAATTAATGTGGCCTATGAAAAAGGATCAGTGGATAAGGAGGTGATCCGTGTGCTAATAAAGACGATGAATGAGGATGAGAACGTGAATGTGCGTCTGGCGGCTGTAAGGGCTCTTGCCAAGTTTAGTGATGAACCGGGAGTAACACAAGCCCTTGTAAATGCGCTTGAAAATCAAAAAGAGGCTTTAGTTCAAATTGCACTCATAAACTTGATGGTAGAATTGCAGGAAAAGGGTGTATTAGACAAGCTGCGGCAGATTATCGAAGATGAAAACGCCCTTGATGCGGTTAAGGATGAAGCACATATGGCTGTTTTTAAATTATCTTGATATCAATCGTGCGCTGGATGTAAATAAAATAAATAGGATAACAATTAAATAGTAAAGAAATGAAAATAGGTATTAAACAAGCGATGGTTATTGTTCTCATGGTAGTGGCCGCACTGCCGGCCTTCAGTCAAAATAAGATAGCTATGAGCTCCGGTGTTATTGAGTTTCGTGAAATAATGGATCTTCAAGTGGAGGGCTACGATGGAAATGAGATCATTCTGGAAACCGCATCAGATTATAAAATACCGGAAAGAGCCAAAGGACTCAGGCCGGTTAAAGGTTTGTGGCTTAAGGATAATACGTGCGTAGGATTGGCTGTGGAAGACGAATCGAGTGACCATAAAGTAGTATACCAGGTATCAAGAAATTCTGATGCCCGATATAAAGTAAAAGTACCCAAGGGTGTAATGGTTAAGTATGTGAACTCGTCTATCCATGGAGATGATTTTTTTGCTCAGAATATATCCAGTGAACTGGACATAAAAACTCATGGTGGTGATATCAGGCTTCAAGATGTCACCGGTCCACTTTCTGCCAATTCTGTTCACGGTGATATTGAGGTGATTTTCACTTCGGTAGATCAAAAGTTGCCCATTTCCGTAGCTTCAGTCCATGGCGATGTGGATGTAGCCGTTCCTGGTGGTACCAATGCAGACTTAAGAATAAAAACCTCCTGGGGAGAAGTTTACTCAGATCTTGATATAAAAGTAGATCGTCATGACGGGATGAAGGTTTACGGAGCTAAGAATATTGAAGGTAAGCTGAATACAGGTGGTGTGGCGCTAGCTGTATCATCTACACATGGTAATGTATACTTGAGAAAAAAATAATGGCAGGGGTGCTTTCGAGCGCCCCTTAAATCTTTATACGTATGAGAATCACTAGTATACTTTTGTTGGCTTTCTTAGGTTATACAGCAGCGGGTCAAAAGAACATCGAAGAAACCTTTTCTCTTGAAGGAAAGAAGGAAGTGGATTTGAGCTTTAAATGGCCCAAACTTGTGCGAATAGAAAACTGGGATGGCAATACAATCAAAATCTCAGGAACGGTTTTGATTAATAACGGAGAGAATAATGATGCTTTTCGTTTAAGGTCAAAATTACTCGATAACCAGGTAGTCATTACTTCTGATATTAAGAATATTGATGATCTGCCAAAGAAGATCATGATTAAGCGGGATGGTATGAGTTACTATTTCGATACACAAAACTGGGATGATCCTGAAGTTCAGAAGTTTCTGAATAATGAGGGGCACAGAGCAAATGAATATGTAACTATGGGCGTGATTAAGGAGATTCAGCTCAATGTGTATTTGCCCAAAGGAGTGAGCGCAGTGGTTAATGCCAAATATGGATTAGTGGAAGTTAATAACATAGCAAATACTATTGATATAAATGCAAAGTACGGAGGTATTGATATGGCATTTGGAACGGAAAAAAAGAAACTTGAAGCAAAAACGAGGTATGGTGAGATTTATTCCGATTTACCTTTTGACCTCGAAAGCAATCAACGCGATTTTCATCGTAATGATAAATGGACTATAGTTTCATATAAAGAAGGTACTGGAAAAGCTGTATTGGAATCTAAATACGGGGATGTTTTTCTAAGGCAAAAAAGGGGAGGCTAGTGTTGTTGATTCGTAAGCGAGTTGATTCAATTGGAAAGCTGTAGAGTTAAGGTTCTACATTAAAATTTCAAAGAACAAAAGCTCAAGCAACAAATAATACCCAAAATACAAACACAAAAAAGAAAAGGATTTAATCCCATCTATGCCGTTAAGTAAGACCAGCGCTCACTTCTAAAGCTTCCTATAAACCTATTGTTTTCTTTAGCTAGGAACTACGGAATACGCAAGTAGAACAACTATATACGTATTACATATAACCACATTTAGCGAGCACTAGTGACAGAAAATAAAGATGTATGGATTATTAAACTTATTCACTACACATGGAGTATTTAAAAGAACTTATTGAAAAAGAACAACTTTCATCACCTAAAGATTTGGCTGGTAAATTCGTATGTAATGAAAGAACTATGTGCAATATTATAAATCACCTTAGGTATTGCTTTAGAAATCAAATATTCTAAATAAAAATAAAATATTTTATAAAATCATGGCAATTTCCGTGAACTCTGATATTATTGCGTATGAATATTGGATAATTTTCCGAGGATACAGGTGATAACTCGTTAAAAGAAACCAATTGACAAATTTAAATTTTACAAATCATGAAAGAATTAAGTTTAGAACACATGGGAAAATTGGAGGGTGGCAACGTAGATTGGTATGGTATCGTATGTGGGGCACTTTCGGGTGCTTGGTTTATGTTCGATGATGTAGAAGGTGTTGAAGCTGCAATGGCAGGATACGGTTGTATTTAATATCAGTAATCACTTAATGGTTATGGGATCTTATCAGGGTCCCATTTTTTTAATAGGTAACTCTAATGAAATTATTTACATTAATCATATGTTTTTGTTTAGTGTCAGACTGTTATGGGCAAAAGGCAGCATTTTTAGTTCAAAAACGAGTCGATCAGGTTAAATCAATTTTACTTAAGAACGATGTTCAGAAAATTGTTCTTCATCGCGAGCTGTTTCAGTATCATGATCACGATTTCTTGGGATCTAGTTATAAGGATTCCATTGTATACGGCAGGGATCAATCTTATTTGAAAGTTTCATATTCAGATAATGGTGATACTTCCAAAGTGGAACTTGCGGACGGAATTTTTAAGATAAATAACGTTAAATACGACCGCTATCCACATTTCTATAAAGATGAACACTTATTTTACGCAGTTTTTCAACTCCATCATTATCATGATTGCGAAGTTAGAAATGATACGTTGGTTTGTGATCATGAGGGAAATGACTCTCAGCTCTTTTTCAATAAAGAAGGTGAATTGGAGAGGCTATCATCACCAATTCGGGAGAGAGAGTTTTCTCATTATAAAGAAATCCTGGGGCTAAAGTATCCATCAAAGATTTCAAATAAGGCCAGCACACTTAATCTAACAAGTCAGTTAGAAATCACAAAAATCTATCTATTGGATAAGGATGGTGAAGTAGTTGCCAGCAACTAAGTAGGTGCAATCGAAATAGTTGGATCGTTTTAAAAAAAATGCATTTAATGATCAGAAATTCAAATAATTACTATTTAGGCAAAACGATCCTGTATCTTACTTTAGTTCTCATTGCATACCTGTCGAGTTATCTACTGAAGAATATAGTCATTACCGATGAAGTCATAACCGAACATTTATCTCAACAGTTGAGCATTGAACGTATAGATGAATTACTAGATTTTCGTAATAAATGGGCTTGGGTATACTATGTCCTTCGCCCCTTCATCTATCTTCTGAAATTTACTCTCATAACGTTGTGGCTACTGTCCGGAACTATTCTCTTTGGTTACAAGACCTCGTTCAAAGAACTATTTCGTATAGTTTTGCTGGCAGAGTTTATCTGGTTAATCCCTTCTTTTGTTACACTAATCTGGTTCGGGTTTATTGACGTTGATTACGTTTTATTAGATGTTCGATATTTCAAACCTCTTTCACTACTTAATTTCTTCAATCCCTCAGAAATAGAAAGTTGGTTGAAATTTCCATTACAATCACTCAACCTTTTTGAAATTGCCTACATGTTGGTTTTGGCAATTGGTGTCAAAGAAACCTTAAAAAAAGACTATATAGAAGCTCTGAATTTTACGGTCCCAGTGTATGGAAGTGCATTGGTCACATGGATAGTATTCATGACTTTTTTAAGTATCAATCTAACCTCGTAGATGAAAAAAAGGGTCATTATCATTTTCGGGGTTCTAATAATCTTAGCTACTACATGGATCGGCTACAATGGTATAAAGAAGCTGAACAAAAAGGTGTCCATACGAAATTCGCAAAACGACCTTACGCAAATTTTAAATGGATTGAGCCACGCTATCTCAGATGAAGCACCTTTCACCATTCTCATTTTTTTCAATAGTGGATGTGAACACTGCCAATGGGAAATACAGGAGATCAGTAAAAAAATAGATCAGTTCAGTAATCATCAATTGTTACTTGCCTCTTTTGAGCCAGAACTAGAGGCTATTTCTTTTTTAAATCGGTACGGTCTTTCAGATTATTATATCAAATCCACCCCTGAAAAGGTGATGACTTCCTTTTCAGGAGGGGTACCACAAACACTTATATATCATGATGGGAAATTAGTCAAACATTTTAAGGGCGAAGTGAAAACAGAAGCCATCTTGGAGGTTTTAGAAGAAGAATGAATATTTCTAAACTTAATAAGAATTTCACGCTTCAACATGGCCAATCGGATTGTGGCCCTGCCTGTCTCGCTTCCGTGATTCAGTTTCATGGTGGGAGTTATTATTTGGATGAAATAAGAAAAATTACAGGTACTACCAGGACAGGAACAAAACTATTAGGCCTGTATCAAGGAGCTAATCTACTGGGATTTGATGTGGCCGGTATGGAGGCAGAGGGAATTGATAATCTTAAAGAACTAGATCAGCCCGCTATCCTCCATGTAATTTTTGAAAACCGCTTGCAACACTATGTGGTATTTTATGGATTTGAAGGTGATCAATTAATCATAGGTGATCCTGCAAAAGGTCTGGATTTATGGGGTCGTGAACAACTTGAAAATGTCTGGCGAAGCAAATCCTTGCTCAAACTCACTCCTAACCAACATTTTAAAAAAGTAGCTCATCAGCCAAAGAAATACGCTCAGCTGGTCAATTGGATCAAAAATGATATCAGTATTCTTACTGCTTCCCTTTTCTTGGGAATTTTGATCGCAATTTTTTCCTTCGCCACAGCCATATTCTCTAAAAAGCTCATAGATGTTATTTAGCACACAAAGGAGATTACGAAACTCATTGTAGGGTTGGTCTTATTTGCACTTGTTCTTCTAGCTAGAGCAGGTTTGGGTCTTGTGCGCTCTACCTTTCTGATCACCCAAAGCAAGGATTTCAATAACCGAATGATTAGGTCTTTCTTTATATCGTTACTTCACTTACCAAAGCCATTCTTTGACTCCAAGAAAATCGGTGAGATGATTGCCCGCATGAACGATACTAGAAGAATTCAGTTGGCTGTTAGTAACCTTGCCGGAAATATGCTAATTGAAGGTCTTGTGGTTATGGTTTCATTGGTTGGCGTGTTTGCTTATTCATGGCAGGTTGGAATAGTAGTTTCTGCTTTTTTACCTGTTTACTTGTTTATTCTTTGGAAGCTAAATCGACCGATTATTTCTGCACAAAAAGAGGTAATGAGTAAATATGCTTCGAATGAGGGGAACTATATAGATGTAATCAGTGGCATATCGGAAATCAAGTCAACAGGAACAACAAACTTGTTCCATAAGTCCACCAGTCTATTCTATAAGGTTTTTCAGGACAGCATTTTCAATCTGGGCAAAATCAAAATCAAATTCAACTTTAGGTCGGAGTTTACGGGACTTCTGTTGATGATTTCTGTTATTTCTTTGTCAGCTTATCTTGTCATTATTGATCAACTCCTTATTGGGATGATGATGGCTATTTTGTCATTAGCTGGTTCTATTGGACCCTCGCTAACTCGATTGGCACTTTTTAACGTCCAGTTGCAGGAAGCTAAAGTGGCTTTTAGCCGAATGGAGGAATTTACCACTCTGGAACCAGAAAAAAGACAAGGCGCAGGAATAAAAAGAATCGATTTCATTGAGCTTGTCAGGCTATCTTTCAATTTCCCTGGATCATTACCATTACTTAAAAATATCAACCTTAAAATTGAGCATGGAAAAATCATAACTTTGTTGGGCGAAAGTGGAACTGGTAAAAGTACCATTTTGCAGCTTTTGCAACGCTTCTATAAACCAGTATATGGAGATATTTTGGCGAACGGCCTAAACATCCAGACATTGGAATTGGACATCTATCGAAAAGAAATAGGGGTTGTATCTCAAGATATCAAAATTTTTAACCATTATCTAATTTTCAATATAGCCTTATCAGATAATCCCGAAGAATTAGAACAAGTTCCAAAGTGGTGTCAGTATCATGGATTTGATCAGTTCTTCTCAAAGTTTCCTCAAGGTTATACAACTTTGCTTGGTGAAGAAGGAGCGAACATTTCAGGGGGACAAAAACAACTGGTCGGACTTGCAAGGGCATTATATCGAAAGCCCTCCATACTGCTCATTGACGAGGGAACTTCTGCAATGGATAGAAAAACAGAACAGTTTATTCTAGACATGATCCAGAGAATGAAAAATAACATTGCGATTCTTATGGTAACTCACAGAATGAAAGTCGCGAGACAATCTGATTACGTGTATCTACTTGAGAACGGTGTAATTACTAAAGAAGGCGAACCAAATGAGCTACAATCTATTCTAGAAACTGCCGAATTGGATGATTAGCTCGCTAATCGAGTAGACGGCCGTGAGCCATAAGCCCACGATGCGCCTCTCACATTTATCTACCGAAATGAAAATGTAGTAGACACCCAGCTTACTGGTCTTCCAATCATTTTGTTGAATTTCTTCTCCTAATGGATCAATGGTGTATTTCTTTTCTCTTTTTTCATGATCCGGTTTTCAACTTACTACTCTAAGTATCCCTGACTTCTTCGCTTATAGATAACCTCTTTCGGATTTAAGTGTGGTCCCTTCTGGAAGGTATTCTGTATCTAGCACTTCCCGCAGATTACTGACCTCATATTGATTCCCACCCTTGACCTTTGTTTGTCATTTGACCCTTTTGGGATTTGGTCTTTTAATCCATCAAAATAGATCACTTCATTCACCCCCGTAGAATACTGCTTGATCCAGGCGGATGGCTGAAATTTTAAGGTTATGAAAAGAAGACGAAGTTAGGTGACTTTTTTACGAATCAATATGTCAGTTACTTGTCTTTTATTATGAGTCGATCAGCTTCTTCCAAAGCATTTAACATTTGATCTTTGACAGAGCTGATTTTCTGCCTTTCCTCCTTATAATAATCCATGGCCGCATTATGCCCTACAGTGTCTTCCTGGGGTTTGAAATTCCGCATCCAATTCATCATGGCTTCGTCTGCCTGGGCCAATGATAGGATCGTTTGCTCCAGCTCCTGAATAGCGCTACTCTCCGGGTTGCTGCCCCTGAGCGTATCTAACTGCTCTTGTTAGGCGCCTTTGGCTTTCATAATATCATCCATTTTTGGCATTACTTCATCATGAATGTCAATCACCTCATCGTATAGCGCCTTCAACTCTCGCTCTTCCTGTGGTACTTCCTTTTCTTCCACTTCAATGTTATCCGCTCTTTCGCTGGACTTCACACAAGATACAGCTAACAAAGTAATACTTAAAACGAGAGTGTAAATAATTCCTTTCATAATTAGATTTTCACGCTATTCAAAACTATGTAGAATATGATTTTAATACAACTAAGTTCGTCCGGAGTGCTACTTCAAGTCGAAGCTGAAATAGCGTCCAATTGATGATTAAACATGAATAATTTGCTGAATTCTAAGAAGTTAT
>CALBPF010000104.1 GCA_937899105.1 uncultured Flammeovirgaceae bacterium | reverse complement strand
TGATTGAAATAGGTATCATCTCCAAAATCAAAAATTTCATTTCTAAATGGTCTGCCCAACAGCTCGATCATTTCTTTGAAAATCTTCATAAAAAAGTCGCGCTCCTTTTTAGAATCCTGACTCGTTAGAAAACCAAGTTGAAGAAACAAAGCTTCCAGATCGTAGCTCTCATCGAGAACATCATGCCGCATCAGCGTGAAATACTGCATGTAGAAGTCTTCAGGTATAACTTTCACACACCCAAAGTCAATGATCCCAAGCTGATCGTCTTCAGTAATGATAAAATTACCAGGATGCGGGTCTGCGTGTACTTGCTTTAAAATATGTATCTGGTGATCATAAAAATCCCAAAGCGCCTGCCCTATTTTATTTCTAGTTTCCTGACCCGGATTAGAAACCAGCCATTCTTTGATATGATCTCCATCAATCCAATCCATCGCTAATATCCGCTCCGAGCTGTATCTGGGGTAGTACTTTGGAAAGACGATTCCCTTAAGGTGGCTACTGCGCCGCGTCAAGTCGATAGACCTTTCTAATTCAAGCGAATAGTTGGTTTCTTCAATCAGCTTTTCTTCTACTTCTCCTATGTATTGGTTTAATTCGGCTGTACTAATCTTAAACATCTGTGCCGCAATAGGCTTAACTATTTTAAGATCTGATGATATACTCTCTGCCACTCCAGGATACTGGATCTTAACTGCAAGCCTCTTACCATTCACGGTGGCTTGATGTACCTGCCCTATTGACGCCGCATTTACGGCTTTTTTACTGAATGAATCAAAAATTTCTTCGGGTGTTTTATCAAAATACTTATTGAAGGTTTTAACGACTAAAGGGTACGACAGAGGCGGTGCACTGTATTGTGATAAAGAAAACTTATTCTGATAAGGAGTTGGTAGCACATTTTTATCCATGCTTAGCATTTGAGCAACCTTTAGAGCGCTGCCCTTAAGTTGGCTTAAAGATTCATAGATATCCTCGGCGTTATCAGCATCAAGTTCATCGCGTGTAAGCGACGGATCAAATAGCTTTTTGCTGTAATGTTTAATGTAGTTCCCCCCTACCTTGGCTCCCGTTTTTACAAATTTAGAAGCGCGTTGCACTTTGGACGTAGGAATAGATATTTGTTCTTTCATTTATCTGTTTTGATATAAGAATTTGGCAAAGTCAACCATCATATCCAGTGGGCCTTTGCCCATAAACTCAAATGAAAGGTTAACCGATTTTTCTATAGCTGCATCCGTCTTCTCGAAATTCGCTGAGTCGTCTTTGATCCAAAAATTAATTACAAACATTAACTGAAGCCAAAGGCCGTCATAATATCGCTCCGTGATCACCGGTCTTTTCATTATTTCTTCAGTCTCCAATCCTTCCGCTACCAGGTTATCAATGTATTCTTTAAACTCACTCTTAAAATCTTTGAGGAACCTTGGGGTAAGATCTGTTTTTTTTAATTCCTTAAGACTGACAAGAACATAGCTTCTATCTTTCTTCAGCACTTCAACAAGCGTGTAGTAAAAAGACAATAACTTTTCTCTGACGCTATAATCGGAATAAGAGACGTCGTTATGTAGCACCTCTGTAGTATTGGCGATATAACCTTTCCAAATATGCTTTTTAACAGAAGCAAAAGATCCGTAATGTTTGTAAAACTCATCTTCAGCCAACTTCAGCTCTTTGGTAAATTGAAAAACTGAAGGAGGTTCGTGCCCGTGCATTAGTACAAACTCTTTATATGCGGCAGTAATTTTATCATTAAGACTTTTTGTTGTCTTTCTACTTTTTTGATTTGAAGATTTGGTAGTTGCCATATTTCAATTTTTATATTTTTATAACGCATAAAAGGCTATGTGTTCTTCCTTTTAAAGAAATTTATTTTCCATTTATGGATCACAGGCTGTTCAAGCATCCGGTATACAGTACAAAATATATAAATTATGAGATACTTATTAATAGGCGTTTTAACTCTGGCTGCTTTGACAGGTAGTTCGCAGAACCAAAAACCTAAATCCATTGAAGTCCAAGGAAAAGCAGAGCGTACGGTTATACCAGACGAAATCTATCTTAGTATTGCACTAAAGGAATATAAATCAGGTAATGTAAGAGTAGATATGAACAAGTTGGAAGCCAACCTTATCAATGCCCTCAAGAAAATGAAAATTGACAGGGAAAACCTGACCATTGATAATATATACGGCTACAACTGGAATTGGAGGAAAAAGAAGGCCGATGAATATCTTGCTACAAAGAGGTTCAGACTTAAGTTAAACGATGTAAAAATGGTAAATGATCTTATTGAAAAACTTGATCAAAAGGGACTAAACAGCATCAGCGTAGCAAAGATCAGTCACTCACAAATCGATGATATACGGCTTGGGCTTAAGGCGGAAGCGCTAAAAAATGCCAAAGAGAAAGCTAAATATCTTTTGGACGCTATTGATGAAACACTTGGATCCGCCATAGAAATACAAGAAGTAAATTACGGTTATGAATCACCAATCTATGCAAGGGGAAGAACTTTTGACGCAACTGAAAGTGTTTCAAACTATAAATCAGAACTCGAATTCAAGTCTATAGACATTAAAGCTGAGTTTAGAGTGGTATTTGAGATTAAGTAAGGAGAATATCTGGGGATTTCACCCCAGATATTCTCCTTACTTTAGTGGGTTACTACGAACCGAACATTTTCGAAAGTATCAACTCCTGCAAGTTGTAGTATATAACTGCCCTCTGCCAACACCGAAGTATATAGACTTATTGACAAGTCAGATTTATTGATATCAAACTCTCTGACAACCTTACCTTGCAAGGACACGATCGTGCCCTTTATAAACTCTAGGTTATGATTAAAAGAAACTGTTAGCAAATCATCTACAGGATTCGGGTAAAAGGTTAGTTCAGCATTACTCAAGTCATCCAAAGAGGTGATATTTTCAATGGTCATTTCAAATGTAGCAGATACCGTACCGCACCGTTCGTCTTCTGCTGTAACTATAACTGTTGCACTTCCAGCATCGATCATTGTAATAATCATAATGCTACGGTCCATTACAACATCAATAATTGTGGCATCATAATCTACTGAATAGGTCAGGTTACCACCCTCAGGATCAATAAAATGATTGTTAAGGTCCATCTCAACACTTTCTTGATCCAATTTAACCACCATAGCATTAAAAGGTACTGTAATTTGAGGCAATAGATTTGTGGAACCACCACAGAATTCATCGACGGTCACTTCAAATATGGTCTCTACAAAACCACAGAAATCGTCTCTTGCAATCAATCTTACCTCTGTAGTACCTAAGCTAATAGGTTCTATAGCCATAACAAATTCTGCAAAGTCAACGACTGCAACAGATTCGTCATTAACACTCCCCGAGAAAAATAGCTCACCAGAATCTGCATCACTGAAGTATGGACGCACATCTATTAATGTGCTATTATCGCCAACAAATAATAAAGTATCACTAACTTCTTCAACAAGTGTTGGAGGCAGGCAACCAGAACTATTATCAAAAACATCCAGCTCGATTGGAACAACAATCTCGGGATTCAATGGGTCATTTGAGGATATAAAAAGTGATGCCTCATACTTACCTCTTCCGAGTTCATTTGCATCAAAAATAACTTCAAACTGTTCCGTAGAACCAGCCTGGATTATGCCAGTTCGAGAGACGACCGAAAACCAACCACCTAAATCAGATTCGTCGGAAGCAAGTGCGCTTGACCCCACCGGCAATGTGTAAAGAATGCTGCCATCACTTGGCTCCAGTGCATAGGTTGCGAAATACGTTGAAGCGAAAAGAATATCTAGCCCTTCCGAATATCCTAAACCAACTATATCTTCACTGTTCGGACTATCGAATGAGTTCAGAATAGCGCTGCTTACCGGGTCAATTTCATAAATACCAGAGCCAAAATTATTTACAAATACAGTTCCTCTCCTTCCTCCGAAGCTTAGCCCCCCTCCAATTGAGTCTATTGGATCAATGGCGCCAGTAATTACCTCATTCTCATAATCCAAGAGTATAAGCATGTCATTATCATAGTCCATTGCAACCAGATAATCGCCAGAGAACGCTAATGCGTCGATTGATGGTAAGCCACCAAAACTTTTTGAGCTTAAAACAGTTCCATCAAAAGGATCCAGTTGGTAAATAATATTAGATCCAAATCCATTAATAAAATAGATATGTTCCCCACTGTAAGCCAGGCCATCAGGTCCATTCGAGGCGGCTTCCGGCAACATGAATGAACTAATATTAGACCCGTCTGCTGGATTAATTCGTACTATTTCTGAAGTGGTTTGATCAATGACAAAAAGTCTTGCTTCCACACTGTTCAAAACTTCATGAGCTAGAACAGGGTTTATCGGTATTTCTGAATATACTATTGATCCTTCATTTCCATCTTCTAAATAAGGGTTTGAATCATCTTCAGCCGGCTCTATAATGTTGTTAGATGCTGCCGATAACGATATGGAGCTATTTCTAGCTACCGTGTAGTACAAAGATGAATCACCGTTGTTTGTCACCGTCACTAATTGAGTACTCATCTCTCCCGTAAACAATTGTTCTTTAAGAAAACTTGGACTCACCTCGATCACAGGAGGCCCTACTCCAACACCGCTTAGATCAATCGATACATTAGTTTCATCAGGGTCATTAGTTGTTAATATAATCTGGTCCGAAACTTCTCCTGTAACATTGGGTATATAATTCACAATAATTAAGTCTGATTCACCTACCTCAAGAGTCATTGACTTGGGTGTAACATTAAAACTGGAAGTATTATTACTAATGGAACTAATGTTTAAGACATCGGTGCCAGTATTCTGAATAAGAATAGAATCCAACCGCTCCAACCCGATGAAAACTTGACCGAAGTCTAGCCTCTGATTACCAAGCTCAAGATCCGGAGCGCCCGTAACATTCAGTGTGGCGAGAATATTTACTTGACTATTTATTGGATCATTCGAATTAATCACAAGATTAGTTTCATATGTCCCGCCATTTAGACCTGAAGCATCAAAAAACACGTCTAAAGTAAAACTCTCTCCCGGAACAACCGTACCGCTATCTGTACCTAAACTGATGAAATCATCTAACTGGCTAAGCAAATAAGAAGCGCTGTTCAGCATCATCAATCCAGCATCATAGTTGTTGATCCATAAAAACTCCCATGTCATGCCTGTAGCTACTACTTTTCCATTGCCATAGGAATACTCGATCGTAGTGGGTAATTGGCTGTTACTGGTTTCCGTTATCACAACGGAATTTGCAGGTAAATTGCTCAAAGTTGTATGATTAGCTGCATCTCCCTCAAGGATCTCTGGTAGGTTTTCAACTACCGGATGTTCAGGGCTGGCTACAGTATTAAAGCTTTCCGAGTTCCCATCCTCTGCTAGTACACCCCCCACCAACTGCACGTTATCACCCTGAGTAGCAACCTGATATTGTAAATATCCACCATTTGACACGTATGTCTCAAATTGAGCTAAATTGGTATTTAGATCTTCATAGTAAGTTGAAGATTCATCTCCTACGGTAATTACAAGTTGATATTCACTCAAATCTGTAGATGAAATTTGACTACTATTTATAACATCAACTGTCAAACCATAATTGTCGAATATAAAGCTTGACATAAATAAACCCCAGGCATCAGTGTTTTGGATGACAAGTATTAAACTATCACTGGCGGCAGTAGTTACCTTTACCTGAGAGCTTGACTTCTCGAAAGATGAGTGTCCTTCTTTAGTTTTAAGGGCCAAGTACTCCCGTGTTAAATGATTCATTACGGAACCTGAAATTTGTCCTACCGATGTACTGAATGTAAGATCACTCCCGCCCGTGTTGATAATGTTGACTGTAGTAGATGCTGTTTCTCCTGTAAATAAGTCTTGAGTAATCGAGGTAGGATCTACTGATATTACAGGAGGATCTAAGCCGATGCCTGAAAGGTTAATAGAAATAAGACTCTCATCCGGGTCGTCACTTTTAAGGACAACTTTATCTACTAATTCTCCTAAAAATGTTGGCTCATAAGTCACATAAACCACACCTGTTTCTCCCACTGCAAGGCTCATAGTGGCCGGAGTAAGTTCGAAATCAGCATTACTATTGGAAATAGAACTAATAGTTAACACATCCGTGCCAACATTTTCAACGACAATTGAGTCAGAAGCTTCTGATCCAACAAAAACTTCACCGAATTCAATTGACGTTAGATCAACCTGGATATCAGGAGCACCTGTAACAGTTAAAGACACTGGAACTAACACTTCCATGTCAGACGGATCGTTCGTAGTTAAATGGACATTTGCCTCATAGACACCTCCATTAAGCCCGGTTGCATCAAACTCCAAAATCATATCACTAGAAGAACCTGCAGGAACTAAAGTGTCCTCAAGTTCTACCGTCAGCCAGCCTTTAATGGCCACATCACTAAGCCAATCAATTACCTGATTAATAAAAAGCCTATTGCTTTCGATAATTCCATCTGAGCATAGCTCATTTCCTACAAGGAACAAAGTTCCATTCCCAAGACCTGTAACCTGAACATGGCCTGCCGCATATTGGTAATCATGGACTATTGTCTCCCCGCCAGAATAATACGCTCCGTACGAAAGAGAATTTAGTGATGGAACACCTACAGTTGTTGGATGCATTTCTATTCCATCAAAGATCCTGTCGTAGAAGGTCCCAAAAGTAGTAAAGCGAACATCAGTATCTTCCAATAGACGGCCCACATTGATCTCAGAAGAGCTATCGTCAGCCTCCACTAAAATTGCTCCTCCTTCCATAGCAAAACTTCTCATTGAGTCAATTTTGCCTACTGAAAAATCGTTGATGTTATCGTCGACGATTAAAATATCAAAGGCAGACAGATCAGGAAGGACATTGGTAAAAAGTGTTATGCTGGCCCCTCTTGTGGTCAAGTCTTGCATTAAAACTGCCCGATTATTGAAAATATCAGAAACAGCAACAGAAATACCCGTCAGGTCCTTTCCGGTAATATTGAATTCCGGAAGAAAAACCACTTCTTTATTCTTAGTGTCAGGATCACTAAAACGTGATGTGATTGCTGGCGATATGAAGTTTTTTTGTGATGAGGTCTGAATATTTACAAACTCAATATTACTCTCAAGTGTTAAATCTGAACCACCCAGGTTGGAAATTAAGACATTACGTTGAGCTGTTTCACCTGTAAATAAATTTTCTGCAACCTCTGTAGGATTTATTGAAATGATCGGTGGTTCAACAGCATCGCCACCTACGGTTACATCAACCACTGGTGTATTTGTGTCGTTGCTTGCTATTGTAATTGTAGCCGAAAAAACGCCAACATCGTCAATATTGTAAAAAATCGGAACTCTGACACTATCTCCAGGATCTATAGTCACAGAACTAACCGAAACGTTAACTTCAATATTTGAACTACTTATACTGGATACATCAAGAATCTCAGTACCATTATTTCGAATGTAAAAAGCAGTATCATAATCAGTTGCATTAAACACTTGACCTAGTTCTATTACATTTGAACTCAAGGAGATATTTGGTGCGCCCTGAACATTTAGTTCAGTATTCACCACTACTGCACCGGTAACTGGATCATTGGTCGTGATTACCACATCGTTTAAATATTGTCCAGGTTCAATACCTCTGGCATCAAAAAAAATAGGTATTACATCGGTATTGCCGGCTACCACGGTTCCTGAGACTTCTCCAAGATTAATGCCTGTTGTCAAGTTCACAAGTTCAATATAAGTTGACATGACATCGAGCATAATTGAATTATCATAATACCCACCATTTGAACCTGCAAAAAGCAAATAGTGAATACTGTTTGAACCATTCAGACCAGTAACCCTGTGATAATCGTCATTTGTATTGGTAGCAAAGTCATGACTCAGACTTCCGTTGTCTTCGACAAAATATAGGTGGATTACTGACGGGTCTAAGGCATCATAAACAATCTAGACGAATCCCAGAAACATTCTCCCTCCTTGAGACACATTGAGCACTGCACCGTCCACACTTCCGCTTCCATCAGCTCCTAAATTTCCAGTAATTTCAAAATAGTTGACCCCTACCAAATCGGCTGTCATCACAAAGAGACCAGGGAATTTTGCCGTAAAATATGATTCTCCTCCGAATGCCGTTGAGCTATTAATTACGGAATTTGTATAATTTATATTTGATTCTAAATCAGTAGATAAATAATTACCACCATCATACATATCTCCTCCTCCATCTAATATATTGTTTCCTGATTCTCCATCTGAAAACTGATAGAAGTTGGGAATTAGGTCGGTAATCTCAGAATAGGACTCATTAAGATCTTCTAGTATAACTCCTAAATCGTTCAAGTCATTTTGTTCTGAGTAAGGTGAAGTAGCTCTTTTCGATAACGTTTCTATATAAATATCAGAAGTTAACTGATCGGCATTTGATTTATCTAACTTGTCCTCTAACCCTTTAAACACCTGACTGGCTGCCAATACGCTCCGTGATGGTGTAAAGTCAATTGGATTGACTGAAAGCATATATTCCAACACTCCTTCACCTTCATTGGAAATTGTAATCTCCCTTTCCGAGATTTCACCGGTGTTCAGAAATTCATCTATTTCTGTCGGATTAACTTCAACCACCGGGGGGTTAGTGGTTGTAGTCATCAAAACATTAGAAATGGCCGACTCATTACTAAAGAAATCAAAAGACTTTATTGCATAATAATACGTAGTTGAGGCAGTCAATCCAGTTACCACAAATGTTTCTGTGGCGCCTGAAGTAGACGCTTGAATGGAACCCAAAGAAGAAGCAGAAAAGAAATTCCCCTCAGTTATTGGAGACGTACTGTAGCGGATATCGTAAGAAGCAGCTGACGTATTGTCACCATCTTCAGGAGCGGTCCAGGTCAAGGTTAATTGGTTATGTCTAATTTCGTAGGTACCAAGATCTGTAATTGCATCTGGCGGAATTTCATCATCGGTGAGCAAAGAAGCAAATGCATTCATCCTACCGGCTCCGAGTAAGCCCTGATAGTTCGGGTTCAATGCTTCTATATCATCTGTCGTCTCCGTCAACCTAAATCTTACCTGGTCAGGCGTAAACCCCGCACTACCATACTCAGAAACTATTAGTGCTGCCACACCGGAAACATGGGGGCACGCCATTGAAGTCCCTTGAAAGAATCCATATGTATTGCTGGGTAAGGTGCTCAAAACACCCTGATTTGAGACGAAAGTTTCTCCGCCTGGAGCTGAAATATCCACCCAGGATCCATAATTCGAATACCATGCTTTTTGATCATTATGATTGGTGGAGGCTACGGCAAGAACAGGATCATAAAAACCAGGGTAGTAATCAGAATCAGAATCACTATTACCGGCTGCAAAAATTACGATTCCTCCTTGCATAGGTCCTGTAGGATTACCTACCGCATCATATCCAGCATTGGCAATGAAATAATCAATGGCATCCAGTACGGATTGCTCAAAAAATCCAGGATTAGTATAACCCCAACTGTTCTGAGAAATTACTGCGCCATTGTCCGCAGCATAAGCATAGGATTCGGCAAACCCTCCGCCCCCACTCGTGAATACCTGGCATGACATCAATTCTATTCCTGAAAAACCATTTCCACCGCCGGCAACACCTGAAACCCCAATACCATTATCGTTGACAGCAGCCACCGTGCCGGCTACATGCGTTCCATGTCCATCCGGATCAGGAAAGACGTTTCCAGACCCAATAACAAAATTATAGCCATAAACATCATCCACATACCCATTGCCGTCATCATCAACTCCGGCTGACCCTGAAAGTTCCGCAGAATTAACCCACATGTTATCGGTCAAGTCCTCATGTGCATAATCTATTCCCCCATCATGAACTGATACAATTACACCACTATTACCAGTCTGGATATCCCAGGCCTCGCTCAAATCTATATCTGCATCAACGGTCCCTCCGGTTTGTCCTGTATTATTATAATGCCATTGTTCATTATACCTTGGATCGGCAGGTGTAAACATAAGACCAGGTGCAAGAATAGCGCTTGACATCTCTTTCTTTACAGCACCAAAATTATCTCCTTGAATACGGTCAAACTGTTTAGCATAAATGGGTTCAACAAGGCTAAGGGAAAGATCATTTGAATAGTCTGAAATTAGCCTTTCAATTTGCGGCGCTTTATCCGGATCAAATGTGATTTCATACCAAAGATGAAGACCGAACTTTCTTCGTCTTTCGGCAAACTTTCCACCATCTGGAAAAACTCTTTTAAATTGAACAGCGCCACAGCGTTCATTCAATTGATCAATTGAGGCTATTCCGGTTTGAATGGCGTCGTTGGCTGAGCGCAAGAAGGATTGCTGCTTTAGATTATTACCAACAACTTCCTTCAGCTTAACACGAATTACGTTGTTATACTGATAATCCTGAGCCTTCAGCACGCCCGAAAATAATAGGATACACAGAGGCAGGCATATTAACCTTAAAAGCATACGAAAAAAATCTTATTAAAACCAAACTAAGATGGAAAGAAAGCATAAGCAATACTCTTATCCAATGAATTAAAATAAAAAAATGATATTCTGGCATTGTCTTTTATATATCGGGGAATGAATTTAGGAATACCAGTTTATAACACATTGAATATTAGTTCATTAAAAGAAATTAACTATAAAGAATTAGAAGTATGATTTTTGTCAGGATTTTTTCTTGACTTCAATAACTTTTACAAATGGCAACCTTCTGACGCCCACCAATGCTATTTCTATTCGCACCGATATTACCTGCGGCCAGAATAACATCAGCATCAGAACCAGCAGCTCCTAAATGCACTTTTACACTGCCATTAAATTGTCCAAGGGTTTGAAAACTAAATTTAGTTTCATCGGACAGCAGCGAAACTGTTGTTGAGCTTTCGCCTTCGCTGCCTTTCAGGTCGTTAAGTAAAAAGGCAATATCAGCGTCAGGAGTAGACAAATCTCCAAAATGGAGATGAACGGGGTGAAATATATCTCCTTCCGTACCTTCTAAGGACACTACAACCTGAACATCGCCATCTGTCCGCTCCTGAAATGCAACGGTACCCGATGTTGGAAAATCAGAGGATTGTGCAAGGTCGTAAACGAACTCATTGCCTGTGAACTCTTCAATTACTGTTTCTGAGTTTTCACTGCAAGCTTCTAACAATCCAATCAGAACAAATGTGAACAAAAATCCTCTTTTCATACTTTATCAAACAGAATAATGAAATTTCAGTTCTTGAAATTAAGCTTTTTTAAATAGAAGACCTACTTACATAGGCCTTCCCTTTATTTGTCAACGTCTAAAGGGCATACTGCCAACCAAGCGTTAGAATGTTATTTGTTGTTAATTGGGGTCCGTTAAGGTCCTGATAAATTGGTAGGGCAAACTCGACAGCAAGCCTTTGATTCTGTACAAAGCCGGACTGACCTATCAGGTTTAAACCCGCGCTTACGTCGACTCGTTCACCACCTTGAAACTCAGGATTAGCCGTCTGAACAGGAGCTACGATCATTGGATCGCGCCCATCAACTTCACCGATATTAACAGAGTTTACTCTAAGTGAAGAACCTAACCACGATGTTACCAAGTAACTTCCCCAAACCGAAGCATTTAACTGATGACCATATCTAAAGTCGTTATCATTTTCACCTAACCGTAGCGTTCCATTGACCTGAGCGCCCCACCCCCATTTTTCAAAGCGTTTCGTGTAGGTTATTGCCGGTAAAAAGTCCCATGTACCGGAACCTATTTGCATGGGATAAGGCAACCTTAAAGTAGGTCTCATATTCATTGGAGTCAGTACTTCATCGTCATTTTCAATTGTTCCTGTTGGGATGCTAATGCCCGCATTGAAGTGTATATGGTCAGAGACTTTTATTAAAGCCGTTAATTTAGTGTCGCCAATGCCACTCGACTCTGTTGTAAAGCTGCCAAGCCGGGTGGTACCCATACCTCCTTGATACGTTATATGATCCATTTCACTGGAAAGGAACATTCCCATAAGCATTAGAGTAATACGATCTATAGGTGCGTACATAGCTCCAATCATATGCATGTTCATAGTCATTTCTGTAGGTACCACCCTAAGAGTTGGGGGTTGCCCTTCAATACCAAAGAATATATTCGGGACAGTGGTCGCTATTTCATCCGGTGAGACATCGTCAGTTCCTATTTGATTGTCTTCCATGCCCATTCGCATAAAGCGATAGGAAATCATAAATTCCCCTTTAGCATGGGTATGATCTCCCATTACCCCTATCGGCGCGTGTGAATCCGGTCGTGCAATTTTTTGTGCTCTTAAGTTAATACATAGGCATAAGAGCAATGCCATAATCATTTTTGTTTTTTGCATTGTTTTGAAAAGTAAGGTTCTTAAAAATATAGTCCTGAATGAACGGATTTAGGTGAACATTACTTGCTCGGGCGGTTGAAATTGGGAATGAACGAATTGAAATGAGTAGGAGAAAGAATAGATGCTGGTTCTGCTAATCTCCGATCCCGATAAACTTACGTTTAATGTGTAGAGAAAGACAAATCCGATGGGGTAATCTAATAAATTAAAAGATAGTGACGGGGCTGGGTCGCTCTCGGAGTCATTAACCTTTTTTAATTGCTCCAACAGATAGCATTTACCACCACATACGGTTATCGGCTTATCTCGATTTATACAAAGAAAATCTTGTATATAACCTTTATTCAATTCAAAATCAATGAGCGGAGCTAAAGGTCGTAATAAACCAAAGCCATACAGAACAATAAAAAATAATGGCATTAACTGCTTCACACGATAAAGGTATGAAACCGTCCTCAAAGTTAAGACATACTACTGAGCCCGTAGAGAACTATTATTTTCTACTCTTTCCAAAACCATAGGTCAATTGTTGCCAAAAAGTTTTTGGAAATTGTTCCCTGTCCTTGAAACCGAGCTGAATGTTACCATCTTGATTAGGGACATAATTGGTCTTAAAAATGTAATCCCACAAGCTTAAACTTATTCCATAATTAACGCCGTAACTTCTATCTTCAGGCAGGTATTTCGCATGATGCCACAGATGCATTACGGGGTTGTTAAAAATGTATTTCAGTGGTCCCCAGCTAATCTTAATATTGGCATGATTCAAATGACCAATAGTTATAGCTAAGAAATGAACAATATAAGCCTGAGAGGGCTCAAAACCCCCAAGCAGCATTACCCCTAGTGTTTTCAGAGGTTTGTAAAGTATGTTTTCCATCCAATGGTATCTTAAATGCGCCGCAAATCCCATTTCCTCAACCGAATGGTGCACTTTATGGAATTGCCAGAGTACTGTCCAGCGATGAAGCGCTACATGGGTCAGCCATTGTACAAAATCAAGAAGAACAAAGAAAATGACTAACTGCACAATGGGGGAAAGCGCGGATAAGTTAACAACAGATAAAGAGCTCATCCGCAAACCAAACCCAGCCGCTACAGATTCAATAAAAACATAAACCCCGCTGATGACGATGGAAAAGATGAAAAAGTTAAAAAACATATAGAAGGCATCAAGCCAAAAGTCTTTTCTGAATACTTTTTGTTCTTTTCTCCAGGGAAATAGCAATTCAAATGACCATACAATTACTGAAATAAGGATCAAACCCCAAAAGTAATTCGTATACCAGGGTACCTGAAACAGGACTGAATCCAACGCCCATCGGGCTGTTCCCACAAGGGCTTGCCAGGCTTCTTCAATGCTCGTCATACTCTATTAACAATTATTACTGTTCTGGTTCTAAATTGTACCATTCTACACGTTCTAAATTTTTTCTTCTGCCTTGCTGTGTGGGCGCGTAGTTACGAGCCAAATAAGCCACTATTTTATCTTCATACTCTCCGAGATCCCATAGATTCTGCGTTTCCTGCATCCATACAATCGTATTCTTCCATCCTTCTGCGGTTGCACGATTTTGTGTTACAAGTTTGGCGGAGTGACAATTGGTGCAATTGGCAACCACTAATTCATAACCTTCATCGATTATAAAATCATGCTCTGTTACTTCTGTTTGCTGCTTTAAAGAAGAGTTCGCTACCTCCGGTTCAATTCGTTTTGGTTCATAAAATTTAGCGAGGTAGAGAGTAAAAGCTCCCAGAAAGAGAATACTCAGCAGAGTTATGCTTGTAAGCCTTATAAGAATATTGAGCAGATTGAAGATAGGCTTATTCATCAAACACTTTTTATCGCTATTCTGTGGCAGGCGTTGTTCAAATAGCCTTTAGGGTTCCAGCCCGGTACTACCATAGGTTGCATCATACCTTGATCATCGGTGGCCCTAACCCATAGTTCATAATAGCCTGTTTTGCTTAGGCTAACCGTAGTTTTCCAATGCTGCCAGGCCAGTCGGTTTTTTGGTTTTTCAAGAGTGCAGGCCTGCCAGGTAGCGCCAAAATCAACCGAATAATCTACGGTTCTTACTTCTTTCTCACCGGCCCACGCGTGCCCCCTTACTTCGAACTTTTGATTTCTCCTCACTAGCGCACCTGATTTAGGATATGTAATCAGGGATTTCACCGGCATAGACTCTATTATGCACATATCACCATCATTTACCTCTGTACCCGGGGCAACAGACTCGCAAGGAATACGGTAACTACTCCCCCCCATTTTTTCTCCGTCATGGATTTTATTACGAATGGAAAGCCTGTTGATCCATTTTCCTGATGCAGAAGCAGGCCATCCGCCCGCGACAAGCCTGACAGGAAATCCATGCGCCAATGGAATATCTTCTCCATTCATTTTATAAGCTAAAAGCGTTTCTTCCATCATAGCCTTTGACAAAGGTATTCCTCTTGAAATAGCATCTTTCGAAGAATCTCCACTCAAATGCGTATCGCTACCATAGTAGCCTACATAAATAGCACTGTCCTTAATACCAACATCGTTTAATACATCTTTCAACCTGACACCGGTCCATTCGGCACAAGATACTGCTCCAACAGTCCATTGATTGCCTTTCGCCGGTGGGTTGAATTCACTCCTGCCATTACCACCACATTCCAGCGTGAGTTGGTAGGTATAAGATTTAAACTTTGATTGCAGATCGTCTAATCTATATTTTTTCTGAGCCAAAGCTGATTCGCCGTCTATCAAGAGCTCCCATGTATTGACATCCATATTTTTAGGGATGATGCCGTTATTACGAACGAACATTTTGTTTTCGGGAGTTACACGGTCATCAAGTAAATGAGCCATCGCTTCTATGTTCCACGGTCGATCATTTAACACCACCATATCCTGATGTTTACTAAAAGGAATATCTTGTTGACTAAGTACCGGAACATAGCCATAAGGCATTTTTGCGGCATGCGCAATTTTGAATCCTATTAAAGACGCAGCAGAAGCTAATACTGAAGATCTTATAAAATCTCTACGTTTTACCATGGGCCATTACAATTGTAGGTATTAGTGAATACATTAACTGTGACTAAAATTACATCTTTGTAGAAAATTGGCGAATGAAGAGATTAGGTTTGATACTATTGATCTGTGCCGTTGGGTTAGCATGCGGCAAAGAAAAGACCAGAGAGATTAATGCGGAAACTATTATTGACATTAAAACCTTAGAGCAAATTGACCTGGTAACGGCCGATAACAATCCTATTCACTGGAGAGCTTACGAAGATAAAGTCGTTTTTCTTAACTTGTGGGCAACATGGTGTGGCCCGTGCATTAAGGAGATGCCTTCCATTGAAAACGCCACTAACCATTTCAAAAATGATGATATTGTATTTATATTGGCTACAGAGGAGAACGCAAGCAAAATCCGGGAATTCGGCAATAGGTATAAGTTTAACCTGGATTTTGTTCAACAAAAGACTTCATTGGCCGAACTGGGGATAGTAGCGCTGCCTACTACTTTGGTTTTCGATAAAAGTGGAAAACTCGTGTTTAAAGAAACTAATGCTCGACAGTGGGATAGCGAAGAAAATTTGAAAATGCTCTCTAGTTTCCTATTGCTTTAGCGATTTGAACCCGTAGAAATATAAGCCTTGACCGTTACGCGCTGTGCGCTGGCATTAGGATCATTGCTAAAAATAGCTACCGACTTCTGCTGATTCCCTCTTCTTCCTGCAGTGTTAAAACTTACCTTCAGCCTGGTATTACCGCCTACCGGAATGGTCTCGTCTACAAGCTCGGTAGAGATACAGGAGCAATTAGGCTTGACACTCCTAATTTCCAACGGCTTTTTACCATGATTGCTCAGCACAAATTCTGTGGTTAATTTCTTGTTACTTTCTAGCTTACCAAAGTCATAGAGGGCGTTTTCTATTGCAAGCTTAGGGGCCATTTCCAGCTCTTCAGATGTCATAGGCGGAAAGTACTCTTCCAGTGTGGCGTAAACAGATATACTCTTTATCGATTTCTCATCCTGTTCACTTGTGTACAATGTAACATTATCATTTCTAAAGCCCAGATCATTTAACTCTGATGGATTATAAATAAGTCTGATTTTACCGCGCTGTTTTGCTCGTAGAAGTTGTGGTTCAAACTTCACATTTATGTGATTGGGCTTAGCAATGGAATCGGAAAATATAATGACCGAGTCAGTTACATTAAGTACATCGAACTCTTGAATAACAGGTTCATTCGTCACCTTGATCTTTCCAAAATTAAATGCTCTGTGTTTCATTCGAAGACCACCCAAAAGTGTTGGGAGTTCATCTTCAATACTTTTGGGTCTTGGCTCCACATATCCCTTGATGAATAACCGCAACAGCTCTGATGACGAATTAAGAGTCACGGTCAAGCTTTTGTTAAACGAACCGGGCCTGTTTTTGGGATTGTATTGTGCCTGAATAAAGCCGGATTGCCCGGGAGCAACCGCTTCCTTTGTCCAAGCGGGTGTAGTGCAGCCACAAGAGGCTTTAACATTTGCTATTTGAATGGTATCCGCTCCATTATTGATGAAGCTAAATTCGTGAGTAACAGGACCGTCCGACTCCTTTATCTGTCCAAAGTCAAAGTTTTTTTCACTGAACATTAAATTTTCGGATAGTTGCCCGTTTACTCCAATTGATATAAAGACAAAAAGAGAGGTGAGTATATTCCATTTTTTCATACTTCAAAAGTAAAGCTTAGTCACAATACAGGAAAGCCCTAAGCCTATATTAACAAATCATTATAACAAGTGGCTAACAGTACATTTTGTATCTAAATGCGAGGTTCTCATGACGAATCTTATATTTGCCGAAAATCTAGAAATATGGCCAGGATATTGACGGGAATACAAAGCAGTGGAAGACCTCATTTAGGTAATTTGTTGGGAGCAATTATTCCTGCAATCGAGCTTTCGCGCAATAGTGAGAATGATGCATTGTTCTTTATTGCGGACCTACATTCGTTAACTACAATTAAAGAAGCAGAAACAAGAATAAATAATGTAAATGCCACCGCCGCGGCATGGTTGGCATTCGGCTTTGATACTGAAAAAAACTTATTCTACAGACAATCCAGGGTCCCGGAGGTCACCGAGTTGACATGGTACTTAAATTGTTTCACCCCATTTCCAATGTTAGCCAACGCCCACTCTTTCAAAGATAAGGCTGAGCGACTTTCAGACGTTAATGCAGGCTTATTTACCTATCCGGTTTTAATGGCTTCTGACATTATACTTTATGATGCGGATATTGTTCCGGTAGGAAAAGATCAAAAGCAGCATCTGGAAATGACCCGGGATATCGCAAGTGGCTTCAATCATCTCTACGGTGAAACATTTATAATACCTGAAGCAAAAATTGACGATTCAATGATGACCATTCCAGGTACCGACGGCCAAAAAATGAGTAAGTCCTATGGTAACATAATTGATATATTCCTGCCTGAAAAACAGCTAAGAAAGCAGGTAATGTCAATAGTAACGGACAGCAAACCTCTTGAAGAGCCAAAAAACCCGGATAAGTGCCATGTCTTTGACCTATATAAGCTTCTTGGCAATACCACACAGGTAGAAAAAATGCGGTCCAATTATTTAAGTGGCAACTATGGATATGGACATGCAAAACAAGCACTATTTGAGCTTGTACTCAATAAGTACGGTAAAGAGCGAGAAGCTTTTAACCAGTTAATGGATAATCCTGATGAAATTAATTCAAGACTTCTGGCAGGAGAAGAGAAAGCCAGGAAGATTGCGCAAAAGGTATTGACCAAAGTCAAATCCAAACTGGGCTTCTGAGCTTCATTTATCCACCCTCCAGACCACTTCTTTTCGATCGCTGCCTATGAGTAGCTCAATGCGTGTAGGGCCTGGCAGCAAAACGAGTTTGGTCTCCGATGTGTCAAAATCATCTGCTTCTATATACACTCCTTGGCCTTTGGCCGCCTCGTAGGTTTCCTGATTAGGTTTGATCACAACATTAGGTACATAGGCTATCGGCAATAAAACATCATTATCCGGACAATATTCATCATGTACTTCATGAAAAGCGTCCTCTAGATAACTTCCATAATTTGAAAGAAAGGCATCCTCCAGAGCATGTACCTCCTCCTCCAAATGATCGTATTCACTACTATCGTAGGGCAATCCATTCAACGTTGATTTCTTATCGATCAAATTCCGTAATTCATCATCCAGTTTAATATTGTTTATCATATTTCCTTTTGCAGGGAATCTTTAAATGAAACTGTTAGCTATTATCTAAAATATTTTAGTCAATTGAAACACAGTAGTCATTTTTATTTCAATTGGCCTACCGAATGAATAATTTTACTTCTCAAACGACTAAATTATGTCAGAAGATTTTCTGCCGATAAATGGAACTGATTTCATAGAGTTCTATGTAGGTAATGCTAAGCAATCTGCACTTTATTATCAATATGCGTTTGGTTATGAACTCATTGCTTATGCAGGTCCGGAAACCGGTGTCAGGGATAGGGCTAGCTACGTTCTAAGACAAGATAAAATCAGGCTTGTACTTACCACAGGATTATATCCGCAATCACCTATTAACGAACATGTAAAAAAGCATGGAGATGGGGTTAAGGTACTGGCGCTATGGGTTGACGACGCAGCAAAATCTTTTGAAGAAACCACAAAAAGAGGCGCCAAAGCTGTAAGCGCTCCTGAAGCGCTATCGGACGATAATGGGACGGTTGTAACTGCTTCTATTCAAACCTATGGGGAAACTATCCACACTTTTGTTGAACGAAAGAACTACAGGGGTATATTTCTGCCTGGTTTTGAAGAAAAAAGAGGTGTGGCAGACGTAAATCCTATTGGGCTCAAATATGTAGATCATTGTGTTGGTAATGTAGAATGGGGTGAAATGAACACCTGGGTAGAGTTTTATGAAAAAGTAATGGGTTTTAACCTACTCATTACTTTTGATGACAATGATATTTCTACTGATTATACAGCTTTAATGTCAAAGGTGGTATCCAATGGAAATGGATACATTAAGTTCCCAATTAATGAACCCGCCGAAGGTAAAAAGAAGTCTCAAATAGAAGAGTATATCGATTTTTACCAGGGAGCCGGGGTCCAACATATTGCCATAGCTACAGATAACATTTTGCACACGGTTTCAGAACTTCGAAAACGCGGCGTTGAATTTTTACATGTACCGGACAATTATTATGACGACCTGTTGAGCCGGGTTGGTGAAATTGATGAGGATATCCAACCACTAAAAGACCTTAATATACTTGTTGATCGTGATGACGAAGGTTACTTGCTTCAAATATTCACAAAACCAGTGCAGGATCGTCCGACTGTTTTCTACGAAATAATCCAAAGAAAAGGCGCTAAATCATTTGGAAAAGGCAATTTCAAGGCTTTATTTGAGGCCATAGAAAGGGAACAAGAATTAAGAGGTAATTTATAGACAAGACAATGAACCAGGAAATACTTGATAAGGCCAATGTATGGCTCAACAGTGATATAGATGAAGTTTCTAAAAGTGAGATTAAAGAACTCATGCAAAACGAGGAAGCGCTTACGGATGCTTTCTACAAGAATCTTGAGTTCGGCACCGGTGGGCTTCGAGGCATTATGGGAATCGGGTCAAACCGCATGAACAAATACACAGTAGGAATGGCCACCCAGGGTCTGGCTAATTATCTTCTAAAGTCTTTTACCGGTCAAGATGTGAAAGTGGCTATAGCGCATGACAGCAGGAATAACAGCCGTTATTTTGCAGAAGTTACTGCAGAAGTATTTTCTTCTAACGGTATTACTGTTTACCTTTTTGAAGAGCTTAGGCCCACCCCGGAGTTGTCCTTTGCTATTCGACATCTGGGCTGTCACGGTGGTGTCGTAGTTACAGCTTCCCATAATCCTAAGGAATATAACGGTTATAAGGCATATTGGAACGACGGCGCTCAATTGGTTCCTCCGCACGATAAGAATGTAATTGAAGAAGTTAATAAGGTAGAAGGTGTAGGCCAGGTGAAATTTGATGGTAATACCTCTCTTATTCAGTCTATCGGCGGTGAAATAGATAAAATATACCTAACGGAGATTAAAAAACTTGCTTTATCCCCAGAGGCGGTCAAAAAGCACCACGACCTCAAAATTGTATTCTCGCCAATTCATGGTACCGGTGTAACACTTGTACCGCCAAGTTTAAAGAACTACGGTTTCACTAATGTAACGGTTGTAGAAAGTCAATCCACTCCAGATGGTAATTTTCCCACAGTGGTTTACCCTAACCCTGAAGAAAAAGAAGCGCTGTCAATTGCCCTCAAAGAAGCGACAGAAATTGATGCAGACCTTGTTCTGGCTACTGATCCCGACGCTGATCGTGTTGGTATTGCAGTGAAAAATAATGATGGTGAATTTGAGTTGCTCAACGGCAACCAGACCGGGAGCCTTTTGATTTATTATATCCTGGAACGCTGGAAAGAAAGAGGTCAGTTTAAGGGTAATGAATTTGTAGTGAAAACCATTGTAACCACCGACCTTATCTCCAAGATAGCTGATAGCTATGGTGTTGAGTATTTTGATACTTTAACTGGTTTTAAATACATAGCGTCTTTAATAAAATCATTAGAGGGTGAAAAGCAGTATATCGCCGGTGGAGAGGAAAGCTATGGGTATATGATCAGCGATTTCGTAAGAGATAAGGATGCTGTTGCTTCCAGCGCAATGATTGCAGAAATGTGCGCTTATGCCAAGAGCAAAGGTCAAAGTCTTTATGACATGCTCATAGAGATGTACGTTAGTTTTGGATATTATAAGGAGGCATTGGTTTCTTTAACCAAAAAAGGAAAATCGGGGGCAGAAGAAATCATTCAGATGATGGCAGACTTCAGAGCCAACCCTCCTGAAACTTTTGCCGGTTCAAAAGTTGTAAAAGTCATTGATTACCAATCCAGTGTATCTAGAGATCTTGTATCAGGGAAAGAAATAGGCGTTGACTATGATAAGTCCAATGTACTTCAGTTTTTTACGGAAGCGGGTTATAAAGTTTCTGCACGTCCTTCCGGAACGGAACCTAAAATTAAGTTTTATGTCAGCGTGAATAAAGCCCTGCAAAATAAGAAAGGCCATAAAAAAGTATCAGAGGAACTCGATCAACTTATCGAGGCCATTAAAGCCGATTTAAATCTTTGAACTCGGCTGAGAATCAACAAAAATGGTCGGCGGAGCTTTTTGAAAGAGATCTGAACAGGTTAATTAAAGAATTGGATTAATTTAAAAGTGAAGATTTACTTTAGCCTCAGCCTGAGGGAATAAAGAACTCGGCAGGCAATCTAAGCTTACATATTTTTGGTAATCTTCTTCATTTTATCTGCCATATTTTGGGAAAATCAAGCTATATCCAGCAATGAGATAGAAGAATTGAGTGAAAAAAATGTGACCCTTAGCGACCTGAAAGCGGATATAACTAAAACAAAGACTGAGGTTTAAAAGGCGCTTTATGAATTTATCTGATGGTGACCTAAAATCCAATTTCCCGTTACATTTTGGAACTAATCATTGGCTACAGGTTACTTTCTGATACACCTTCATTCTCATCTAAATTACCATCGAAGGTTGATATAGTGACGTTTTTAAATTGTACAACATAAGTTATCTTTGCATTCTTTATGAAAAAGGTCGCTTTCTACACACTTGGCTGCAAACTGAATTACTCCGAGACTTCAGCTATCTCCCGGAAGTTCGAAGAAAAAGGTTACATAAAAACAGAGTTTAATGAATCCCCTGACATTTTCATAATCAACACGTGCTCCGTTACCGAGAATGCCGATAAGAAGTGTCGCAAGATAGTAAAAGAGGCCCGAAATATATGCCCTGATGCATATGTAGCAATTATCGGATGTTATGCACAGCTCAAACCCAGAGAAATATCTGAAATACCTGGTGTAGATGCTGTCTTGGGCGCAGCCGAGAAATTCAGGCTTGTGGAGCTGCTAGATGAATTTGTTCGACCGGAGAAACCGAAAGTACTAGCTTCGGAAATAGAAGAAGCTACATCATATAACACTGCATACTCTATCAATGACCGCACACGTACGTTCCTAAAGGTTCAGGACGGTTGCGACTACAGTTGTACATTTTGTACCATCCCTTTAGCACGTGGTAGAAGCAGAAGTGACACCATAGAAAATATTGTTTGTTCGGCGAAGGAAATAGCCGCTAAGGGTATCAAGGAAATTGTACTGACGGGGGTCAACACAGGTGATTTTGGTATTAGAAATGGAAGGCGAGAAGATCGATTTATTGATTTAGTCAAAGAACTTGAAAGAAATGTACCTGTAGAACGGTTTAGAATCTCATCTATAGAACCCAACTTACTTACAGATGAAATCATCGAGTTTGTGAGTAGATCCAACAAGTTTGTACCGCATTTCCATATTCCACTGCAGTCCGGATCTAACCGCATTTTAAAGCTAATGAAAAGGAGGTATTTGCGAGAACTATATGTGAATCGTGTAAACACCATAAAAACATTGGCGCCTAACTGTTGCATTGGCGTAGATGTAATTGTGGGATTTCCAGGTGAAACTGAAGACGATTTTCTTGAGACCTATACTTTTTTAAACGAACTGAATATATCTTACTTGCACGTTTTTACTTATTCAAAACGTGTGAATACACCGGCAGCCGACATGCTAGACCCCGTGCCCCTAAAAGTAAGAAACGAACGTTCTAAAATGCTGCGCTCTTTAAGCGAAAAGAAAAGGCGACGATTCTATGAAGAAAACTTGAATGTTGAGGATTACGTACTCTGGGAGGATGATCAGGAAGACGGGAAAATGCTGGGGTTCACAAGAAATTATATAAAAGTTGCCGCTAAATACGATCCTATCAGAATTAATGAGGTAGAAAAGGTGTGCCTGAAGCAAATTAACGAAAATGGTAAGGTAGAAGTAGAACAAAGTGATTCCACGATTTTAGCTTAACCTTTCAATGACATCTGCTGTTAGTTATCGTAAAATCAACTAATTATGCCTCTAAAAGTCGGCGAAACAGCGCCAAACTTTAATCTTGCTTCAACAGGTAAAAACCGTTTTAATCTAAAGGATTTGAATGAACCGCTTGTTTTATTCTTTTACCCTAAAGACTTTACACCGGGATGCACAAAGGAAGCCTGTTCTTTCAGAGATAATTTTGAGTTCTTTAAAAACCTTGATGTACAAGTAGTAGGTATCAATACCGATACGCTATCTACACATGCAAAATTCAAGGAAAAACATAATCTGCCTTTTGAATTACTTTCAGATGCCAGCGGTAAAGTATGCAAGGCATATAAAGCCCATGTACCGGTATTAAATATTGCTAAGCGAATTACCTACCTGATTGATGCCGAAAAGAAAATTGCTGCGGTATACAATGATCTAATAGGTGCAGAAAAACATATAAAAACCATGATTAGAAAGGTTAGCGAGGTTTAGGCAAAATTTGGCCGTCTTCAATAATCAATTGGCGATCGGCCATATCAGCCAACTCATCATTGTGGGTAACAATCACAAATGTTTGACCGGTAGTATCCCTCAGGGAGAAAAAAATATCATGAAGGCTTTTCGCATTCTTGGAATCAAGATTTCCACTGGGTTCATCTGCAAAAACTATTGCCGGTTTATTTATTAATGCTCTCGCAACTGCCACTCTTTGCTGCTCTCCTCCGGAGAGCTGAGACGGTTTATGTTGATCTCTGCTGGAAAGCCCCAACGTTTTAAGTATTTCCCTCCCCTTCCGTTCTACCTCTAATTTATCATCACCTTTAATATATCCCGGGATACATACATTCTCCAAGGCTGTAAATTCAGGCAGCAAATTATGAAATTGAAAAACGAAGCCAATTTGCTTATTCCTAAACCTCGCTTTTTCAATAGCTCCAAGCTTCTGAATATCTGTTCCATTGAGTTGAACCATTCCTTTATCGGGAGAATCAAGCAATCCCAAAACATGAAGTAGCGTACTTTTTCCTGCACCTGAAGCTCCTACAATGGAAATAATTTCTTCCGGTTGAATTTCTAAATCTATACCCTTTAAAACTTGAAGGGTATTATATGCTTTTATGATTCCCGTTGCTTTGAGTAGAGCCATTTTTTTATGAATTTTCAAACATAATCAATGGGCCGTTTAATGCCTCATGTTCGTTCATGTTAATCTTAAAAGACGTTTGAATTATCAAGCGAAATGACCTACTTTCGTGCAAAAATTGAGCAAATGAATATACACGAATACCAGGCTAAAGACATTCTTAAAAGTTTTGGCGTCCAAGTGCAATCCGGGATCGTAGCTGATAACCCTGACAAGGCCTTAAGCGCGGCCAAAGAGCTGAATAAAGAAACTGGTACTAGCTGGTATGTGATAAAGGCTCAAATTCATGCTGGTGGAAGAGGTAAAGGTAAAGTACGTGAGACCAGCTCAAATGGAGTTGTTTTGGCTAAATCTCTTGAAGAAGTTCCGGCAAAAGTAAAAGCAATCATCGGCGGCACTTTAGTTACTCATCAAACAGGTGAAGATGGAAAAACAGTAAATAAGGTATTAATTGCCGAAGACGTTTATTATCCAGGAGAATCTGAGCCGAAGGAATACTACTTGAGTATTCTTCTTGATCGAGCAAAAGGTTGTAACGTTATCATGGCATCTACTGAAGGTGGAATGGATATCGAGGAGGTAGCAGAAAAAACTCCAGATAAGATTATAAAAGAGTGGATCGACCCCGCCTTAGGACTTCAGGGTTTTCAATCAAGGAAAATAGCATTTGCACTTGGCCTTGAAGGAAATGCTTTTAAGGAAATGGTGAAATTCGTGTTTTCACTTTACAAAGCTTATGAAGCCACGGATTCTTCCATGTTTGAGATTAATCCTGTGCTCAAAACTTCCGACAATAAAATTCTGGCTGTAGATGCAAAAGTTAACCTTGACGATAATGCCATATATCGCCATAAGGACTTGGCTGAACTAAGAGATTTATCAGAGGAAGATCCGGCCGAAATTGAAGCCGGTCAGTCAGGACTTAGTTACGTAAAACTCGACGGCAATGTGGGCTGTATGGTAAACGGAGCCGGTCTAGCTATGGCTACGATGGATATCATTAAACTTTCCGGTGGAGAACCTGCTAACTTTCTGGACGTAGGAGGTGGAGCAAATGCTGAGACCGTGGAAGCAGGATTTAGAATTATTCTTAAAGACCCTAATGTTAAGGCTATTCTTATCAATATTTTCGGAGGAATTGTACGATGTGACCGCGTAGCGAATGGTGTGGTTGAAGCTTACAAGAAAATAGGAAATATTGATATTCCAATTATTGTAAGGCTTCAAGGAACGAATGCAGAGGAAGGCGCGAAGATAATAGAAGAATCAGGACTTAAGGTGACTTCAGCGATAGTATTAAAAGATGCAGCCGCTAAAGTAAAAGAAGTACTGGCATAAAATGAAATGCATCCGTAGTTCAACTGGATAGAATACCAGATTTCGGCTCTGGGGGTTGAGGGTTCGAATCCTTCCGGATGCACTTTAAAAGGAGTTCAGGTAACAGACGAACTCCTTTTTTCATTATACAAGTGTTTACTATACCTTTTAAAAGATTAATATAATTTAGTATCTTGACCCTTGAAATAGGAAAAAATGAAAAAGGCAACTTTTATCATATTACTGATAGTAACAGTCATTTCCGAGCTCAAGGCTCAGTCTTTCTATAATTTTAGAAGAGGCAGAGATATTATTGCAACTTTTGGAACAGGTACCTCAAGTTATTTTGGCGACTTAAATAATCCTGGAGATGTGATCGATACAAAGTTGAATCTGAACTTTGGACTACAGTACTATTTTACAGAGAGAATCGCTATCCGTACCGAGGCAACCTATTTTAGACTATCAGGTGACGATGCAGAAGCTGACAGTGAAGGAAGGACAGTAAGAAACTTATCTTTTCGATCAGACAACTTTGAACTGAATGTTGTAGGGATTGTACAGGCATTTTCCTTTGGGACACGTTTTTATCAACGACCGGCGCTAAATGTTTATGGTTTTGCTGGTATTGGTTTATTATATTTTAATCCTAAAGCCCAGGTACCTGATACTGACTGGAATGGGGCGCCTCTTAGTGATGCTGGGGATTATGTTGCCTTACAACCGTTGCAAACAGAAGGGGTTGACTACAGCCGCCTGGCTATCGTAATTCCCATGGGAATAGGTATCAAGTTCAAAGCTGGTCCTTTTTTTAATATAGGCGTTGAAGGAGGCTACAGGCTTACATTCACAGATTACCTGGATGACGTAAGTACCACATACCTGCTGCATAGCACTTTGTCCGGAGATCCACTTAGGCAAGCTTTGGCGGATAGAAGACATGAGCTTGATGGCAATCTACCCCCATTGGGTGTAGAAGAAGGCCAAATTCGTGGAAATTCTGGCGATAATGATGGCTATTTTATTCTTAATGTAAAGTTGGAGTATTACATCCCGGCTAATATTTTAAGTAGCAGCAAGTCTAAATACAACAGAAGAAAGCGTTCCCGAAGGGCAAGAAAACGCTAATTTCAACTAGCCAACTCTTTATTACTGGCTCTGCTAATTCCATTTTGAAATTCAGGAACTAACTTTTGCAACTCGTCGGTAAAAATGTCTAGATCAGCGTTAGAACGTACCATTTCCTTCAACGTTTGAAAATACTCTTTAACCTCTTTGAATCTATACTCGGCAACTTTAGCTATCATAATTTTTTTATGATGAGTGGGAAGGGTATTCTCTCTATCGGCTAATAGTTCCTCGTAAAGTTTCTCACCTTCTCTTAAACCTGTGTATACGATCTCAATATCCTTGCCTAATTCTAAACCTGACAATTGAATCATCCTTTTCGCTAAATTCACAATTTGAACAGATTCCCCCATATCAAAAATGAATATCTCGCCACCTCTACCCATAGCTCCAGCTTCAAGGACCAATTGACATGCCTCAGTAATGGTCATAAAATATCTTGTAATTTCAGGGTGCGTCACGGTTACCGGCCCCCCATCGCTAATCTGCTTTTTAAAAAAGGGAATTACTGACCCATTTGAACCTAATACATTCCCAAACCTTGTAGTTACAAATACTGTATGTTGATCAGCAGCATTCATAGTTTGGTTAAGTGACTGGACATAAATTTCAGCAACACGTTTAGTACAACCCATAATGCTGGTTGGATTCACGGCTTTATCGGTAGAAACCATAACAAAACGCTCAACCTTATACTTAATTGCCAAATCAGATAAGTTTTGAGTACCAAGGACATTTGTTTTTACAGCCTCAATAACGTTATTCTCCATTAGCGGTACATGCTTATACGCTGCGGCATGAAGGACAACTTCAGGTAGCTCCTTTTCAAAAATCGATTCCAGGCGTTTCTTATCTCTAATATCCGCCACATAAATTCGCCCGTTTAGACTCTCTCCAAGCTCGCGCTCAAGAATATATAATGGCGATTCGCCTTGATCAATAAGAATGATTCTGGAAGGATTAAATTTCAGCGCTTGCCGTACAAGTTCGCTACCGATAGACCCTGCTGCACCGGTAATGCAAACCCTTTTGTTATGCAATTCACTGCTTACAGCTTGGTTATCCAATTGAATCGTTTCTCTTCCTAGCAGGTCTTCTATTTTAACCTCTTTTATTTGTTTCAAACTGAGTTCACCCTGAACCCAATCACTCGCCTGAGGAACAGACCTTACGGTTATGCTGTGCTTTAGACAGGCATCCACAATTTGATTCTTTCTGGATAAGGGGAGATTCTGAACAGCAATTATTAGCTCATCAGCTGAAATCTGATCTAATTGTATCTCCAAATCCTCAGCCAGTAAAATTGGCGTGCCATTAATTACTTTACCCACCTTATTCACATTATCTTCGTAAAACGCAACTACACGAAGATCAGATGCATCATCGCTTTCAATGACCTGCTTGGTAATCATTCCTAATTGACCTGCTCCAAAGATAGCTACATCAACCCTGGACTTTCTATTCCCTTTATAATAGGAGAAAATATTTTTTATTAGCAATCGGTATTGAAAAAGAAATAGAAACGACGCCAGAAAGGAAATCAGAATTACCGAATAAGGAATAAGATTTTTTTGGATATTATAATAGAATAATAGGTTAAGAACAGAAACAAAGATGAGTGACAGCAAAAGAGTATATAATAACCTTACTCCATCTTTCAATCCGGTATAACGCACTATTCCAGCGTGACTCTTGGTAAGCCCTATGGCCAGCAAAACGGCAAAACAATTAACCAGAATACCAAGTTGAAAATTTCGATTGGCCAACTCTGATACCTCGAAATTAAATCTTAGGAGATAACCTAAAGTAGTAGCAAAAGCAACTAAGGATAAATCAATTAAAATGATAATCCATCTCGGAAGGATTCTTAACTGCAGTATTCGCTGCGTAACTGGCACAAGTTAGCCCTTTTTTCTTGACGATATAATTTTTTTTGCTCCTAATGCAGCTCCTCCTATCAGGAGCAACTCTAAACCACCGATAGGAACCGGATTATCAGGATCTCCTCCTGGATCACCCGGCTGGGCAATAGACGCTGTAGTCACCAATATTGCCACAAACAAGATTGGCAAAAACAATCTAAACCAAATACCCTTCATTAGTTCTTAATGACTCTTTTAACTGTAAATTCATCTTCACCGATCAAACTTAATAGATAAATTCCCTTACGCAAATTAGTAGATGATAAAACTACTCTTTTTCCCTCTTGAATAGATTGAGACAATATGATTTTGCCATTTAAGTCAGTCAATCTAATGGTATTAAAATTATTATTTGATTTGATATCAATAATCCATTTGTCAGAAGTAGGATTTGGAAAGACTGTAGCAAAAGTTTCAAAATCTACGACCAGGCTTGTCACGGCAAATTCACGACTAACTGATTAGGCGAAACCGTTGTGAGTTACCTCAAGTGATAATTCCCCATGCTCACTTACTACTATTGATTGACTCGTAACACCCTCTAGCATTTCTCCATTCAAAAATATAAGTTGTAAATTTGGATTTCAGGTGTTCCACCATACTTCAAATTT
>CALBPF010000103.1 GCA_937899105.1 uncultured Flammeovirgaceae bacterium | reverse complement strand
ATGAAGCTGAAATGAGATTTCATAGACAGAAAGCAATTATCAAGGACGCCCTAATCGGGTTTCCTCTTGTATTTTCTCCATAATTCTTGTCGTTATTGATTATGAATTTATTCTGTAGGAAACCTTTTTCAAACATAACACAGACACACTAAATGTGACGGTATGTTCAATCATGCTTAAGGTGAGTTTATAATACTCCTTATAAAGAAACTAGCCATTGCTGAATAGGTAGTTGCTTACAAATTGTGAATAATAAAAGTAAGGTTACTTACATAAGCCATTATTTTCCTCTGAAATAGGAAGTAAAATTGTTTATTCAAGCATGATTTATAAATAATAATAAAAAAAATAGACTTTTATGAAAACCCAGTGCAAACACCTGATGTATTAAATAAAAAAATAAAACATTATCGTGCGTTTCCATTGTGGGTTGTTTTTTTAACTAATGTTCAGATTACTTCATTTAGAATGATTTTGGATTTATATGACCAGTATTTAAACGCTTTCAGAGCCTAATAAATCTACTTTTGACTCAAATAAAATTGTAAACATGAAAAGTTTATTTATCGGCCTGTTATTATTAATCTTAAGTCCCGCTGTCGTTTCTCAGACCATCCAATCCCAAGCCAATGGTGCATGGAGTAACCCCTCTACCTGGAGCGGTAATCAAGTTCCTTCGGCAAGTGATGATGTCGAGATTTTGGGACACACGGTCCATCTGGATTTGGTTCCTTCTGGAGGGCAACCCCTTGGTCTATGTAATAATTTAATTGTAAGTATTTCTGGAGTCTTACAATTGGGTTACAACGGTACGTCTATCGATAAACAATTCATTGTTACTGGTGATATAAATTGTAACGGTACTATTTCTAGTGGACGAGACCTTCCTATCTCTGTAGGCGAAGGTTTAATTTACGCTAATAACAGCTCGTTTATTTTATCGCTTTCATCAGATACCACATCGATTTTAGGATCAGGTTACATGCATCCTGAAGATCTTATTATTTCAAATGAAACAGGGGTCGCCAAAACCGTAAATATTGAAAACTATAATGTAGCTCTTGATGAAGACCTGATAACAGAAGGCAACGGCCATATCAAATTGAATTTTAGAAAGTATACCTATTAGAATATTGGTGGTACACTTGGAATAGGTGGAGAAACTTTCGGGGGGAGCGATCCCCAGACTTCTACCGATATCCTTAATAAGGGGATTATCTTTGCTGAAAACGTAAATCTTTTCACATCGAATACATCGAACGCCAGTTCATTCACACTATCCGAGGAAGGCGTACTATCGGCAGACACTATAAATGGAGGTGTTTCTGTAACCTCGGCAGCAGGTGGGTTTAATATCTTGATGTTGAATCATTCAATCTTCAGATTAGGGGAAGGAGCTTTCAATCCTGAAGATATTGCCATTTCTGATGCTAATGTTACTTTAACCAATAATAACGGTGAAATTAAGATACATTATGCCTCTGAACTTACCAGCGATACAGATGTAACCAGCCAGATCGATAATTTCGACAAAACCGATACCAGTCAGATTCTGCCAATGAGAGAAAAAATTGGCGCAAGTCATATCGCTGGCTGGTACAATTTCACGGAGGAAAACTATTTGCGAGAAGGCATAAACAGGTTTAAGGAATGGGGAAGTAGAAATATTAAAACGACTATTTCTGCGAATAATAACAAAATGTTTAACGCCTACCCGTTCAACTCAAACTGGCCTACTTTTAATGAACCTGCTGAGGTCATTATGAGCGCTGAGGTAGATGAATTATTTTCCGATCCCTATTTTGATACGCACGCCTTTTGGTCGCCGGCTAAAGGTGTAAACAGATTTTTCAGTGATGGGCCAGATCGTAATCATGATCGCTATTTAGATGTAGAAAGACAATTGTACAATGCTGCAAAAGTCATTCTCCAGAATTATGGAAATATGGGTAAGACTTTTCTTTTCCAAAATTGGGAGGGTGATTGGATGCTAAGAGGAAGCGTTCGCAATTGGGAAAGGAGACCCAATAATGTACCGGACGATATAGATTGGCAGGTCGAGGGAATGGCCAGAATGTGGAGAGCGGTAATGAGAGGAATTGAACGTGCGATTGATGAATTTCCTGGTGCCACTTCAAAACTCCAATACGCTGTAGAATTTAATAAGCTCTTTTATAATAATGGAGATACTCGTGTTACCATGATGGACCTTGGAATACCCTCGGTTGTGGAAAATGTACTGCCTAAAGTGCGTATGCATATGTCGTCCTGGTCGGCTTATGATGGTAACTTCGATGAGCCGGGTATCAGGTCATTTCCAACGGGCATGTGGAATGGAGTTGAAATTGCTTCTTATTTTACTAATGGGACAAAGGGCCTGGATGGAGTCCCTGTTCAAATTGGGGAAATTGGTATCAATGAAAACCCTCTGTATCAATCACCTGGCGATGACGTCATAATTGAACGATATGACAAAATGGTAGCGATGGTTGCCGAATTGGGTGTGCAAAACTTTTACCTCTGGAACCTATATGGTTCAGGGGAGCGACAGATTGTTTTAGAGAAAGGTGTTCAGTACTCCACAGACACGCTTTACCAATTTCTGGACGGTAAGTGGATAATAGAACCAGATAATACATTTGGTGTGGCAGGGAGTTTATTAAAAGACGATTATTTCATTCGTAATAACGTTCCTACAGTTGACAATTCCCTTAGTAACTTAAAACTTAACGAAGGTTTTGGTACTACTCAAATTGATTTGTCAGTTATATTCTCAGATGTAGATAATGACGATTTAGCTTTTTCAATAGAAGTAAGCGACGAAACTGTTGTTACTACTTCTTTATCAAATGATATACTCACTATTCAGGAGGTTGGTAATGGCGAAGCTGAAATAACGATCACGGTAAATGACGGGAATGGTGGAGTAGCCTCTGTTAATTTTTCTGTAGATGTTTTTGAAGCCGTTACACCTACTGTTTTTATAGGCAGTACAAGTTATCCAGATATCGATTCAGCGCTTACAGCAGCAGTAGATGGTAATGTGATTTTGGTTAGAGGTATTCATACTGAGTCCATCACGATCGATAAAAGCGTTACTATACGTGGTGTAGATCCAAATGTAGATATTATTCAGGCTGCCGCTGCTCCGGGAACTGCCAGTGATCGTGTGGTCAATGTTGTACGTCCTGACAATAACCCGGTATTGACTGTGACCATTGAAAACTTAGGAATACGAAACGGAAACGC
>CALBPF010000102.1 GCA_937899105.1 uncultured Flammeovirgaceae bacterium | reverse complement strand
CTCAAGATAACCTATTGCTAAGCATTAGAAAATCCTATTGCGTAATTTGGGATAATAAAATTCTCCTGGCTTATGTGTTCCACGCCTGGGTCTATCCACTAGCATGGCATTATTCACGGCAGCGGCATTATGGTATATTCCTGATCTTGATTTTAGCAAATCTGCAATTCTGGCATCTAGCTCTGAATCAGTAAGTTTTGGCTCAATATCATTGATTCTAAGCTCTCTTAAAGTCATGGTAGTGTCAATTTGCCCTCTTGCTATGGCAATACCATACAGAGAATTTAAAAGTGCCTTGCGCATTGAGTGAACCAAGTGCTTTTTGTTAATCTCACCCCATTCAAAGATGATGTCGCCACCAACAATGATCAGCATTGAAGAAGAACCACTTTCTGACAGGTAATTTTTTAGTATTTCCAGTTTTTCAGTGGAAAATCCTTTTGATTCGGGCTCTGCATAGGAGAATTGATTCGGGTTCTGAGCTATACACTTAATGGAACCTAAGAGAATTCCTAATAATAAGATTCTCGAAATCATTGATTTGAACTTGAATTAAAAGCAACATTTAAACTCCTGATGAGTATCATTCACGTTAAAGCGAAAGTAAATAAATACAAGGTGCCTCAAAAGATTTATTCCCTATCGGGTGGTCCTAATCAGTTTTTTTAGTAAAGGGCAAAACAATTAAGCTTAACCCAATAATTACCCCAATGAGCGTATAAAAACCTTCTTTATCATTAACATAAGCATAAATCGATGATCCCGCAGTCGCTGACCCCATGAACATTAGAGCTATTTTGGTGAGTCTGTTCATAATGAAGAGTTAGGTCAATCCACTTATTTGATAGAAGGATGGCCCTCAGCCTGACCCGTTACCTTAATGAATTGCACATCACCATAATAAACGTGAGTCTTTGTGACTTGCTCACCACTTAGAAAAGCAGGTATCGCTTTATCAAAGACTTCGCCGTGCCAGTGCGCTTGCTCATGGCCGGCATTTTCGACCCTGATATGAATGGCGTTGCTGAATCCGCTCATCGTTTCTTCCACTTGATTCACGGGTGTGCGACAATCCAATGTACCAGTGACAAAGAGGGTTGGAATATCAGATTCCAGTGGAATAGAAGGATCGAAGGAGAGGTTGTTCGCTACCCAGACATCTTTTGCAGTGGCGATAAGAAAATTAACGGTGTTTCCGAAGATACTTTCGTGAGCCTCCTTTTCGATTTGCGTCCATCTCGATTCGCTCACACCGGAAGCTAAATACTGGTTCACGCCGGCGCCCGGCAGGGCTAAGCCGAACACAACTCTTCTTTGCACAAACCATGTAAGTATGGAATAATCCCCCTGATCTATGGAATACAGAAGCCTTGGAAATACGGGTATATCGTTATAATCATCTATATCTAGTCGCAAGATGAGCCCGAGCCCAAAAGCGCCGATCTTTAGATCCAGGTTTTCACCAGTAATAGGGTGCTTTACCGTTACAACGACAGGATCTTCCTTCAGCTTCTTCATTACACGCATTACAAGCGCCTTAAAATCTGGAACGGTATGCTGTACGCTTGGGTCAGCCTTAGCCATCTCTGAGACGATATCCACATGCTCCTCTAAATAGCGGGGATAATTAAAGGCTTGGTCGGGCGCATCTGAACCGGCAAGAATGGCCTTTTCTATCCGGTCGGGAAATAGCTTCATGATCGTCATGCCAATATGCGATCCGAAGCTAAATCCAAAAATCGAATAATGTTCTATTTCCAGTGAGGTCATCAATTCATTCACATCCCTGGCTTCCTCTTCTATGTTGTAACCCCTTACATCTACTCCTCTTTCATTAAAGGCTTTAAGTGATTTCCGAGCCATCTTTTCATAGTGCCGATTGGCGGCTGCTTCCGTAACAAAAAAGTCTTCCGGAAGGTCCTCCTGCCACAAGTAGATCAGCGATTCATCTTCCCCACCTCTACGATCGATAAATATCAGATCTGATACTTCGAGCAACTCAATCCAATACGTTAGTTCCTCCGGATCTTTTGCTTGCCAGGTACAAAGACCCCCGCCTCCTTCAATGAATACAACCGGGGCCTCCGGCTTTTCTGCGAGACTTTTCAACCATACATATTTGACTTTGATTTTTCTGCTTGCCGGGTTTGTTCTGTTTTCCGGCACTTCTAAGTAACCCGTTTGTCCTTCGATATCAATCCCTTTGGTGGATTTGAAAGATTTTATCTCTACAACTAACAATGCCGGTAGGCCGAAGATGTAAAAGCTCAGTAGTAATGCTAACAGTGTTGTAAATACTTTCTTATTCATTTCACTCGATTTTTGCCTCAAATGTGCTTCCGAGGTGGTAAAGAGTAAAATCGAGTGAGTCTCAAATGGGCATATGAGACTCTTTAGGCCTGCATTTTTATAAATTCCGAGGGTGTCATGCCTGTTTCTTTCTTGAACACCCGGTAAAACGAAGCTTTTGAACTGAAGCCTACGTCCTGACCCAGACCCAGGATGGAGTATTTTTTACTGTCAGGGTGAAGTGTCAATTCCTTAAAAGCGGCTACCCGATATTGGTTGATCAGATCATTAAAGTTGGTTTGTAGGGTATCATTGATCATCTTGGAAGCGCTGTTAATGGGCCAGCCTAAATGACCAGCTAGTTTAGCAACTGTCAGCCTTGGGTCTTTGTAGAGCTCCTGCTGATCCAATGCCTGAAGCAGTGCATTTTTCTTGTCATCGAGGTCATTTGCAGAAAAATTAAATTTCCTGATTTTGTCCATGTAGTTACCGATGACCTTGGCGTAGGTTATAATATACGAATAACCCAGCATGAAGATCCAGATGGCATTGATCGTATTCAGGGGAATGTAGAGCCACTCGGAATTATCATCGAGTTGATCAATGAATATGAGACCAATAGGGATGCCGATCACATGAAAGCCGATGGCCAGGCTCCAGGAAACGATGAGTACGGAGAGCCACTTCTTTACCCGGTTAAATTCTTTCAGTACCTGCCGGGCATTTACCGACTCTTTGTATATTAAATAAGTATAGATGGTGAGTTGAACGATGTGTATAAAAGCTGCATATATTGCAATGGATTGTATCAATGGAATATTCGCATAAGCCCAATCCATGTTTGAAGCTAAATACAAGAAAGAAATAGTAAAGACGAGTATATCTAGTATCAGAGAAGGTATGAAATGCATCAAGTCTTTTCGTAGAAACTTCCGGATGGGGTCCTTTATGTGAAGGATATGCAAATAGGCTAACGGTCCGAATACCAACCGGAATGACATAGGGATTGGAAACTTTACATTGAAAGCATGAATGGAGGCCTCTAATATGGATTGAAGTAAATTAAGTGAGATAAGGAAAATCAGGATGCTGAGGTAGATATTCGGCTTTTTTCCACCAGGCCTAAAGAGCCCGATGAGTAGCGATAAAATTACACCCTGAAATACCGCCAGTAAAAAATAGAAGTTAGAGGAATCTAATGAGGTATCTATCATTTATGAAAGGAAGCGAAGAGATATAAGAAATAGAAATAATAAGGCATCTAACAGCTATCAAAGTAACTATGTTTGGATGTAAGCAGTGAAACCAAAGTAGAGTGTTCCATTCTTCACAGGGTATTCTTGCCAAGGCAAAAACGCTATTTACTAAAAATATATGCTTTTACTCGAGTATTGAACCCTCAGCCGATATACTTTTAATAAACTTTTGAACTTTTGATGTAGTGCTTTTGTGTAATATTCGGGCATTTCAGTCCCATCCTGAAAATAACGCTCATACTTGGGCGCTAGGTGTGGATAATACTTTTGGATAGCGTTGTACATAAGCGTCTTGCTGTCGGATTTGCTGTTTCCAAATAGGGTAATGCTGGCGGGCAATACGTAATCGACACCTACTGCTTTAAATGTTGAAAATAGATGCTCCGGGCTTTCTGTGGTATCTGAGATCCAGGGGATTAAAGGCATTAGGCTTACACCCGTCTGAAACCCCTTTTTTAATGTCAATTGCAGTGTTTTTAGGCGTTGGTAGGGTAGTACCTTTTTCGAAGATTTCCCCGACATTATCATCCAGAGTTGAGAATGAATAAGAAATGATAGACCCTTGCTTCAATCGACCTTTGAGATCTTCAGGTAGAATAGCCGTCTGATCAATTTTATGAAGCAGATCGAAATCACGTTCGATGAGTGTGCCTTTGGTAAGGATGTGGACAGGAAAGCGGTAATTGAGAATGACCTCCAGCGCCTGACGGGTCAGTTTGTAGTCCTTCTCAATCTTCAGGTACGGGTCAGTAGCTGAGGCCAACACAATGATACCATACTCACCTTTTTTAGCACGGTTATACAGTTGACGTTCCAATATTTCAATGAAATTGGTTTTAACCGAAAGGCTCTGTTCCAAATTGGATCCGTACTTACTGCCCCGGATGTAGCAGTACAAACAATTAAATCCACAACCGCTATATGGGTTTATTGTGTATTCACTCAAAAACCAGGAATCCCGTCTTTTACTTTTATTAAGTACGGATTTTACTTCAACTTCCCTGGGCATACAAATATCGTTTCAGGCCGATGTCAATTTTCCTTCTAAACCATCTTATTCATAAGCCTCCAGACATATGTCTAGATGGTATTGAACAATCGATTTTCGGGTAATTACTTTCGTCATATTACATCGATAGCCATCGCATGATGTTAACTAAAAGTTTATAGTTGTCTTTTGCCTTCTTATTGTTCATACCCGGTTTGATCTTGTAACCCTGTATCTCAGCTATCTGAGCGGAGAACATGGCTGCCTCACCAAAAACCACCAGTTTACCTTGGCCATGGTTGGCAAAAGCACCTTGCGACCATCCTGCCGAGTTCAGTTTAGGTGTGGTTTCATCGAACCGCCAGGCTACTTTGGTAAGATACGAAACCCAACCTTCATGACAATTTAAAATGGATGTGGCATGCTCCGGTATTTCAAACGCCTGACCGGTAAAAGTTGCTATCGAATCGACTTTGAAGAAATGATCGGATTCCATGGTAAGCGCATTTTGGGCCAGCGAGTTATTGGATTTTTTGAAAATCTCGGTACGCGAAGGAGTTCCTTCATCATCTGCAAAAGAGTCATAGAACTTAAAATCAAATGCTCCCGCCAGCTCTTTAGCGGCGCCACCCATGGGCATATGATCGGCTATCAAGAATAGTCTACCACCATTTTTTACCCATTGTTCAACAGCTGCAATCTCTTTTTGAGTGAATGCGGAGGCCGTTGGCGCTACCCATTTTTTTGTTGAACTTTTAGGTACGGCGTTGGCGATTACCAATATGTCACATTTTTGAAGGTTTTTGGTGGTAAAAGTTTCTGAAAGAGGCTTCACCTTAAGCCCATCTTGCTCTAAAACCTTGGTGAAGGCCATATATCTGCCGGTGCGAGTGTGAAAGTTGTGATGGCCTTCATCGATAAAAACGACTGGCGCCGGGTGAGAAAAACGAGGCTTAAAAGCAGGAGGTACATACGCACTGTCCGGATATTGGCGCTGGGCCATTCCAAAAAGTGAAGCGCATAAGAGGACTATGGTCAATGGTGTTTTCATGGTCGTAGGACAAAGGCAATGATACTATAGGCGACAAGGTTCGAAGATGCGTGGGCTATCCAGCCGGGTACGATACTACCACCTGCCATCTTTTCGTTAAGATAAACTTTAATGTAAGCGCCTATTGCAGGCATAACGAAGCTTGAAACCAGAAATAGTAGGTTGTCTGTAAGGTTGAGGAAAAGTAAGGTATGTATAGCGCCAAAGATGATGGCCTGTATCATGTTGCCCGTCCTGAAACTAGTGACGGCAATTAAACGCTTTGCTACAAAACCGCGAAAGAAGATCTCTTCAGAAAGCCCCGTTTTTATAACGGCAATTAGCAATAGTGCAATACTACTTTCCAGACCAAAACCCATAGCTCGAAATCTGCCGCTAACACTAGAGGGAGCTAATAAAGCACTTCTGAAATCAGGGTCTGCCGAAGCAATGAGTAAAATGGGTGTAGCTATGGCGATCATGAGTAGGAGCGCTAGTCCATTGGCCTTAGCGTTGGAACGTTTGAGTCCAATATAGGAGAAGAAACCCTTTGCTTTCTTTTTGCTGATTAAATAAACAATAAAGGGGATTAATGAGAAAACAATGACCTGGCCGAAGGCGGATATAAATGTGTTAACCATAGCGTTGTTCTTTATTCCTTTTCAATAGCTATAATATCTCCTGGTTCGCAATCCAATACTTCACATATCGATAAGAGTGTGCTAAACCGTATCCCTCTAGCCTTACCGGTTTTGAGTAAGGACAGGTTAGTCACTGAGATACCGACTTTTTGAGAAAGTTCATTCAGCTTCATTTTACGTTTGGCTAACATTACATCAAGGGTCACAATGATCTTCATACGATTGAATTACTATCTTCGGCCAACATTTTACCTTCAATGAATATTTCGGCTAAGAGTCGGCATCCGAGTGTATAGGCCAATGCACCAAAGGGTATAGAAAATTCAAAATTGCTTTCAGCGCCTTGAATAAAGAAATTGAAACTGCTCAAGGCCGCTATCGCAATCCCTAATCGAAACAGTTGTAAGAAGCCTTTGATATTCCTATTATAAAAGGTGGCTTTATCCCGGATTGACTTTGTTATTCGCAGGATCACCTGCAGGGATATCAGCGCCAGTAGCATTAGCGCTGTTCCCCGCACAAGCAGCCAGAGTTTCATGTAGGTACTGAGCTGGGACAGTGTGTACGAACCAGGGCTTTCACAGTCCGGGCATATTTTGAAATCACCGACTGAAAACCGCGCCCTAAAGGTGTTTTGCAGGTGGACATTTGAAAAGGCCTCTGTATCCATTATACTATAGACAAGTACACCAATAAATCCAGCCATGAAAACCAGCATAACGACTTGAATCACCCTGAAGAAGGGGATGGCCAATTGTAGTATTTTGATGTTCAAACCCTAAATTTTATTTTTAAGCAGTATAAATTTTATGTTTTACATAAAATTTATACTGCTTAAAAAACCTATACTCTTGCCTTGAGCAACTTTAATTGGTATTTATATCTAGGTTGAGCTATGAAGTTATGATAAGAATGAGATCAGCCTTCTAACACCTGAACTGACTTAAAACAGACGGCAGAATCTAATTTGTTCAAGCTGGGAGCCTTAGGTTCATAGAAAAATTTATTCATCAAATTTTCAGGAGATTCCGAATTACCAGATCTTTTATGCTTGAAGTCAATCAATTAATAAATCGTTTGTTGGGAGTTTCATCTTACGTAGAAGTTCTTTGGGTGTGGTGCCTGTTATTTTTTTGCAGGTCTTTATAAAATGAGACTGGTCATAGTATCCAAAGTCCAACGCATCTATGAGCCGAGCTGCTTCATTTTTCTGTAGATAAGCAGTTGTTTTTTCAAACCGGAAAATGTTAAAGAGTTCTATAGGAGTTAATCCAAAGAGTCTTTTTATCAAACGCTCAAGTGATTTAGGCGTCATGTTCATTTGGTTAGCCAGATTACTGACGCTAGCTTGGGTATTGTTCCTCAAGTAATTCAATAGTCTGTAGGTTATTTGATTTTCTTCTTTATCCTGAAGATAAGGTAACATAAGCTCATCCAGGGCGTTTACGCTCGGTTCATTGTTCAATAAAAATTGCTTACTGATTATTATCTCCTGAGTTGATTTGTTCAGAAAGGAAGCTACGTTTTGCTTCAAAATGTTATGGGGATAAGCATTCATTATGCTTAATCCTATAACTGATAAGTTCATTTTAATATTTAGGCACGTAAGGTGGGAGGAAATTTTAAGAAGAGATACCCGATTCGTAGCAGGAATAATGCCGGCGCTTCCAACTTCAATAAACCTGTCCTTATCAAAATCCCAAATCTCAAAATAGCCATCAATGGCCGTCCAACAATCGAACTTTCCGTTTGGAATGGTTTTAAGAAAAGATGGGCCTGGGAATTCAAAGTATTGATACCGATCCACATACTTCTTTATTTTTGAATTTTGAGGTGTGGTTTCAATAAGTTTCAATTGTCTTTTTTTTACAATTTCTGATCACCGCTAACCGCTATACTTGTTTAAAAATAGTAATAAGACGATGAAGAAAGTAATACTAGCAGGATTCCTGATCACGTCATGGTTGACAACACACGGGCAAGAAGTCCAAATTGGAACATTGAAAGGTCAATCGGGCTACGTGGATACTAATGGTGCAAAAATATATTATGAGAGGTATGGAGAGGGAACCCCATTACTTATTTTGCACGGGAATAGTGGGTCTGTAAAAGGAAGACATCGAATTATTACCGATCTGGCGAAAACCTTTAGCGTGGTGGCCATGGATAGTCGATGCCACGGTAAAAGTTCTTGTCCTGAAGCGGATCTGACTTACGAGAAAATGATGCAGGATGTTCATATGGTCTTAGAAAAGCTGGATATAAAGGACGTTATGATCTGGGGCCATAGTGATGGCGGTATTCTGGGATTGATGTTAGGTTATAGCTACCCAGAACGTATTAATAGAATGTTGATTTCGGGAGCGAATCTAATAAAGTCTGCCCTTGAACCTGAGTTGGTAGCCTTCATAGACAGGTATGATGAGATCCCAGATCCGACTCTTAAGAAACAGGTAGAGCTAATGGCCACGCAATCTGAAATTGATATTGAGGACGTGGAGAAAATTGACATTCCGGTTACACTTTTGGTAGGTGATCGGGACGCTATGCCTTTAGAACATACTATAGAAATATTCCATGCTTTGCCTAAAGCTAATCTGGCAGTCTTTCCGGCAACCACTCATTTTATGGAGAACAGGCAAGGCGATATAGTTGATTTACTGAATGAAATGCAAGAACCTTTTAAAGCTCCGTCAACGGTTGAGGTTGCCAATTATATGGCGGGTCAACTTTTTGGAGATAAATAATATTATAAGTTACCTTATGTCAATATAAGAACCGCATTAGCAAATCGTTAATTATAGCCTTACATATAGTTTCATGTGGTGGGCAAAGGTATTTACAAGGGAATTTAGCCTTTTTACTGCCAGCTTTCAATGATAGGCTTTTAGTAACTTACAGGTTTAGGAATTTACCTTTTTATTATCAAATCAATAATTGATGTTTTTTGATGGGATTAACACAGATCAGTTCGAAACCCTCTTAAATTTCCCAAAGTCCGGTTTACGTTTCTCAAGGAACGCATCACGACCTTCTTTGGCCTCTTCGGTCATGTAGGCAAGGCGTGTGGCCTCCCCGGCAAATACCTGCTGACCCACCATACCATCATCGGTAAGGTTCATGGCAAATTTCAGCATTCTGATGGAAGTGGGCGACTTTTCTAATATCTCTTGAGCCCACTGGTAGGCGGTGTCTTCCAATTCGTCATGTGGAATTACCGCATTCACCATACCCATTTCGTAAGCCTCTTGCGCTGAGTAATTTCTACCTAAAAAGAAGATCTCCCGAGCTTTTTTCTGCCCCACCATTTTGGCAAGATAGGCAGATCCATAACCGCCGTCAAAGCTGGTAACGTCTGCATCCGTCTGCTTAAAAATAGCATGCTCTTTACTGGCCAGTGTCAGGTCGCATACCACGTGCAGACTATGACCACCACCTACCGCCCAACCGGGTACTACCGCTATTACTGCTTTAGGCATAAAGCGAATAAGCCGCTGGACTTCCAGGATATTCAATCTGGCTACTCCACCTTCGTCTACATAGCCCTGTTCTCCACGTGCCTTTTGATCGCCACCTGAACAGAAAGCGTAGACTCCGTCTTTAGGAGACGGGCCTTCAGCAGTTAAAAGTACAACACCGATTTCCGGGTCTTCGCGAGCGTCCAGGAAGGCGTCGAAAAGCTCTGAAGTAGTGTTGGGTCTAAATGCATTTCTAACTTCCGGTCTGTTGAAGGCGATTCTGGCCACAGCGCCGGATTTCTTGTAAGTAATATCTTTATATTCTCCGACTACTGTCCAGTTGGGTTTATTCATTTCTTTAATTAGTTAATAATGTTAGCTCAAATATAGCTCAACCAATTATTGCTTAGTTAGTAAAATGATTAAATTCAGAATCCCTATGAAAACCAAAGAATGCCCTTCCTGTGCCATGGAAATTGATATGTACAGTAACGAATGCCCTATTTGCGGTTATGAGTTCCCGCAAACCTCCATTTGGCTGAAAGTGATGGTCGTATTATTGACCATATTGATCATCTACTATCTTATTTTCTAATTTCAGGGTTAATTTTTAACAGGTATCGGTCAAAAAAGTAGTTGAAACAGCTTAATCTGGGGGCTACTTTTATCTTTTATTTTAATAATTAGATTTTAACCTTTTAACCTAAACTAAACTAATTATGAAGAAAGCTTTACTTATAATGATTTCTATTTTCGCTTACAGTTTGTCTTTTGCGCAAGAGCAAAACTCATTTAAGTTCAGGGATAAATCAGATGAAATGACAACTGAAGTTCCTGAATATGTTTCTAAGCACTATTTAGGGAATCCATTCACCGAAAAATTCTACGTTTTAAAGGAGCAGTATGTTTGGAAACCATTGGAGAGTTCTGGTACTCCTAACCCTGTTCCTGTAACAGAAAAGCCGTCTATTTATAATTCCCTTAAGAAACTGGATAGATATTATAAAAAACAGCTTAAGAAGGGGAATTTATCAGAAGACGAAGTGAGAGAAAATTTGGAAAAGGCGCTGGCTGTTTGTTATTCTGTGCGTCATCAGGAGACTAAAGATCTGGAAAAGGTGCTATGGAAGACCAAAGACATTAATGAAATAGAGAAAATTTTTAATTTTAAAGAGCAGATAGCGCTAAACTAGATTACAAAATTTTTAATTATTTGTATAAGGCCCGTCTATATCGGGCTCTTTTATTTTTTAAACTTCTCTGAGCCCATTTTATTGAAATACTGCAATTCTAACTATTTGTAAGACCTTACACTTTCAATGACCACAGTTGTTAAGATGAGTATGCCACCAATTACTGTATTCCAACCTGGTATTTCATTTAGGAATATTATCCCTAATATGATTCCGTAAATCGGCTGTATACTACTAATGATACTTGCGGTGCTTATAGAAAAGTGCTTAAAGCTGATCACAAATAGAGTATGACCTATGGCAGTGGTGATAAGGGCCAGAGTCACTACGGCAGGCCATTGCTCTGTTAGCATTACCCCATCATAAATCATTAGTACCGGCGCTAAAGCTGTTATCACAATTATCATTTGATAAAACATTAGGGCAGATCCATGATAAGTTTTGGCCCTGTTTTTAAGCAGCAGGTTTCTTAATGAATACATCAATGATGATATCAATCCCAGCAAGATCCCTTTGGTGTAGTCATTTTCGATACTGAAACTTGGCGCCAGTAAATAGATACCGGTCATTACCAATATGGCTAAGACTATATGGACGGGCTGAAACTTCGTTTTTAAGAGAATAGGTTCTAAAAACGCTGTAATTACAGGATAGGTAAAAAGAGACAGCATACCTATGGCAATGGAAGAGTATTGAAGTGCATAAAAATAGGTTACCCAATGACCGCCAAGGAATAAGCCGCCAATAAGAATAGTAGCTAGATCTCGCTTATGATGAATTTTTAAACTAACATTCCACCGCCAGCAAAACAGGGTAAGAAAAAAAGCTGCAAGCAAACATCGCCACCATATGGTGACTGGTGGCGCCATTTCTATGAATCTGCCCAATACACCTGATGTACTCATGAAGAGCATACCCAGATTAAGCTCTATAACATGCGAAATGTGTTGCTTGTGCTTCAATGGAGATTAAGCTTTCGCGAAAATAGGTAATTGAGATTAAGCATTTAATGGACTTTAACAACTACTTAACAATTGTTAGAAAATCATTAACACAGGTAGATTATATGGTGGTTTATCTTCATCACGTAATCAAAACATCATATAAACATGCAAAGATCCACTTTACTATTTCTGGCCGTATGCCGCTTTTCGACTTTAGGAGCGCAGTCATTAGAAATCAAAACAGCAGGTAATGAAAAATTACTCGGTTTATGGTCCCATGAACGACTGGAGGCTGCTCCCTATGCGGTTTGGTTTAAGAAAAATTACGATGCATATGAGCCGGAAAAAGTCAAAATCAAGAAATTGAGAAAGACTAAAGACCTATTTGATTCCGTGACTCTATTTATGGGAACATGGTGTGGAGATAGTAAAAGAGAGGCGCCTAGGTTTATCAAATGCATGGAAGAGTTAAGCTTCAATCTAAACAGATTAAAAATAATTTGTGTAGATCGTACTTTTCAAAACTATAAGCAGAGCCCGGGTCGAGAGGAGTCAGGTCAAAACATTCACCGGGTTCCTACTTTCATTTTTCATAAAAATGGGGACGAGATAGGAAGAATAGTGGAGTCGCCAAAAGAATCATTAGAAGTAGACATGTTGAAATTAGTGACCGGGGGAAATTATATGCCCAATTACGAAGGAGTAGTGCTTTTGAATCAATTATTGACTGATAATGGGGTAGGCTACATCATAGAGAATAAGTTAAACATATTAGATCAACTAAGGACTGTGGTGAGTAGTAAGTACGAGTTGAATACCTATGGTTTGGTACTATTTTCTTCTTTCCAATTAGCTGATGCCGGTATAATCTATGAGCTCAACAAGTTGCTCTTTCCTAATGAGTCATTACCTTATTTTAGCTTAGGGAGATTTGAGGCTATTTCCGGAGACATCGAGCTGGCAAGAGTCGATTTAGAGCAGGCGCTTGAGTTAGCGCCTGATAATGAGGACATTAAAGCCTACTTAGATAAAATACAGGAGCCTTAGGTCAATTTTTTGTTAGGTATTGTCTTAAGTTTTGGCCATGATCGTATGTTATGGCTATCGACCAACATATTTTCATAACAGCGGACTGTCTTATCATTTCCGAACATGAAATCGGGAATAAGGTTTTACTCGTTAAACGCAAAAATAATCCCTACAAGGATTGTTGTGCGCTTCGGGGAGGATTTGTCGATAGTAATGAAGGCTTACAACAGGCCGCCTCACGAGAGTAAGAAGAAGAAACCAATATACGC
>CALBPF010000101.1 GCA_937899105.1 uncultured Flammeovirgaceae bacterium | reverse complement strand
TGGTGGAACTATTGTTTTTGATCCGTTGACAGGCGAGTTGATGTATACGCCTTTGGCCAGCGAAGCAGGCACTACGGTGACCATCGATTATACAGTTTGTAATACCGCTGTTGCACCTCAGGTGTGCAGCACTGAAACGGTGACCATTACAGTTCAAAGTGATAGTGTGGATAGTGATGGAGATGGAGTGCCGGATAATGAGGACAATTGCCCTAATACTTCTAACTCAGATCAGGTAGACTCGGATGGAGATGGTATTGGAGACGTATGTGACGATGATAGAGACGGTGACGGCATTGTGAATGATCAAGACAATTGCCCTGATACTCCTAACGCAGATCAGGCTGATCTGGATGGCGATGGCCTGGGAGATGTTTGTGATGACGATACCGATGGTGATGGTGTATCAGACAATGATGAAGACTTGGATGGTGATGGAGATCCTTCGAACGATGATACAGATGGAGATGGTACACCTGATTTTGAAGATACCGATGATGATGGCGATGGTGAAGACACGGCTGAAGAAGACACTAATGGTGACGGTGACCGAACGAATGATGATTGCAATGGAGACGGTATTCCCGATTATTTAGATGCTGATCCCTGTGACGGAGTTGTAGACCCGGGAGAAGGATTTTCTCCAAATGGTGATGGAAACAATGATGGTTGGGTGATTGAGAACATTGAAAACCATCCGGACAACGTCGTTAAGGTATTTAATAGATGGGGCAATGTTGTCTTCGAGACTGAAGACTATGACAACCAATCAAACCAGTGGTTTGGTGAAGTTAACGGTAGACTGGTGCTTTCAGACAGTGAAGCTCCGGATGGAACCTACTTCTACTTCATAGACCTCAAAGATGGCAATGAGCCGCTTTCAGGGTATGTAATTATAAAAAGATAATCTTATACAAACAGTTTATAGATGAAAAAATCAGCAATACTACTAGGCCTTTTGATAACGCTGTCTTTAAGTGCATCAGCGCAACAGCAGGTCATGTTTACGCAGTACATGTTTAATGGGCTGGCCATAAACCCGGCTTATGCAGGAAGCCATAAAACAATAAGTTTAACGGCCTTGGCAAGAGAGCAATGGACAGGTATCGATGGGGCGCCCAGTACACAAACGTTTAGCATTCATTCGCCTATTAAGAAGCAACGCACGTCCATAGGACTACTGCGTTTACATGATCAAATTGGAGTAACAGAGCAGACAGGGGCGTATGCATCTTATGCTTACCGAATTCCAATAACGGAACACGGTTCATTATCATTCGGATTACAGGGAGGTGTATCTTACTTTGATGCTCGATTTAGCGATATCAATTTGTCTGATCCAACTTTCGCTAACGGAGATGTTCAAGAGTCACAACCTAACGTAGGTTTCGGCTTATACTACAATACAGATAGATTTTATGTGGGAGCCAGCGTCCCTCAGCTGATAGAAACAGAATTTGACAGGGGTAACGATGATTCTGATTCTAAATTAGTAAGACACTATTTTGTAACGGCAGGATATATATTTGACCTGTCGCACAATTTGAAATTGAAGCCTAATGGTCTGATCAAATATGTGGATGGCGCTCCAATGGAGATAGATTTAAACGCCAACCTGCTGATCAATGAGATTATTTGGGTGGGATTGTCGTGGCGCTCTTTTGATTCCATTGACGGTATTTTACAGCTTCAGGTAACAGAAAAACTACAAGTTGGTTATGCGTATGATTTTGCCACTGACAGCGATCTAAGAAGAGTAAATGGTGGATCACATGAGGTGTCTTTAAACTACAGGTTCTCTTTCTCAAAAAGTAAAGTGATCACACCACGATACTTCTAAATATACTTTGTATGAGATATATATTAACACTATTCATTGCTACTACCTTTGCACCCGTTTTGGGGCAAAGTATATTCAGCAACTTCATTGCAGGTCCGCAAGACATAGGAGACAAACTCTTCAATGAATATGCCTATACGGATGCTGTAGAGGCATATAATAGAGCCCTGAAAAAAGACCCTGAAAACGACGCGATTAGTCTTAAGATCGCTGAGAGTTACAGGCTTCTTAACGACCCTTCAGAAGCGTCTATTTGGTATGAAAAAGTCTTATCGAATAAAGATAGTTATAATCCCGTGTATTTCTTGCATTACGCAGAAGCATTAGCCTCAACACAAAGATACGATGAAGCAAAGAACTGGTATGATTATTACGGTAATTTGGAACAGGAAGATGAAAGAGCAGAATATAAGATTAATACGATTGAAACGCGAAGCAAATTATTCCAAAATGTACTGACAACAACAGTAGCGAAAGCCCCGCTTAACGGCAATGGCGCTGATTTCAGTCCGGCTTTTTACCATGATAATATCGTATTTGTTTCTTCCAGGAAATCGAGTAGCAATATACCGATCAAATTTCTTTGGGATAATTCTGAATACTTGGACTTATACATATACAACGAAAGCGGCCAAGTAGAAAAATTTGACGCTAAGCTAAATACTAAGTTTCATGAAGGTCCGCTAGTGTTTTTTGAAAACAATACCAAAGTGATCTTTACAAGAAACAATTATTACAAAGGAAAGATAAAATCAGACAATGAGGGAGTCACAAAACTAAAACTCTATATGTCCGAGTTTGGTGAAGGTGGCTGGGGAGCAATACTGCCCTTGTAATTTAATATCGATGATTATTCGGTTGGCCATCCCGCTATTACAACTGATGGAAAGACACTTTATTTTGCTTCTGATATGCCTGGAGGAGAAGGAGGGACCGATCTGTATAAAGTGACCAGAGTTGATGATAGCTGGGGCGAACCTGAAAACCTCGGCCCCAATATCAATACGAAGGGCAATGAAATGTTTCCTTTTCTTCATGCCGATAAAGACTTGTTCTTTGCCAGCAATGGTCATGGTGGATTGGGAGGACTCGATATTTTTGGTCTCGATATTTCCGAAGGTTTACATAGCAAGATTTCTAATGTGGGATCTCCAATAAATACCAACTTGGATGATTTTGGAATTATTCTGAAGGAGGACGGATTAAGTGGCTATTTTTCTTCCAACAGGGAGAAAAGCCTTAATAACGATGACATCTATACCTTTAATACTGCAAAACCGCTATTACAAAATTACATGGTTAAGGGCGTGGTGGCTGATAAAGTCACCCGAAACGTTTTACCCAATACATTGATTTACCTAATTAGGGATGGATCGGTCTTATCCAGCACAAAGAGTGATGATGGCGGTAGCTATAATTTTATAGTTGATCCCAACACTAGCTATGAAATAAGGGCCGGAGGAAACGGTAGTGATGATAACGAAAAGACTTACTTGCCTTATATAGATGAGCTGGCCACTGTAGAAAATGAGGATAACATTTGGCTAAAGGATATTGAATTAGTGGAAGACTATGGTTTTGAGCTTTTTATCAAGGTGATGGATAAATCTACAGGAGAGCCACTTGCCGATGCAGAACTATCGGTCATTGATAATATTAATGGCGATACCATTTTCAGTGACAAAGTAAACCAACGAGGTGAATTCTGGTATAGCATTGAAAACAAAGAACTTAACGATAGAATAAGCTATCAAATCGGACTGGCAAAAGAGGGATATTTAGGAAAATCATTGGTGTACAACGGGGCGCTTGATACCCCGGGAAGAACAGATATCAGCAAGGCATTGGACCTGCACTTAGACAAAATTGAAATAGGTACAGATATTGGAAAGTTGATTGATGTTCAACCGATTTATTTCGACTTAGGGAAATATTCCATTCGACCTGATGCCGCCCAAGAGCTGGACAAGATAGTTAAAATAATGCTAGAGAACCCAAACATAGAAATTGAACTTGGTTCGCATACGGATGCAAGGGGCAACTCACCCGGTAACCTCAGACTTTCTGACAAAAGAGCCAAGGCATCGGCCGACTACATCATTTCACAAGGAATAGATAAGAGCAGAATTCTAGGAAAAGGGTATGGTGAGTTCCAGATCATTAATCGCTGTGTAGATGGAGTAAAATGTTCGGAAAAGGAACATCAATTGAATAGGAGAACTGAGTTTAAAGTAACTTCGTTTTAGTATGATGGATGAAAAGCAAGACTAGAATCACTACAAAGCTATAAGGTAATGCCTAGTCGCAGCTTTAATTTGTGATACGCCAATTTCACAGATACACTTCTGAACGATAAGAAGCAATGGTTTAAATCTAAAAGTGGATTGGAGGTAATTGAAACAGCCAGAGCAGTGGCCCTTTTATAGTCACGCCATATAAGAAACCGAAATCTCTGAAATCGAGGATGTCCTGACAGATGGTTGATTTAAGTAAAATCCATTGGTAAGTGATGATCCTAATATTCGATTCTATGCAGGTTATCCTATGGTTAATGAAGCTTCTTCATAAAACTCAACTCTCAACTCAATCTTTTAGCAAATTATTTAAAATAAAGACCGAGGTTACGCCATCTATTTTTCGGAAATCTTATAACCGACACTGAATGAATGACGTGGATACTGCACACCAAAACACCACCAACCAAATAAACGAATACGAAACAAATAACAATAAAATATAATGCATAAAGTGTAAAGCGACACCCCTGGAACCGCACCGAGGAAAGTCGAATCACCCGAATAGACTGAGGCAAATGCAAGGGGCCAAGCTGGTTTATGTCGCGGTGGCAGGAGGGAGGCTAAAAAGGCTTGGATTCACGTGCCCTCCGAAGCTTTTAGATAAATATTGATCGTTTTAAGGGGATTTGGTAAAGCGTAGGAGGGTAAGCCCCTGTATTTCCCGAACCAACAGCCGGAGCTTTGCCTTGACCTGTGTGTGCGGGAATAAATTGATAGTTTTACTCCTAACCAAAATGTTAAATAAAAGAATTTCGAAGTTAGTCATTCAAGCATATCAAGCTCTTGATCAAGGGAGCTATGATGAAGCCCAACCGAACTTCAATAAAATCCTTGCTTTAGATTCTAATAATTATGAATATAGCTTAGGTTCAGCGTTAGAATTAATAGTTTAGGTCAAAGGCAATCACATCAATTTAATTACAGGAACGAGTACTCTTTAAGCTTTTTAAGGGTAGGTAAGTGGTATTCTATTGGTATGCAGAAAAGAATTATAGTACATTTAAAATCAGGCAGATGAACAATAGTCGAAAAGCACACAAATTTAAGAGATCTCATTCCCTTCAATGAATACTTAGAAAGAGAAAATCGCCCCTCATGGTATCAAAGTAAAATAGTTAACTAAAAACAGTCAAATAAATAAATTATATGTCCACCAAACATGATGTTTAGATGTAAGATTTTCATTCGTACGGTTAAGTCTATTGGCATATCATTTTTCCTATCTGCCTTATTAATTGGTTGTGATGATGAAACAAAATCTGATGATTTTGGCAATGTTATAGCCAATTTCTCGAACAATGTAGCATCATTTCATATGCTTGATTTAGGAAATTCCAATACGCTGGAGGATTTTCAGCTAAGCATTACATTATCTGATGTCTCGTCAATAGAAGAAATGAAAGTGGCAATTTTTGAGACAGCCAATGCGGCACAATTTGGCGTAGCAGTTTTGAGTGGACTTCCTGATCAGTACTTTAGTATTTTTACAGATCTAAGTGAAGAGATGTTGATTAGGCTTTCACCTGAGCAGGTAATCGCAGGAGATGTGGATTTATCTCTAAATGTATTCTATACTGCCCGCATATTTCTAAAGGTGGATAACGAATGGCTACCTGCCAGCCGAACTCACAGTATTGTTAATTCAGCGGAGCATCACCTGAGTGGGGATTATTTTGGGACATGGGATGACAACATATATAAGGAGAGCATTAGGGCTACTTTGAAGGTCCAGGGAGCGGTATTATCTGGAGAATTTCGTTTTTTAGGGGGGGTTAGCTACCTTTATCAGGGTACGGACGATGGTATTATATCCATGACATTACAAAAGGATTCACTCCGAAATTTTATATTCGAACAAAACAAACAATACAATCATCAACCTAATTGTCTAGGACTCTATAACGGTCAGGGGTTTGTTAAGGATTTCACCATCCTTATGATCGACTTTGAAGGGTATGATTGCAACGGCCCGCATACGGATGGACGGATCATATTGGAGAGACAACTCTAATGGAAAAAAGACAGTTTGAGTTTTTTTAGATTTTTCTTTTTTGGACAGTATAGAATTGAAGGACTTAAAAAAGGCTTTCTGAACTCTCGGAACGAAAATGTTGATAGTTTTAATTTAAATATCACTGTCTTTGTTGATATCAATCGGTTTTATACCATCATTTTATTATTGTTTATTTCGGATTGAATCTTAATTATCTATAATATAGGAGCGTTGGCCAGTCAGTGTGGTGCGCGAGCCCTTTGGGTGTAAGCATTTTTCTGTCTAGATTTTTAGTTTTATTAGTGGAAAAAGTAAAAGCCAAGCGGCTTGAGTAGGGAACGAGTGTTAAAAAAACTGTCCAGTGGACAGATTAACTAGAGGCCAGCCTCTAATATAATATTATTATATAAGCAAATTAGGTTCCGCGCGGTGGATAATTTGTAGCTCGGCCTGTGCGGCCTTGGCGGCAAATACGCGGGGTTTGTTATATAATGAATCGTGTTATGTTAAATAGCTTAGGCGCTTGTCGTAGGGTTGTTTTTTCCGAACCCAGAGAAAAGCAGGGGGCAGGCATAAAGTTTTGGAGGGAAGAAATTCTACCAGCAGGAGGGAGACGCTGGAACAATCTTTTGGCATTTTTGGATTGTGGGATGGATTGGAGGGAATGGTAAATGGGTGTGGAAGCTTGGGTTAAACAGATCACTTTCTCTTAAAATTCGTATCTTTAATTATATGAAAGATTCAATCAAAGAAGCGCTCCGAGCTGAAAAAGCAATGAATCAGGCTTTGAAGGACCAACAAACAAAGCCAAAAAAGCAACGTTCCACGTCTAAAGTGAGTGTTGTTACAGAAAAAATCTGATTTAACCTCCAAGCCTGAATTTATAGTCATTGCAGGCCCCAACGGCGCTGGGAAGTCGACAACAAGCCCCAAAATCCTTGAACTATTTGGTGCAAAAGCATTTGATTGGGACAAACAATTTCAATTGAAATGGGGTAATTTTAATTATGATCCAGTTGTAATTGATGGAGTCAGGGAATCCGTCAACGCTGACTTTCAATCACACATTGAAAAATCATTTATTAAAGGTGCGTCTGTAGCTTACGAAACTAACTTTCATTCTGATTACAATTTTGAATTGGCTAGCCGTGCCAGGAATTTGGGTTATAATTGTTCCTTATATTTTCTAGCCATAACTGATGCTGAACTTGGAATAGAACGGGTTGCAGACCGTGTTCAAAAAGGTGGTCATCACGTGAGTGAACCTACTATTCGAGAAAGGTTTCAAGTAGGTCTGGAAATGTTGGATAACAAAGCTTCGCTGTTCTATGATCGTATTTTTATATACGATTCCGGACAGATATTTAGACTACTTCTAGTTATTGAAAACGAGGAAATCGTATACAAAGCTGAGAATTTAGAACCCAAAATAATTGATCGGCTTCCGAACATAAAATCTCAGCTTAAGGACTTTCAACAATAATTATGATTTCTCAATCGTTGCAAGCTATTTAAAATAATGGCAGATTATGTAACAGGCTTGGACGCAAACTTTATTAGAAGGATAATCGGCTACACGATCTCGCCAAACGAAAATGAACTACAGGATGCTGCACATTTATTTAATATATAATATAATACTGAATTATATTTAACAAGCAGCGACGGGTTGTGGGCGAAATCTCTCAGAGTATTTTTTTAGAATATCTAAGCGAGACGAAATCTCCTTAACATAAGATCTTTACCGATATACAACTCTACAGCGCACAGGCTGCCGCACAGTTATATATCAGATCTTATATTAAATACTCGTGCCTGGCCAGCGCAGAAGCCTTGGCGTAGGCGCTCGTATTACAGAGATTTCTGGATGTTTGTTATATAATGT
>CALBPF010000100.1 GCA_937899105.1 uncultured Flammeovirgaceae bacterium | reverse complement strand
GAAAACAACTCTTTTCAACCCTCCGTCAAATCCTATTGCATAATCAAGGTTTAATCAACAATCGCAAACTCCTGAATATTGAGATGGGAAAGTTTAGCTTCAAATGGATTAGGACTGAGTTATGATATTATCACCGTATTAAATCCAACTTTGGATTCAGACTACGCCTTGATTATTGTAAGATTAAATTTGTCCTGGACACAAACAGTTGCTCAAAAACCTGCAGATTCCCTTTTTCAAAGTAAGCATTCTCATTCAAAGAAGAATGCAAAATCAAGTCATCTGCGTTCCCATAGCCATCAATGATGATGGTATTCATGTTATTTCCGTCTACAGTCAACCTATAAGTAGCTACTTTGCCATCAACACCGAAGGTATCATCAAACTGTCGCTGTGTGATGTTTTGAATACCATTTAAATACGTTTGTACGGCTAGAGAATCCGCCTCCAAACCGTCAACCGACCATTGCTCACCCATTTTGCTAAGTACAAAACTACTGTCTCCCGGGTATTCAAATTTTAAATTCGTTAAATCAGGCTTGTTGGTTTTAAGAAAGGTCTTATCTCTTAAATTGGAAAACTCCTGGTTGAATGTGGACGACAGAAAGCCTTCAACGGAGTACACGTCTTCGTCATCAGACAGCCTTACAAAAGTAGACATTGAGCGTGTGTTTTGCTGAAAGTTAAATTTACCCACTACCAGGTCGGCTAATTCCTGTTCGCCTGCATATACCTTCACTTTAGTACCCAGCGAATCATTCACTTCATATTGCGACCATTTTTTTTCAGACTTAGCAACCAGACGCTTGGGTTTTAAGCTAACCAATGAAGACAGCATGCCCGTTATTGAATTCTGATCAGCATCGTCTTTAACCGTGCCATTTGACACTTCCCACTGGTCTCCGGTTCGAACTAAATCAACTGCAACTCCTGAATTAGCTTTGGTAAGTAGTTGAATTTTAGTGACCCGGGCTGTATCAAGTTCTACCAATATCTCTTTAAAATTTCGTGACTCCCCTTCAGAGAAGAATTGCTTCCATAAAAAGACAATTAACAATACCCCAAAAATGAGAAGCAATATTTTATTTCTATTCATAGCTCACCTCCATTCTTTTAATGCGCTGAACTCTGCGGATCTGTGCCCTTATAATGCCATACACAACTGCCAAAAGTATGGGCAAGGCAAAGTTTAGCCATTTAAGGGTCGCCTTGGCGCCATCTTCAAGCTGATCCAGCGGTCTGGACGTTACCCCTTTCGTTCTCAGTTCGATCAATCCCGTATCGTCGGAAAGCCAATCAATGCTATTGACCAAAAGACTAACATTATCCTGTTGCACAGCTTGAGGCTGACCTCCGTCACGTGCGTTGATAGCAAAGTCACCGTCGCCGATTACCACCATGCGTGTTGCAACACCTTCAAAGTTACCTTCCATCGCAGCGGCAGCTACCTGATTGGATAGTGGAAAGTCCGCCTCAGTCCACTGCTGCTGAATATTGAAATAGGTGGGCGCATTTGCCGAACCGGATTGCGCAGAAGAATAAGCCAACGGCATAAAGTTGACTGTAGTATCTCCTGAAAATACTATCGGGCTGGCAAAGGGTAATATTACCGCTTCAAGCCCTTTGGTGATAGGATGCTCTTCAAAGCTATTTATTATAGGTAAAAACGGAAACTGAACTTGTGACTGAATTCTAAATGGTCCTTGTTGCTGCTGAACAGTGACAGATGCACTATTAGCATCTGTGATAAACTTATTCTCTACCGTAGCTCCCTTTTCTTTCAACCATTCGCCAAGACCGGTATACACGGAACTACCAAATGAACTTTGTAAGTCGCCCTCCACCTTGTTAAGAGCAATCAGAAGTTTTCCTCCGCGCCCCAGAAACTGATCTAGCTGAAGTAAATGGGATGGTGGGACAGTATCTTTTGGAGCTATCACGGCCAGTGTATTAACTCTTAGTGGAATTTCTGTAGTATCGGTCAAAGTAATATTCTCAAAATTGTAAAGTACGGATAAGGCCTGCCCCGCCTGCTGCATATCAAATGTGGTAGGTTCACCATGCCCCTGAACCAAGCCAACCGTAGGCTTATCAACAACGGCTAGCTTCTTAATACTCGTTGTCAAAGCATACTCCATAGCTTCCCCGGGCTGCATGAAAGGGATTACATCTTGCTGCTCGCCCATCTGGATCATTGCGCCCATAAAAGCTTTTTGCTGTTTTACCTGATCCTTTTCACGAACGTTGATCATTACAGGGCTCACACCGGCCTGAGCGGCCTCCTGCTCCACCTCAGGATTCTCATTGGGATTAATGAATTCGTAAACTAAGTTACCACCAGACAAGCTTGAGTATTCGATCAATAAGTCCAGAAAGTCCTGACGCGTTTGTGCTATGTTTGGAGGTAGATTTTCTGAAAAATATGCCTTTACCGTCACAGGCTCCAGTAGGTCTTCTAAAATATCTTCGGTTGCCTGACTGAGGGTAAAACGCTTGTTTTCTGTGAGGTCAATACGAACAAAATAGTCGCTGGAAATAAAATTGACCAATAAGAGGATACCTATGATCAGTATCACTGAAGTGTAAAATGATTTCTTCGTTCTCATTGATCTTAATTGGTTAAGTTTCTTTTAGCAAGACTGGTTTGAGCCAGCAATAGCCCAACGGCTATAATACTTAAAAAGTAGACGATGTCCTTAGTATCAATAACGCCCCGCGAGAGCGATTCAAAGTGTACGGAAAGACTAAGTGTATGGAACAACTGCCCTATAAAACCAGAGGTACTGGATGCCAGAACGTTAAAGATAATATGGAAAAATAGACCAATAAACAGTGCCAGCAGGAAAGCTACGATCTGATTATTGGTTATGCTGCTGGTAAATAACCCAATGCTAATGTACGCAGCGCTCATCAAGAGCAAGCCTAAATAACCGCACCAGATTGCACCATGATCCACGTTACCTATGTTGGCTAAAGTTATGTAGTAAGGAAGTGTAAAAAGAACGGCAATGGTAACAAGAAGAAAGCAAGCCAGAAACTTACCTAAAATAACGTCTCTATCTGTTACCGCCTTAGTGAGCAATAGCTCTATTGTTCCTGTCTTTTTCTCTTCGGCAAGCATTCGCATAGTGATTGCAGGAATAAAGAAAAATAGTGTCCAAAAGGCAATATCAAAGAAACTATTTAAGCTGGCCTGCCCTACCAGGAAAACATCAGCTCCATAAAGCCAGGTAAAGAATCCGCTGAAGCCTAAAAAAAGAACCAACATGATATAGGCGATCAACGAGTCAAAGAATGACTGCAATTCACGTTTCGCAATTATCCATACAGATTTCATAGCAATGAAAATTCAGTGTTATTTGTTACTATAATTTGAAAAACTCAGGTAGTAAGATCCCGGAAAATATCTTCCAATTTGGTTTCCGAAGGAGTTAGTTCGGTAATTACCCACTTATTTTTTACACAGCATTGAAAAATATCTCTTTTCACACTCATGTCGGGTTTACTCTGCACCTCAAACCGGTTATCTCCTTTGCTTTCAACAACTGAAACCGTTGACAGCTCTGTAAAAGCTTTAACAACTGCTTCTTCGGCTCCGTCTTCTACACAAACTAAAACTAATTCCTGGCCTTGTGCCTGCTTTCGCAGGGTGTCAGCGGTACCATCGGCTACAATCTTACCTTTATTGATGATAAGAATGCGGTCACAGGTTGCTTCCACTTCAGGTAAGATGTGTGTGCTGAGTATTACCGTTTTTTCTTTACCTATCTCTTTAATTAGCTTACGGATTTCAACGATTTGATTTGGATCGAGACCAGTAGTGGGCTCATCCAGAACTAGTATTTCAGGGTCATGGATCATGGCCTGAGCCAGACCAACCCGCTGGCGGTATCCTTTAGAAAGCTCGCCTATCTTTTTGTGTTTTTCGGCGTTAAGCCCGCACAGCTTAACCATTTCTTTCGTCCTGGCTGCAATGTGATGATTTGGCACACCCTGGAGCGCTGCAGAAAATTCCAAATAGTCAATTACAGGCATATCTAAATACAATGGGTTATGCTCAGGTAGGTAGCCGATATGCTTTCTGAGGGAATCACCTTCTGTACGAATCGACTTACCACCCATGGTCACATCACCTTCATCTACAGCTATGTAGTTGGTGATCATTTTCATAGTAGTGGTTTTGCCCGCCCCATTGGGACCAAGGAAACCAAGGATCTCTCCCGTTTTAACTTCAAAAGAAATATTATCTACCGCCTTTTGAGGTCCGTAGGTTTTCGTCAAACTTTCAATTTTAACATCCATAAAACAGAAATTTTAACCTCTTATAATTTTTGGGGCAATTATAATAATTAGGCTCTTTTTTAAAAACCCTCCCATAAAAAATATTGGTGTTTATTTTTTAAAAGAAGAAATTACGCCGTTTACCTCGTCTTTGGTATAATCAAGGCGGGAACCAACCAGGTGGATAAGCTCCAATTCTGCTTTTGCCAGATCGCCATCTGCCAGCGCCAGTTGGATCATGTCTGAAAGTTGCTTTTCCTTGTCCTGCTTGTTTTGCGGAATAAAGTAAACGTACTCATCGCCATGATCAAGCATTACATTCAATCTATCGAGAGGTACGCCAATGTCATAGGCTATTTTTGAGAGCGCTATTCTTTCTATCTCCTCTATTTTGCCGTCCGCAGTTGCTAATGAAACTAAATTTCGAAAATGTTCAAGTTTAACAGGGTCAGTCATAATTTTATTTAAATACCGACGGCCAAGATAGTATTTTTTACGATTCTTGCAATCAATTCATATTAGCGCTACCACATATTATTATGATAAGTAAAAAGAATGTTTCGCTAAAGGCCTTCAATACCTTTGGACTTGAGGCCAAGGCAGGATCATTCTACAATACTCGTAAGCGAGAGGATCTTTTAGAGGCCCTTAAAACAATTCGATCTGATAATCAGAAACTTACCATTTTAGGTGGTGGTAGCAATATACTGCTAACCCGGGACATCGAAGGCGCTGTTATTAAAAACTCCATACCAGGCAAAGAAATTTTGGAAGAGACAGCTGACTTTGTAAAGGTAAAATTTGGAGCAGGAGAAAATTGGCATGAATGTGTGTTGTATGCACTTCAAAACGACTGGGGCGGTATAGAAAACTTATCACTCATTCCTGGTACAATGGGTGCCGCACCCATGCAAAACATTGGAGCTTACGGGGTGGAAATTTGCAATGTATTTGTGGAGTTAACAGCACTTAATATTCAAACTCTTCAGTGGGAAATATTTTCTAAACGTGACTGTAATTTTGGTTATCGCGAAAGTGTTTTTAAGAATACAAAGAAAGGACAGTATATCATTGTCGATGTCACATTGAAGCTCACCAAGGTGAACCATACTATCGATTATTCTTATGGCGCCATAAGCGATGTCTTAAAAAGTGAAGGTATTGACAAACCAACCATTCAAGATGTTAGCAACGCCGTTATTCAAATCAGAAAAAGTAAACTCCCTGACCCAAAAGACATAGGAAATGCCGGTAGTTTTTTTAAAAATCCGACCATCGACAAAATTGACTATGAAGGCCTGAAGGCAGAGTTTTCAAGTATACCTGGGTACGAACTGCCTGAAGATAAAGTCAAAGTGCCGGCGGCTTGGTTAATTGAACAGTGTGGTTGGAAAGGCACCACCAAAAACAAAGTTGGGGTGCATAAGAACCAAGCGCTGGTACTGGTCAACCATGGCGGAGGCACAGGAAACGAGCTTTGGGAACTGGCCCTGGAAATACAGAAGTCAGTCGCTGACAAGTTCGGAATAGATCTGCATCCGGAAGTAAATATTATTTAGGCCCTGATCTCATCAATGGCCCGGCGAAATTTTTTGTCCAGCGTCCAAATAGCAAAATCATTTTTCCTGGCAGACTCCAGGATATAACAATCGATTAACCCTACTCCTTTTGCGTACAACTTGAATTTATTTGACAGTTGCCCCGCCTTAATAAAACATAATTCTTCATCGGCTTTAGGTGTATTAATCCAAAATTCTTCGAGTAATGCCTGCTCCCTTTTGTTTCTGACGCCTTGAAACAGTTCCCCAAATATTGCGCTATTGGTATAAATATGCCCTTTCCTTAAGTAAGGAATAAACATATCGGATAGTTCAACATTCCCTCTGAGAAATTCGATCCAGACCGATGTATCCGCAATGATCACCTATCTCTATTGACTTTGCGAATGCCGTAAGCCGTAAAATCTTCATTGAATTGAAAAGGCTCATTTTGCACTTCATCAATCAGATGGTTCAATTTTTTGTGTGAAATGTATTCCTTTAATGCGATGATTACGCTCTCTGTAATATTCTTGCCGCCGGATAACTTAATCACTTCATTGATTAAGTTATCAGGAATCAGCGCTGTTACTTTCATAATTATTTCTTTTTACTAAAATACGATGTAAGATCGTATTTTATCTAACGAATTTGATTATTATTTTAAACCTTTATTGCGACTAATAGTCAAAGGCCTGGAACAATCAACCACTTCTTTGGAAGATAAGGAATTACTTGAGAAATTAAGAAACGAGGAAACCCGCAATTTTGCGTTTAATCAGCTAGTTAGAAAATACCAGGAACGCATTTATTGGCATATCAGAAAGATGGTTATTGATCATGATGATGCTGATGATATTGTTCAGGATGTTTTCGTTAAGGTATACAAAGCCATAGGTAAATTTCGGGAAGATGCCCAGCTTTTTACCTGGATCTATCGCATTGCTACCAATGAATGCCTGACATTCTTAAATAAGAAAAAGAGGCGATTCTTTCTACCAATAGGCGATGTGGAAGCAGAATTAAACAATAAGCTCGACACTTCAAGCGACCTGGATGGCGACCAGATACAAATGAAGTTACAAAAAGCATTATTGAAATTACCAGCTAAACAGCGGTTGGTTTTTAATATGAAGTATTACGATGAAATGAAATACGAAGAAATATCGGAAATAACCAATACCAGCGTGGGAGCTTTAAAAGCCAGCTATCATCACGCGGTGAAAAAAATTGAAGATTTATTAAAAATGGAATTAAACCATTGAATGTACTTAAAGTCAAAGGACCAAGAATAGGAAACAGGACAAAATATAAAAGAAAAACATAAAAAAAGT
>CALBPF010000099.1 GCA_937899105.1 uncultured Flammeovirgaceae bacterium | reverse complement strand
CTACTGATGGCATGATTAGCATCTAATTAAAAAATGAAAAGGCTAACAAAATGGTTAGGGTTATATTTTAATATTTCAAGATCTGAGTCCAATGGATTCGTAATCCTGATGTTATTGATGCTAATCATAACAGTCACTGTTTTTTGGTATGGCGCCGGGTCAAGCCAACGACCGTTAACCTTGGATGAATCTCTTCTTGATAGTTTGCTTATTTCCATCGAAAAGAATGCCCAAATTGATTCTATTGATGTTCAACCTCAATTTTACAAGAAGTTTAAGTATCAAGACTACCCCGGTAAAAGGAAAAGAACACACCAATTTGAGCCTTTGCCAAAATATGAACCAAAGAGTATTGCTAAGTTTGATATTAATGCCGCTGATACATTACAATTGAAGCAATTGAAGGGAATAGGCACGGTATTGTCCAAACGTATTGTTAAGTACAGAAATATTTTAGGCGGTTTTGTGACCTTAGATCAGCTATCGGAGGTTTACGGGTTAAAGGACAGCGTACTATTGCAATTGGATTCCATGGCATTCATTTCGCCCGAATTTCAGCCAAAGAAGATAAACATAAATACGGCTATCCTGGATAGTTTGAGCAGACATCCATATATAAGGAGACCTCTTGCACGCGCAATAAACAACTATAGATTTCAACATGGAGATTATTCCAGCGCTGTTGACCTGAGTAATATTAGGCTCTTAGACTCGTTAACTTTGATCAAGATCACACCTTACATTAGTTTCTAATTCTTCATATTGCAGAGTTATTAAATGTTTAATGCGCGAAGTACTTAAATCATATCTAAAGAGACTGGCAAACCTTTCGGGGAATAACAGGTCTCTATTACTTCGCCGGCTAACCTCAGATCAGTTTCTTGATTTATATGATCTGAATTTCATTCATGATGAGGGTACCTTTGGTATCGTCGAGCAACTTGTGGCCATGAGGTCTACAGTATTATGCGACTACCTGGATAGTCGCCATGAGGACACCAACCTGGTCAGCAGACGGTTGAAGAGACTACAGCGGATAGACAAGTTTCTTCAGGAAGAGCGAGGTTCGAAAGACCTATATGTTGGTTGGCCTTTTGTAAAAGGTAAACTAAGTGATGGTACTCCAATAAGATGCCCTTTACTTTTCTTTCCTATTACTATCGATATTAACAAGGAAAAATGGGTAATGACCCCGCGCAAGCATGAAGGCGTAACGTTTAATAAGGCTTTTTTTCTGGCCTATGCGCATTATAATGGTGTCTCACTTGATGATGATTTTCTTGACCGGGGTTTTGAGGATTTTGATGATGAAATGACCGTTTTCAGAACCAGCTTATATCAGCTTCTCAAAGAAAGTCCGGTAGAGATCAATTTTAATCAGGAAAACTTTCAAGATAGTATTTCGGCATTTAAGGATTACAAAAAGGATGAATTTGAAAGGGAACATTCCGATGGCGAACTGAAAATGTTTCCGGAAGCTGTTCTGGGAATTTTTCCACAGTCAGGCTCACAATTGGTGCCGGATTATACCAAACTAATAGAAAGCGCTGAGTTCAACGATTTAGAGGAGTTTTTTGCCGAGCGTGTGGTAAAAGATAAAGAAGAGATACAAGGACTAAGAAGATTCTCTTTTCTGGATAGCGTAGAAGAGGAGAAAATGATTACTCCATTTAAAATGGACGCCCATCAGGAAAATGCAATTAAAGCTATTAAGAAGGGTAATTCTGTGGTTGTTCAAGGTCCTCCCGGCACCGGCAAATCGCAGCTCATATGTAATCTTATTGCAGACAGTGTGGCTCTCGGTAAAAAGGTTTTAGTGGTTTGCCAAAAAAGAGCTGCGCTAGACGTAGTTTATGAAAGACTAAAGGAGGTAGATCTCAATGATTTTGTAAGTCTGGTCCATGATTTTAGAAATGATCGTTCGGATATATACAGCAAAATTGCCCGGCAGGTCGCAAGGATAGAAGAGTATCAGATGACTAATAATGGGTTAGATAGCATTCAACTGGAGCGAAAGTTCCTTCAGACCAGCAGGCGCATTGATCAGCTGACTACGGAGCTTGAAGAATTTAAGTTTGCGCTGTTTGACGAATCTGAATGTGGTATTTCTGCCAAAGAGCTGTACCTGACTTCAGACCCGGAGGCGGCTACGGTAAGCCTGAAGCAAGAACATTCACAATTTCATTTTGAAGACATAGAAGCTTTTAACCGCAAGTTAAGATCCTATGCTTCTTATGCCGTAGTCCAGCGTAAGCCAAATTATCCATGGAAAGAAAGAAGGTCATTCACAAATTTTAGTGCAAGTGATGAGAGGGCCATTGTAGAAGTACTGGAGGACATTCCTACTTACCAGAAAGAAATCGGAGACATGTTGGAGTCCGAAATAGGATCCAGGCTCTCGATAGGAGACTGTGAATATTTCTTGACCAGGCGAAATTTCATAATAGAAATGCTGGGTATTCTGAAAAATGAACAGGCATATCGTCTCTTTCAGCATATGGTTGGCCACCCTGATGATGATACCAGCGTTTTATGGCTTTCAAACACCGAGCGTGTTTTAATGGAGTGTTACAAAGGCGTAGGCCCTGAACTTTCATTACCGTCTGAAAAGCTAGGCGTTTTTCAAGAAACGCTGCAGAGAAACATGGATGCAAGGCGTAGCATTTTTAAGTTCATTCAATGGCGTTTATTTTCAAAGGACAAATACTTTATTAAGCGGGTATTAGCTGCCAATAACCTTAAAAGGAATAAGGAAGGTTTTAATACGATGGTCGAAAAAATTGATAATCGATTAAACCTGGAACATAATATTTCAAAACTCAGAGAGCAGGCATGGCTTAGTGAGATCCCGAAACAATACGAAAAAGTACATTTTCAGAATTGGTTTTATGTTCTAAAGCTAACGGTCAAGGCTAAGCTTATTTTTAGTTCGCTCCGAAATTTCAAAGAATTTTTCAATGTTCAGAAACTATCGTTTATCGAGTTCCAAGATAAGCTGGAGAGGATCTATCAGCTAATTAAGGACATTCCGGATCGGAAAATAAAGTGGCTTACTTATTTGAGAGAATCCCAAATAGCGCGGGTGCTTGAAAGTCAGGAAAATTTAGATGGCCTGAAGTCTAGCCTTCGCAACGACTTTGATTCTTTATGTGAGTTTGACAAACTCCGTGACCAAATGGAACCACATGAGTTACACGCGTTAGAGCGAATAATGACAGAACTTGGAGATGATGCCACACCTGAAGGTGTTCAACAACTTTTTCAAAATAGTATCAGATTGGCCTGGATTGAGCATATAGAAGCTAAGTATCCAATTTTAAGATCGGTTTCCTCATCAAAGTTTTTGACCGATGTGGCAGAATTACAAAGTTGTGTACGGGATAAGTTACAAGTAAGTAATGAGATGTTGATCCTAAGAGCGCGTGAACGCACTTATCAAAATCTCGAATTTAACCGTTTAAACAACCGAGTTACCTATCGCGATCTGCATCATCAGGTTACGAAAAAAAAGCGCATCTGGCCACTAAGAAAATTGATTTCTGAGTTTGATGAAGAGATATATGACTTAATGCCATGCTGGATGGCATCCCCGGAATCTGTATCTGCCATTTTCCCAATGAAGAAGATCTTTGATTTGGTAATTTTTGACGAAGCGTCTCAATGTTTTGTGGAACGTGGCATTCCAGCTATGTACAGAGGAAACCAATTGTTGATTACCGGTGATAATAAACAGCTACGTCCTAACGACCTGTATCGCGTACGATATGAAAACGAATCTGAAGAGGATTCTCCAGAGCTTGAAGTAGAATCTCTGCTTGAGCTTGCTGAGCAGCATTTGATGCCTATTCAGTTGAAAGGTCATTATAGAAGCCAGTCGCTGGACCTTATCCAATTCTCTAATACTCATTTCTATGATGGGAATTTAAAGATGCTTCCTAACTATAACGTTGTAAACTGGGCAGAATCAGCTATAGAGTATGTCAAGCTTAATGGAGTATGGGAGAACAATGTCAATGAAGCCGAGGCTCTTCATATTATGAAATTGGTTTACGACAGAATTCAAAGTAACAAGAAACAATCCGTTGGTATAGTAACCTTTAATGCGCGTCAACAGCAGTTGATTTTGGATTTGCTTGAGGAAGAGAGTACTAAAACTGGCGTAATGCTGCCAGATTCGCTTTTCGTCAAAAACATTGAAAATGTACAGGGGGACGAGCGTGATGTGATCATATTTTCAGTTGGTTATGCTCCTGATCGGGATGGCAGAATGATGATGCAATTCGGCAGTTTAAATCAGATCCATGGAGAAAACAGATTGAATGTGGCCATTACTAGGGCGAGAGAAAAGATCATTATTGTAAGTAGCATAAAGCCCCAGGAGCTCGATGTGGAAGAATCAAAAAATGCGGGGCCAAGACTTTTTAAAAAATATTTAGAATTTGCCTGGAATACGGCGGAAGGTAGATTCACAACTTTACCTCTCACGGGCTCTAAACATCATTTACAATGGTTTTTGAAAACTCAACTCCTTGAATGGGCACAAAAAGGGTTGCCGGAATTCACAGTGCATGAAGAGCTTCCTTTTGCCGATATCACCGTAAAAGCTGATAAGAGATACGTTGGCCTAATACTTACCGATGACGATCTCTATTTTCAGAGCCCATCTATTAAAGATATCCACGTCTATACCCCCTTTATTTTAAGCAAGAAGAATTGGAATTTCACTGGGGTATTTAGCCGTGAGTACTGGAAAAATTCACAAGCCATTGGCGAAAATTTAATCAGATTTATAAATCACCACTCTGCTACTTAGCTAAGTAGCGGTTTAGATTAATGGTTCACCACAGTACTTGCAGTAATTAGCCTGAATATCATGTCCTGTTCTATGGCAAGAATCACATTTTCGGCCATTGTCCAGCTGTATCTTATGCTGTGTCATCTCTGCTGTAACAATACCGGTAGGAACCGCGATGATTCCATACCCCAAGATCATGATGAATGTTGCAAAACCCTGACCCAATGCTGTTTGCGGAGCAATGTCGCCATAACCTACTGTGGTTAACGTCACAACTGCCCAGTAGATACTCTTTGGAATACTGGTAAAGCCATTATCTCCACCTTCAATCATGTACATGAGCGTACCAAGAATTACCGTCAAAGAAAATACTCCACCAATAAATACAATGATTTTGGCTCGACTGGCTTTTAAGGCTGAAGTAAGCTGGGATGCTTCACCTAAAAAGCGCACCATTTTTAAAACTCTGAATACCCGCAACAGCCGAATACTTCGAATGATTAAGAGTGAATGCGCCCCTACCAGAAAAAGGCCTAGGTAAGTAGGTATGATAGAAAGTAAATCTACTATCCCAAAAAAACTACGAATATAGCGCCAGGGCTTTTCTACAATAATTATGCGTAAAATATATTCCAAAGTAAAGAAGATTGTAAACATCCATTCGGCTATGTAAAGCCCAAATCCGTGCTTGACCTTTATGTTTTCCACACTTTCAAGCATTACGGCAATTACACTAAGTAAAATTGCAATAAGTAAGGAAACGTCAAACCATTTACCGGCAGGTGTGTCAGCTTCGAAGATGATAATAAAGAGTTTTTCCCGCCAGGATTTATTTGTCATTATGAAAGAGTACTACGGGCTATTCCAAACCAATCATAATAAAAGCCCCCCAATAAATAGGGTCTTGATACTCGTTGCGCAATTCTTTTTTGGCGGCTACAAATGACTCACGCATTTGACCGGTTTCCTGCCACTTGCGGTAGAATTTAGTCATCAATTTTTGGGTAGCTTCATCGTCTACTTTGAACATACTCATAATCAGCACCCTGGCTCCGGCAACCAGAAAAGCACGCTGTAGCCCATAAACGCCTTCTCCTACAGCTAATTCTCCAAGCCCTGTTTCACATGCGCTCAGCACTACAAGTTCGGTCCGATCTAAATTTAAATTCATTGCTTCATAGGCGGTTAAAATACCGCTCTTTGAATTATAGTTGTACTTCGTTTCGTTTAACAAGTCACCTGCGCCCGTAAGTAACAGCCCCGTTCTGAGAAGTGGATTTTTAGCGGCGCTGCTTTCACTTTGTATTAGCCTGTCGGCTTCTTTTATTTCTTCGGCAGGTGTAAAGAAACCATGGGTTGCGATATGAAACACTTTAGGATTATCCAATTTTTTAATTTGATCTTCGCTGGCAGATTCTTCGGTAAAAGAAGAAGTAGTCCAGCCCTCGGTCCTGAGTAAATTACGTAATTCATTTACTTCTACTTCAGTACCGGGTAGCGCATTGATAGATCCCGCGCTAGCTGTCAGGTAGAAATCAGGATTGCCAAACATGGAAGCCCTCTTTTCAGTTTGAACCTGCCTGGTTCTGGTTTTGCTTGTCCAGATATCTTTAGTATTACTTACCAGAACTATATTGGAATTATCAATTACGTATTTCCCATCATCTGTAGGAATAGCCTCAAGATTGATTTGATTATAAACTCCATCTGCGGATAAGTAAATGGTAGAGTAAGGACCTAATACATCTCTAAGTGGTTTCCAATACGCGGCGAAGCTGTTACGATCAGGAACTTTGTAAATAATGCTGTTTCTATAAAACTTGAAAAGCTTACCTTCCAGCTCTTGTCCATTGCCTAGCAATACAACTTCGGGATTAGCCTGTTCTTTTTTATTTTTCAAATACATGGCTGCATAAACGACGGAATCGGTAAACACATGATCAAAATATCTGTACCTTACCATTTCAACAGCTACTTCGTTAGGACCAAGTTGAGATTGCACCTGGTTCCATTTGATTTTATTATTTTCTACACTTTCTGAAAAGATTGTGGATTTCTCACTTAGCTGCTTTTCAATCTGCTCTACCTCATGAGTAAGTAGAACAGGATCTATTTCGTTTTCTTGCAGATCTGATAAACTCATCGACAATACATTAGTAAGTTCTTCTTTTTTCAATAGCCAATCGTTGTACATGTTCTTGAGCTCTTCATCATTGCTATTGGCTATTCGCTCCCTAATTTTAATGGACGAACTAAGTAATATAGCTTTGGTAAGTAAAGCGTTATTGTAAACATCTCCTACAGTCCGTTTATCTTCGTCTTTGATATTGAAGGCTAGAGTGCTGTAGAACTCGAAGTCCGGTTGAATTGTATTCCAAAATTTTGCTTTTTCTCTTTCACTAAGAGCAGGGAAGAACTTTTGGATAAAGTTAATATGATTTGCTAATGCCTCTTCAATGTATTTTCTCGAGCCTTTGGTATCACCTTCCATGTAGTACACCTTGCTCAATTTAGACAGTACTTTTACATACTCAGGATGTGTTTTACTGAACTTATTCTGATAAATTTTCTTTGACTTTTCATACTGTTCTTCGGCCTTGTCATAGTCGCGTTGCAGATAATAAATGTCACCGATTAATGAGTAAATAGCCGCTGTATTGACATTGTTTCTTTTACCTGCCCTTGATAGCCAAATACTCTCAGCGAGGGTAAGGGCGTTAAATGCGTCATCATATCGCTTCTCGGATATGTAAACCTTAGCAAGGTCCGTACTAATATCAGCATAAGTAGGGTTTCTGTTTCCAAGCTTATCAGCGATAATTGTTTTAGCCTCGTCCATAATAGTTTCAACTTCCTGGAGATTATCACCCTTATAGAAACGGATCAAAGCTAATTGTTCCAGAGATCGCGCTACATCTACATGATTTCTCCCAAATTGTGCTTCCTGAATTTTAACCGCCTTCTCCGCGTTTGTTTGTGCCTTCTGGTAGTCGCCAATATTGGTATATACTTCGGCAAGCAATTCCAGCGTTGGCGCCACTTTTGACGAATTTTCGCCGTATATAGAGACGGCTATTTGACTGGCTCTCCTTGCTGTACGTTCGGCGAGAGTGTATTCACCTTCCAGTAGTTCAAGCTGACCCTGATAAACTAAAGGAACTATTAGTCTTCTTGAGTTTGCGCCATAACGTTGCTGATAATCTGAAATGATACTGGAAATCAGTTCGTTAGCTGCCAGAAACTGACCCAAAGGAATATAAACTCTTACCAGGCCTTGGCTTGAGGCTAAATCATTGTAGTTGGCTATATTGTCAGCCTTCTTAAGTGTTTTCCTCGATTTTTTTATGATATCCTCGGCTTCATCAAACAGCCCTTGTATCACTTTCAGTTCAGCTTGAGTAGCCTGAGCATTTACATATTCTACGATCCAATTTTGATCTCTTCGGTAATTGTCGAAGATTTCTAATGACTTGGATAAGCTTTCTTCTGCCTTATCATAATCTGCCAAATTAATGTAAAGCTGTGCTTGGGTATTTAGCGCTTCCGCATAAGCAGGGTCGTCAGGTGAGAATTTTTGCGCCGCACCGTCGCTTGCTTTATCCACCGCTGCAATAGCCTTGGCATAATCATCAGTACTTTCATAGAATTTACCCAAGTGATTTTGAATATTTACATAATCTTTATGCCATGTATCAATTTGGGCTTCCACTACTTCATAATAGCTTTCTTTATAAATTGCCTCAGCCTCTTGAATTTTATCAGTATAATCTACATAATAGTTAGCCAATTCCACCCGAGCTAAGTGATATTCAGGAGAATCTTCACCATACAGTTCCTTTTTGATTTCCATGATATCTTCAAGATTTACTAATGCGGCATAATAATCTTTGTTCTGTAAAGCTAACCTGTAAAGGACATCTATGATTTGGATTCTTTTTTTATGGTTCTTGGGCAATGCGGTGCTATTGGCTTGAGTTAATGCCTGTCTTGCTAAATTATTTGTTTTTTGGCGATCTAATTTGGAGTCGAATTCAATAGTTTCAAGGTTAATCCTATGTAGGCTATTTGATTTAAAGTTTCTCTTAATCGCTTTTTCATATTCCACTTTAAGGTTTCGGTATTTCGCCTTACTATCGCTGGCTAGATACTGCTTTAGCAGCAGTTCATAAAGTTCAAAGGCCAGGTAATGCGATTCTTCATGATTTTTCTTTAGATTATTGAGAGTCTTATCGAATCGCTCGTCTTTAACATCAGAGCTGCTAAAATCACGAAGACCATTTTCAAGTAGGAATTGTCCAAAGTCTAATTGGTTATTGACATAGGTCAAACTGCTGGTTCCTAAATTTTTAGCTATCCACCTTTTCGCAGTACCAAAGGCGCTATTGGCATCATTGTAGCTCCCACGCTTTCTAAATATATTGGCTCTAAGCGTGAGTAACGTGGCATACTCGCTTAGCCGTTCTTTGACTTCTTCCTCGGGTAACTTTCGGCTTTGAAGCCTTCCCTTATCATCAAGAAAAGATTCTTTAGTAACAGCACGCTTTCTGAAGTAATCTAAATTATCGTCCAGAAACTTGAGCGCTTCATTATAGAATCCACGGCCTGTAAGCACTCTGGCTAATGTAATATCTATCTTGGCTTTAAGGTTGTCGTTAAGTTTTTCTGCGGACTTTAATGTTTCCTGCGCGGAACGAATGTATTCTTCCGACCTTACAAAATCGCCATAAAGGGCTAGTATCTCACCCACCTTTAACAAGGTAACGGCATGTTTGTCAGATGCTTCGCCATAGATTGCGGTACTTGCGCTAATCGACTGTTGAATTGAATTTTCAAAGTCCAAAAGCAAACCTTCCGCTAGATTAAACTTAGATCTTCTAATATAATAGAGCGGCAAATACTCGTTTTTGGCGCCATACTTCTTTACTACCTTATTCTTAAATTTATTTAGCGTTTTGTTGGCTTTTATGTAATTGCCTTCTTCATATTGGGCGTCTGCTTTGGTCAGCGCTTTGCTATACTTGCCACCCTCTTGGGCCAAAACCAAATTACCGGCAAAAATTAAGGTAGTAATAAAAGTAACCCTAAAGAACACGTAATAGAACTTCATAACGGGAAATTGATAATTGAACTGAAAATCTGTAATCTAAAGTTAAATTATTGTGGTTTAAATAGTTAACCTTTGATTAATTTATTCAGAATGTCCATGGCAGCTTCGGAGATAACGGTTCCGGGGCCAAAAACACCAGCAACGCCAGCTTTATATAGAAAATCATAATCCTGCTGGGGTATAACGCCCCCGGCAATGACCATAATATCCTCTCGACCCAGCTTTTCTAATTCCGAAATTAGTTGTGGTACGAGTGTTTTGTGTCCGGCGGCTAAGCTTGATGCGCCTATAACATGAACGTCATTTTCTGTAGCTTGCCTAGCCACCTCTTCAGGAGTTTGAAAAAGTGGACCGATATCTACATCAAAACCCAGGTCGGCAAAGCTTGTCGCTATTACTTTTGCTCCACGGTCATGTCCGTCTTGACCCATTTTTGCAATCATTATCCTTGGCCTCCGGCCTTCCAGTTGCGCAAACTTATCCGATAAGGCTTTGGTTTTATTGAAATTACCGTCCATTTTTAATTCACTTGCGTAAACGCCCGATATAGATCTAATGGTAGCTTTATATCTTCCATAGGCTTTTTCCATAGCCACTGATATTTCACCCAGCGATGCTCGATTTCGTGCCGCATCTACTGCCAACTCAAGCAGGTTCTCGTCACCGGTTTGGGCAGCGTTTTCCAGTTTCGTCAGGGCTTCATTTACAAGTCCTGTATCCCTTGCCGCCTTCATTTCATTTAGCCTTTGGATCTGACCGTCTCTAACTTTGGCATTATCCACCTCTAATATTTCTACTTCGGTTTTATCTTTTGTTTGGTATCTGTTTATCCCTACTATTATATCTTTTTCCGAATCTATTCGAGCTTGTTTTCTTGCTGACGCCTCTTCAATTTTCATTTTAGGGAGACCGCTTTCTATTGCTTTTGCCATTCCACCTAGCTCTTGTATTTCCTGAATGTGCGCCCAAGCCTTATGCACTAGCTCGTTGGTCAGATATTCCACATAATAAGAACCTGCCCATGGGTCTACTACCTTAGTAATATTAGTTTCCTTTTGAAGATATATTTGTGTGTTTCTGGCTATACGAGCAGAGAAATCAGTAGGCAATGCAATGGCTTCATCAAGTGCATTGGTGTGCAAAGATTGCGTGTGCCCAAGGGCCGCCGCCAAGGCTTCTACGCAAGTTCTTGTTACATTGTTAAAAGGATCTTGCTCTGTAAGGCTCCAGCCAGATGTCTGACAATGAGTCCTTAAGGCCAAAGATTTTGGATTTTTGGGGTTGAACTTTTGAACAAGTTTTGCCCATAACAATCTTCCCGCTCGCATCTTGGCTATTTCCATAAAATGGTTCATACCAATAGCCCAGAAAAAGGAAAGTCGGGGAGCAAAAGCATCAATATCAAGTCCGGCAGAGAGGCCTGCTCTTAAATACTCTAACCCGTCGGCCAAGGTATAGGCCAATTCGATATCTGCTGTAGCTCCCGCCTCGTGCATATGATAGCCGCTTATACTTATAGAGTTAAACTTAGGCATATGCTGTGCTGTATATTCAAATATGTCGCCGATGATCTTCATAGATGGAGCGGGTGGATAGATATAGGTATTCCGCACCATGAATTCTTTCAGGATATCGTTTTGAATGGTACCGCTAAGTTTAGACTTATCAACACCTTGCTCCTCCGCAGCTACAATGTAGAATGCCATAATTGGAATAACCGCTCCATTCATGGTCATTGACACTGACATTTGATCCAGTGGGATTTGGTCAAATAAGATCTTCATATCCAGGACAGAGTCGATGGCAACACCGGCTTTGCCCACATCACCCATTACTCTTGGATGGTCCGAATCGTAGCCACGGTGAGTGGCCAGATCGAATGCTACTGAAAGTCCTTTTTGTCCGGCGGCAAGATTTCTACGATAAAACGCATTTGATTCCTCAGCAGTAGAGAAACCGGCATACTGTCGAATCGTCCATGGTCGGCCAGAGTACATGGTAGAGTAGGGGCCACGCAAATAGGGAGCTATTCCAGCAGAAAAACCAAGGTGTTCATGCTGTGTTTTATCGGCAAAAGAAGGAATAGGAATACCCTCGGCTGACATCCATTCTTGTGGGTTAATTTCAGATGATTTCCGCATGGAGCTGTATTGTGACAGATCACTTAACTGCTCATTTTCCATCTGAAGTTTGGTCCAGCTCTTAGCCATTAAGGAGTCAGTTAATTTTTCCAGATAATATGATCCGGCTACCGGATCAAGGGATTTATCGAAATGGGCCTCTTCTTTCAATATATTTGAAACATTTCGAGCTATTCGCTTCGAAAAAGCTTCTTCATCGTTGTTAGGCCGGATAATAACTTCATTGCATCCACCAAGAATAGCTGACATCGCGGCTGTACTCCCCTTAAGCATATTGCCATAAGGTTCGTAACTTGGATTTACCCATGGGGAAGAGATTCCTCTAATGGTTACATCTTCAGGACTAAAGTTTTCTACCTGATAATGTTGGGCCAGCCGATATACCAGAATTCTGAGCGCTCTCAACTTAGCTATTTCTCCAAAATAGTCGGTGCCAATATTTGTGGAAATATGAAGCGCCTTAAAACATTTTGTAAGTGAATAGCTTTTGGAGATAGCTGATTTAACTATCTCATGTATTTGATTGAGTTGGTTGCTGATTTGATCCGTGTAGTTTGGCTCATCACTTGATGAAATACTAAGACAATGCGGTGTTGCGTCTTGAAGTCTTTCAAACAGTTCTAATTGGCTATATACGGATATCCCTTCCGGTAAAGCAGCTCCGAATGCTTTCTTATGCTCTAAAAAATAATCTGATAGCGCCGCTACATGATCATATTTATCTACTCCAAATCCAAAAGATAAATAACAGTATTCAGGCCTTATTCCCGACAATAGTTCTTCCGGATCAATAGCTTTGGTCAGATGGAAATGAATTCCATCGGCACCACTGTTAAGGGCGTCAACAGCCTCTTTATTCGCTTCTGATGCTGATTTAACATCAATTTCCTGTAGGTTAACCCATGCTTTACTGCCAGCTTCGGATGAAAATCTGCTTTCACCTAAATAATTATATTTAAAAGGCGATATCTGAATGCCATTGATGTCTGATTCATCATAATAGGGTTCAACTTTTAAACCAGGCTCCAGATTCCAGCTATATTTTTCAACGGGACTTTCCCCCTTTAGATCTGCGGTTGCTTTTTCTAGCCATTCTGACTTCGTAACTTTTTTAAAATCATTAAAAAGAGATTCTTTTTTATGGGTCATTTATGCTATTGATCTTTTAGTAAAGTTACTTCTTTAAGCACATTTTTCTATTCGATTGAAGGGGTATAAAAAGTAGGATTATATATTTCAAAGATTTCATATTCATATCAGGGAAGGTGTGAAAATTATATCCAATTCATAAGAATCCTTCCTTTCATGTTCGTGTTTTTTTTTCCAACTTTGTTTCCCTTTTTTCTTCAGAGTGTCTGAAAAAAACAACCGTAAAAGAGTTGATCAATTAGTTAATGCACGAGAATTGCGAATCAATTTGGAATGACTGCCTGCGGGTAATAAGTGAGAAGGTGGCGGAGCAAAGCTTCAATACCTGGTTTAAGCCAATTATTCCAATCAAGTGTGATGAGAATGTACTAACCATACAGGTCCCCAGCCAGTTTTTCTATGAATGGCTGGAGGAACATTATGTGCATATTCTGAAGATGGCTATTACCACAGTAATGGGAAATCAGGCGAGGTTAGAGTATTCAGTTATTGTAGATAGAGGAGACAGTCAATCAAAACCGCTTTATGTTAATCTCCCGAATAAAGGTAATGCCAACGGATACGGTACGGGAAAAGACGAATATGTTTCTCCCTTTCAACTTAAGACGGTCGATAGCCTATATCAACAAAGCCAACTTAACCGAAATTATACCTTCGATACTTACATAGAAGG
>CALBPF010000098.1 GCA_937899105.1 uncultured Flammeovirgaceae bacterium | reverse complement strand
GACAAAAAATGTCTTTACTAACGAAGCCATGCTTGAGTACACTGAAAATAAACCAGCCAAAAACAGACAAAAGCGCTTGAAGGTATAAAGTTTAATTTAAACTACAAAGCGTATAGTTCTATAAACCAGTTAAATATAAGACTGAATTAACGCTAAAGGGAAGTAACCGACTCCGACTTCACATTAAAAAGGTACATGCGTACAAATAGAGAATAGAAACGACCTGAGTATTACTAGCTGGTAGGTCATATTGCCTTTGTGCGCACGAGAGGAGTCGAACCTCCACGACCTTGCGGTCACCAGCCCCTCAAGCTGGCGCGTCTACCAATTCCGCCACGTGCGCATCCATTGTCTGTAGTAAAACAGCCAAAGCTAACAAGCTTTTCGATGTTTACCAACATCAACGGTAGGAGATAACTACGACTTTTGCCAAACCGAATCAACGAAATAATTTCGGGTATCAAAGAAATTCCGAACTACGGAAAATTGGGATTCTTCAGCAAGTCTCTTGATATCTTTCAAACTATATTTTTGTGAAACCTCGGTATGAATGGCCTCCCATGCATCAAAGTTTATAGCGGCGTCCATAATTTCCACTGTTTGAGCAGTAGTACTCACTAAAAAGCTCTTTGTTGTCCCTGTAAGTGGATTATAAACAGGGTAATGGACAAACTTGGAGGTATCAAAATTAGCGTCTAATTCATTATTGATCCTGTGCAAAAGATTAATATTGAAAGCTCTGGTAACACCCTTATCATCATTGTATGCATTAAGTATGGTTTTGGGATCTTTTTTCAAGTCGAAACCTATTAGCAACAAGTCATTAGGTTTTAGCCTGGCATGTAACTCAGTAAGGAATTCTATGGCTTTATTATGTCTAAAGTTTCCAATGTTGGACCCCAGAAATAGTACGACACTGCGTGTACTGCCATTTTCTATCTTTTCGAGAGCGTGAAAGTAATCATCTTGTATTGGTCTTACTTTTAGATCTGGCAGCTCCCGCTTAAGGTCTGATTCTAACTGATTAAGGACGTTTCCTGAGATGTCAATGGGTAAATATTCAAATTCGACATTTTCTTGTAAAAAGTGGTTAAGTAAAACCTTCGTTTTGTAACCATCCCCAGCGCCAAACTCAATTAGTCTGAACTTTTCAACATCGCTTAAAAAGGTTTTTGTAAGCGCACCTTTGTTAGTCTTAAACACTTCATATTCTGAACGCGTTAGGTAGTACTCTTCCAGAGCCATGATTTCCTGAAATAAAGAGTCCCCTTTTTTATCATAAAAATATTTGGAAGGTAACGTTTTAGGGTCTGCGTTGAGGCCGTTTAAAACGTCCTTAGCGAATTGCTGATTCATTAATTTAAGTGTCTTTTATAAGTCTGAGGCCAATCGAATGCCTGAAAACATCCAACGTAGATGGGGGTGAAAAAAATTCCTGTAGGTACTTCTAATGTGAGATTTAGAGGTGGCACACGAACCTCCTCGTAACACCATTTGGTTGATCATAAACTTGCCATTGTATTCACCCACGGCTCCTTCCGGAGCTTTGTAGAATGGATAAGGCCGATAGGCGCCGGACGTCCATTCCCAGACATCACCAAAAAGTTGATTATTGTCGGATTGTGCGGTTTCAGGTGAAAAACTGGCTAAGTCAGAAAAATTAGAATTTTCTGAGATCCTTCCATATTGCTTACATGCTACTTCCCATTCAAATTCAGTGAGTAATCTCTTATCTTTCCATTTAGCAAAGGCGTCCGCTTCAAAAAAGCTTACATGTGCAACGGGCTCTGAAAGTTCAATAGGGCATAGTCCTCCTCGCAAAGAGTATACCTGCCATTCATTATCCTGAAGGTGCCAGTGAAAGGGGGCTTTTATATTATTTGTTTTTACCCAATCCCAGCCCTCTGATAGCCAATGCCTAAAATCTTGATAGCCACCGTCTAATACAAATTCAAGATACTCACCGTTAGTAACTAATCTGTCTTCAACCACACATCCATGTAGGTAAGTTTTGTGTACACCCAACTCGTTGTCAAAATGAAATCCGGTTTTATCAAATCCGATAGTATATAACCCCTCATCTATTTCAAGATGCCCCACCTCACGCGTGTCTTTAGTTCCATTTTTGGCGTTCAAAGGAAGGTATTCAGGAAAAAGTGGATTGTTACCTAAAATGTATTTGATATCATAATATAGAAGTTCCTGATGCTGTTGTTCATGCTGTAAACCCAGCTCAATTAGGGCTGTCAGTCTATTACCTAATTCACCTTCCAGAAAATCTTCAAGCGCCTTATCAACATAGCGCCGGTAATCTATAATCTTATCTACCGAGGGTCGGGTCATATTTCCGCGATCCGTGCGGATGACTCTTGCGCCCACAGTTTCATAATAACTATTAAAGAGGTACCCGTAATTATTATCAAAGTTCTTGTAGCCCGGATCATGTGGAGCCAGTATAAAAGTTTCAAAAAACCAAGTAGTATGACCTAAATGCCATTTGGGAGGGCTGACATCCACAACAGGTTGTACCACATGATCTTCTAAAGATAGAGGCTCACAAATGGCCAAGGACTTGCTACGGATTTCTTTAAAACGTTCTTTGAGAGTTGTTTCTTCTAATACCATGAAACAGTTTATTACTCTCTAAAGATAGACCACTTTTAAAACCAAGGAAAACCTAAGACTGACTTTTTAGAACCTAAGTCAGATTTTTTCGAGATGGCAGCTCCCGAATAGAACGAAACGCCAAATAATAAAACAATCCAAAGAAAACTGCTACCGAAATTAAACACAAATAATACATCATCCCACCTCCCTGTTTAATTAGATAATAAAGTTAAATTCATTACAGTTTTGATTTTAATCACAACCACACACTAGATAACAGTTGTAAGATTTTTGTTAAAAAAGTAAATTTTGAACTATGGCACGCCCTTCTAAAAAGTATTTAACCGATTGTATAAATAGCATAATGAGCTGGAACTGATTTGGTTTATCTTCACTTTTTACTTAATAAATTGTCGGCACAATTAATGCCTAAGTTGATGTAAAATATGAATATATGAGCAAGAGATTAATAAGTGGATGGGTATTAGTTCTACTTCTGGTAGTAGAATCAAGTGTGAATGGCCAGTTAATGATGGCTGACAGCAGTGATATGCCTGCATTGGAATGGTTGGTAATGGATCCAATTCAGGATAAAATGCAAGGAATAAGCGCAAATAAAACATATGCTACGCTTCTAAAAGATAAGCCATCAAAAAAAGTAGTGGTAGCGGTAATTGATTCGGGCGTAGATATTGATCATGAAGATCTACAGGGTAAAATCTGGATAAATACGGATGAAATAGAAGGCAACGGTATTGACGACGATAAGAACGGGTATGTAGATGATCGTTACGGATGGAATTTTATTGGAGGTAAAAATGGCAACGTGGAGCAAGACACCTATGAGCTTACCAGAATATATAAAGACCTGAGAGCGAAGTACGATGGTGTAGATGAGAAGAAGGTCAAGAAAAAAAATAAAGATGAATATGAATTTTGGCTTAAAGTGAAGAAAGATTTTGAGCCAACACAGTTAAAAGCCCAGCAACAGTATGATTTCTACTCCAACCTTCAGAAGAATGTAGTACGTTTCCATAACCTTTTGAACGCTTACTTAGATGTGGATAAGCTCACAATGGATGACTTGCGCGAGATAGAATCTCAGGATTCCACTATCCTAGCGGCTCGTGGGATTGTAGGTTTGATATTCCAGAATGTAGGACCGGATGCAGATTTTAAAGCTATCGCAGAAGAGCTAAAAGAAGGTGTTGAGTATTTTGGCAACCAGGTAAACTACGCTTACAATACCGAGTTTGACCCAAGAAAGTACGTTAATGACGATTACGATAATCTGTATGAAAAGGGATATGGCAACAACGACGTAAAGGGGCATGATCCAAGTCATGGCACTCACGTGGCCGGAATAATCGCTGCTAACAGAGATAATGGTTTAGGTATCAACGGAATTACTGATAATGCTGAAATAATGGTGATAAGGGCTGTTCCCGATGGTGATGAAAGGGATAAAGATATTGCCAATGCCATTATTTACGCGGTGGACAACGGCGCTCAAATAGTGAATATGAGCTTTGGAAAATCATACTCACCACAAAAAGAGGCCGTGGATAAAGCAGTAAAGTATGCCGAAAGCAAGGGAGTACTTTTAGTGCATGCAGCAGGGAACAGCTCAAAAAATATTGATATGGGCAAAAACTTCCCAACCAAGAGATACTCTGAGAAATCCATTGCGAGCAATTGGTTAGAGATAGGCGCTTCTTCATGGGGCGATGATGAAAACTTTGTCGGTTCTTTCAGTAATTATGGAAAGGAAACCGTAGATGCGTTTGCACCCGGAGTTCAGATTTATTCCACTACCCCGGATAATAATTACAAAGCCTATGATGGTACAAGTATGGCAGCTCCTGCAACTAGCGGTGTAGCGGCCTTGCTAATGTCATACTTCCCAGACCTTTCTGTAAAGCAGGTAAAGGGCATCATTCTGAAATCATCACGGAAGTTCGACAATCTGGAAGTATTAAAACCCGGGAAAGATGGTAAAAAAGTTAATTTCAACGAGCTTTCTGTAACCGGAGGAATAATCAACGCTTACAAAGCGGTAGAAATGGCCCAAGAGGTAAGCGTAAATCAGGCAAACTAAAAACATAAATTTAATCTTTAAGAAATGTAAACACGCCTGACGTTAGGTTCATTTTTATTACTAGCAATGGAAACACTTAGACCCGCACATTCAGGGCTTAGCTGGTTAGTTTGATCTTCCTGCTTTTGGTAAAAAAAATGCAATCGGTAAAATAAATGGGTCCAAAACCTTTAGCGCTAAAGACAAAAAGCTAAGTCTATTTGCACTCATCTTCACACATACAGAATTTATAATTGGCCTTATTCTTTATTTTGTCAGTCCAAAGGTGGTTTTTCCAGGAATTGCCGTAAAAGATAGTGTATTACGTTTTTTTCTTGTAGAACATCTAAGCCTGATGGCGCTAGCTTTAGTATTAATTGCCATTGGTTACAGCAAGTCAAAAAAGGCTTCCGCAGATAGCAAGAAGTTCAAATTGATCTTTGGCTTCTTTCTTGTCGGCTTTATACTCATTCTGGCAGGTATATCCTGGCCCTTCCAGAATTACGGAACCGGTTGGTTCTAGTAACTATCTTCTTCTGTTTTATCAATGATATCATGTATTATGGAGTCTAACTCATTAGAGACCTCCTCGACATGCGACATAATTTCACGATCCCCCGGGGACTCCTTTAGCAATCCCATTAATCCTAATACTCTGGCAATGGACGATCTCATTTCATGAGATTGCTGAAAGGCAATTGCCCTCAATTGTTTATTCGATTTTTCGAGCTTTAATTCGTAGCGCTTTAATTCATCAATATCTATAGAATTAATTACTACCCCAATTATATCATTATCAACATTAAACGCCGGCGAAAGCTCTATTCGAAACCATTTTTTCCCACCATTCTGGACGTCCATTAATACTTCGCTCATCACTAGCTTTCCCGATAAAGCCTCACTAAAGTCAGCTTTGAACATATCTGTATTTTCTGAGGTCACGTATTCTAAAATATTCATTCCCTCCCTCATTTTCTTGCCGTGTAGATTGCTGGAATCGGTGTAAGCTGTTTTATTGAAGACACTATTCTATAGTCCGGAGAAACAAGCATATGACTCTCAAGAGTACTATTAAGGACGGCGGATAACTTGTTTTTTGACTCAATAAGTAATGAACGTTCTATTTTACGCTCGGTAATGTCCTTAAAGAAAACCAATAGGCCGTCAACAGTAGGGTAAGCAGCAATCCAAAACCAACTATTTAAATTATGCCTGTAATCTTCAAATTTCTGTGCTTCGCCACTACGTACCGCTTCTCGATAGAAGTTCGAGTAGCTAGAGTTCTTGTCATCAGGAAGAATATCCCAAATACATTTTCCTATCAACAGTTCACGCGATTTGCCAACCATTTTCAAAAACGCCTGGTTTACCAATGAAAATTTCCAATCTTTATCAAGAATGTAAAGCCCATCGGTAATACCATCTACGATCTGATTAATTCTCTTGTCAAACTCGGCCACCTTTTTAGAATAAGCCACTCTCAAGCTAATATCAAACCCAATAGAGACAATTTCGTTTGTTGTTTCATCGGCCACAAACTCCCATGAAGTATGTACCAGATTACCGGAAGACAACGGTTTTCTTACAGTAATGACAAAAGTCTTGCCCGGTTCAGCTTTGCACAGGTCAAGTACTCTTTCAACCTGAGGCCAATCATCTTTTATTATGGTATCTTTAAATCTTAGGGAACCATCAATAAGGCCATGACAATCGAACCGGTCCAGGAAATGGTTATTAGCAGAAATGTAACTTCCATCGTAAGTAACCGTCACATAATAAATGGTTTTGGAAGTTCTTATTATAAACGGAAACCGTTTCATATTCTGCATAATACCTAATTCACATCATTTTTCTAAATGGATTAAGGATTTGAATAAAAAAGGAACAAATCGAACTTAATTATGTTTAAATAAAAATTAAAAAGATTCAATTTCTAGTTTTTATCGTATTGACACTATTTGCTTCGTCAGCTCTTGCCCAGGTGGAGCATAACTTTATTGTAGGGCCGAATAATACAACCTGCGACAGCCTCAAAACAGAGAAAGTACCTGATTTAATTGGGCTCGTAAGAAGTACAAAATTTCGAATCGTCGAAGAGTTAAAGGTTTCCAGATACAAAGTACCCAGGCATGTTTGGTTTTATTCTTGCGACGGCAAAACCGGCTATCTCATTGTCCGGGAAACTGAAGCATCAGAGGTCCTATTTGAGGGAGTAGGTAAAGAAGATTGGAATACCTTACTTAATTCTAAAGATCCGATTACGTATTACGAAAACTTAAAAGCAAAATACAGTCAAAACTAACAGGCTTTTATAAGCCTGTTAATAATATCTTACCTCTATTCTTATTGGCTTCCATATAATCGTGCGCCGCGGCAACATGTTGAATATCGAAGATTCTATCTATAACAGGCTTCAGTTCACCGCTATTAAACTTTGGAAGAAACTTCGGAATAAACTGATTAATGAGTTCTGTTTTATAAGCATCATGTCTTGCCCGAAGAGTAGAACCTGTTAGTGAAATTCTTTTCGTTAACATCTTCACCAGATTAAATTCAGGGACCTTAACCCCACCCATTCCAGCTATGAGTACCCACCTGCAATCAAAGGCTGCGCAGGATAAATTCTTTTCAAAATACGAGGCTCCCACCGGATCGAGTATTACATCTGCCCCCACATTTTGAGTAACTTCCATGACTCGTTTATCAAATTTAGCTGTACTGGTATTAATAACTACGTCTGCACCTAGGGATTCGCAGAATTCAACTTTATCCTTTGATCGCACCGTAGCAATACAACTTGCACCAATTGCTTTGCACAATTGAATAGCCGCGGTACCCACTCCGCTAGCTCCGGCATGGATAAGCGCCCGTTCCCTATCTTTTAACTGACCGATCTCAAAAAGGGCCTGAAAGGCCGTTATAAACACTTCCGGAATTCCAGCTGCCTCTGTTAAATCTATATTTTCCGAGACCGGAATCACTAAATTCTCACTCACTGATACATATTCAGCATAACCTCCACCTGCCAGCAAAGCCATTACACGGTCTCCTTTTTTTATACGATTACAATTCCTACCTGTTTCTTCTACAATACCAGACACCTCTAAACCTATGATGGTAGATACACCCTTTGGAGGAGGATATTTCCCTTCTCTTTGTAAGATATCTGCACGATTTACACCCGCAGCTCTTACCTTTATCAGAACTTCACTATTCTCAGTATGTGGTAATTCTGTCTCACCTACATAAAACTGGTCACTACCTCCAAATCCTTGTGTTAAAAGAGCTTTCATCCAAATACGTTCCTTAATTTTCATTAACTTAAACACATATCCGCATGTTAAGAAGAAAATCGTTATGATAATGATTGAAGAAATAGTTAAGGAATATTCAAATGGAGCCTTTCAAATGATCCATACAGATGGTAAAGATGAGGTGAAAAATCAAATTACCGCTTTTTGTAGATGTGAGGGTATCTCAGAACAAGCCCTATTGTGATGGATCCCATGTAAAGGCTGAATTCAAAGGATAATGTCACAAGTATTAGCCGTAAGACCGTTAGGGTTTCCATGGGAAACACAGGACCCCTTTTTATTCTGCGCTTATCATAGAGATAAGTATCCTGCTGGCAATAAGGATATGGGTGTTGATCCTGAATACCTTAGAGGCAGAAATATCGGGCAGGATTTTATGATTAAGGACGGTTGGCGTATGTATCATGGAAGCAATATTCCAGGCTTTCCTTATCATCCGCATCGCGGTTTTGAGACCATTACCATTAATAAAGAGGGTGCAGTTGACCACTCCGATTCACTTGGGGCCGCGGGCCGCTTTATGGCCGGCGACGTGCAATGGATGACTGCCGGAAAAGGGATCCAACATTCGGAAATGTTTCCTATGCTCAACGAAGAGCAAGGTAATCCCCTGGAGATCTTCCAGATCTGGCTAAACCTACCTAAGGTAAGCAAGTTCGTGGAGCCTCACTTTAAAATGCTTTGGCATGAGGACATTCCTATAGTAGAAATCAGAGACAATAATGGTAACACTACTGTAGTGGATGTAATAGCTGGGAAATTTAGAGAGAATAAGGCGCTCCGGCCCACCCCAGATTCCTGGGCTGCCAATCCGGGGAATGCCGTGGGGGTATTCACCGTAAAAATGGAAGCCCAAGCAGCCTGGACCTTACCAGCCACGCTTCCAGAAGCCAAGCGCACCATATTCTTTTATAGAGGCAACTCGTTAAGGATTGGCGATCGGGAAGTTGAAGTCGATAGACTCGCTTATTTAGCTCCTGACCAGGACATTGTGATTAAAAATGGTACTGAAGAAGGTTTTCTACTCATCCTGGAAGGTAAGCCTATCAATGAGCCTGTCGCGAAATACGGCCCTTTTGTGATGAATACCCAGGAAGAGATCCAACAGGCGTTTAGCGAATATCAACGCACGGAGTTCGGTGGCTGGCCCTGGGACGAACGTGAGGTTGTACACCCACGGGATAAAGGGCGGTTTGCTTTGCATGATGATGGTAGGGAGGAAATGAGGTAGCAACTCTCCCCCAATCAAACCAAGGTTTGATCTTCCCCCCTCTTGGTAAGAGAGGGGCTAGGGGTGAGTTTAAAAAACTCGCTCAATGGCCTGATGATATTCCTCAAACTGGCCCAGGTTATTATGCCCACCATCCGGAATGGTGACAAACTCCTTCTCAGCTTTCACAGCATTAAAAAGCTTTTGGCCACTTTCATAAGATACTACCTGGTCGTCTGTACCGTGTATAACGGTGACAGGGCATTTTACCGCTCCAATAAACTCTGAAGTCGGGAACTTAAAGCGCAGAAGTAGGTCAACAGGCAGGAACCAATATTGGCTTTTAACGATATCGGTCAGGTTATAAAAAGGGGTTTCCAACACCAGCTTTGCTGGGGTGTGCCTTGATGCCGCATAGGCAGCGAAAGTAGCCCCTAAGGAACGACCGTAAACAATAATGCTACTTTCGGGAAACAGCTTTTTAGCCTCTTCATAGAATAACTCCGCATCGGAGTACAAGGCTGCTTCACTGATCTCGCCTGTGCTTTTTCCGTAGCAGCGATAGTCCAGCATCAGCACATCGTAATCAGGGAAGCCGTTGGCTACATACCCCCATCCCGACAGATCACCGGCATTCCCATGATAATAGACAACCAGACCTTTGGCATTATCGGCTTTGAAATGCAAGGCATTCAGCACCGCTCCATCCTCGGTTTCGATGAATAACTCTTCAAAAGACCGCTGGAAAGAATAGTCGTAATCCGCTGGTAATTTACCCGGTAGAAAAATCAGCCGCTGCTGAGCCAGGTAGAGCCCCAGAACAATGATGATATACGGTGATAGGATGATGAGTAGCAATTTACTGGCTCTTTTCATTTATGCAATGTTAAACAACACAGCCTTAATTTTTGGCTTCTTACCCGAAGGGATGATTTTCATTTTTAAGTCATGGCAACGAAGTGGAGATATCTT
>CALBPF010000097.1 GCA_937899105.1 uncultured Flammeovirgaceae bacterium | reverse complement strand
CCATTATCCGGATCAGTGTATAGAACCTCAAAGTCGGCTAAAGCCGCTTCAAAAATTATATCTACGTTATCTATTGGAAATTCTTCACAGCCGTTTGCATCCTCCACTCTTACAATTGTATAACTCACAGATTCTGTGGCCAAAATAATATGCCTACTTGGTAAGTCCGTGAGTGTCTCCCTTGTTATCACACCATTTTCGGCTCTATCTAGGATCAATTGAAATGGTGCAGTTCCAAACAATTCGAATTCAATTGCTTCGGTATTACCTGCACATCTGAATCTTGTATTCTGGCCAACTTCAGGGTCAGGAGTTATTTGAGCGTTTACCGGTGGACTTAATGTCAAAGTAACAAATCCAGGTGCAAATCCTTCACATTGCGGTTCCCCGGGATCATCGGCGCTTAACTTATTATAAAAAGCTCTAATCGTATATCTGACAATAGCTGGGGTCATACCATTATTATCGAGTACATGATCGATCAGATCACCATTGCTTCCGACTCCACTAACTGTTGGTAAATTAACTGTTCCCGAAACAACTTGGGCTTCCCAAGTAAAGAAATTACCTACACCTTGAAGTGGTATGCCAGCCTCGTCACCTGAACAACGTACGGGAGAAGCATCGAAAATATCAACTTCAGGAAGAGGATTCACAATCACATCTATTTCAATAGGGTCTCCGGTACATGAATTGTCAAATAATGAAAACGGTGTGACTGTATAAGTTATGGTTTGAGGCACATCTGAATTATTGATTAACGATAGGAATAGTGAATTGCCCAGGCTTTCAAATTCACCATCTACGTCAGGGTTATCAGTTACAGTCCATGAAGAGATACCGTTGGCAATATCAATCGGTAAATCAATTGTTCTAGGCTCGCTACTACACACCTCTATCGTAGGTCTGGCTATCGATGGTATTAAATCAGCCGGATCCGGAATAACCACGGGCCTTGGAGTAACTGTAACCACCAGATTAACATCATCACCTACACATGTCCCGGAAGTTGAACCTACTATACGTGGAGTAAACCTGTAGGTTACCGTTTGATTGGCACTTGAAGGGTTATCAAATGTATCGGTAATTTCATCTCCCGGGCTGTAGACTGTACCTCCTAAGCTAAATCCAGTTACGCCACCAGTAGCTACAGGATCGCCATTTAAAACAAATTCTACATTCCCAGCTGATGGAGTTGTCGGTGTTGATAAGATATTATTGATATCATCTAGGCTAACTCCTTCGCAAATACTGATGAAGGTCTCTGAAAACTCTAATTTCGGCTCGGGCTCTACATTAACAGTAACCACGATCGGTGTGCCTGAAGTACAACCCACTCCATTTTTAGCGCTAAACATCTGCGGTGTTATGGTATAGGTGAGTGTGCTGACTGTATTATCCAGGTTACGCGGTGTATCGTCTATAACAAACCCCTGAGGAAGATTTTGTCTAACAGGTGTAAAACCTGTTACTGCACCCGATGAGGATACTGTCACCGAGAAGGTTACATTTCCTGACGTAGGTACCGTGTTAGATTGCAGCGTTATTGATGTTGGGTCCTGGCTGCAAATAGCTTCATCAGGCGCTGGAATTACCGTTGGTTGGGCTTCTACCGTTAAAACAACAACTTGTAAAGGTCCCCTACAACCAGGCCCACTTATTGGCGCTATGTCATATTCGACAGTTAGTGGATTATCTGTAGGATTAGTAAATATGTCGTTTCTAATGTAATCAATATTACTACCTGTAAATCCGATGGAAGCGTTTCCTGCATTTGGAACTAATCCTGCAGCCGGACGAATATCAATGATTTCATAATTTGTAGCAACGGCGCTACCTGAAGATGTCGTTAGTTGAATTTCAGAAGTTTCGTCACTACATGTTATTGTATTCAGGTCAGCTACTTCCGGAGCAGGGTTAATTGTAAAGATTACCTGTGCATTCTCACCAATACACCCTGTTGCACTCACTGGAGCTATTGTATAAGTAACTGTGAGAGAGCTATTGGTTGTATTAGTGTAGGAATCGTTGAAAATAGCATTGGCAGCCACACCGTTTTGAATAGTAGAATTTGAGCCTCCCGGGATCAGTCCGCTTTGTACCGCTATTCCCGTGATGTTAAAGCTCGCGGCGGCAACTGTTCCAGCCTGTTCAACCAAGGTTATCATCGATGGCAAATCACTACAAACAGGTGCAGGGCTCAATGAAGGATCCAAAATAGGTTCAGGTTGAACGGTAAGCAATATTACTTCCTCTTCACCTAAACAGCCTGAAGGACTCACTGGTACGACTCTATATTCGACGACAGCATCAATGGTACCTACATTTTCAAAGAGATCATTTATAATTACATCTTGGTTATACGGTCCTCCAGTAGCTTCATTACCTGCTTGAGGTGTTGCCGCACCAGAAATAATATTAACAGCGGTGAAATTGTATGACGTCGCAGCAACTGATACCCCATTTGTACTCAGAACAATATCCGATATTTCTCCGCTGCATATTGTAGCATCTAAAGACGGGTTAACGACTGGCTCAGGGTTAATCGTAACCGTAATCGTAGATTCATCGCCTAAACAATCACCGTCAGCCACGGCACTTCTGCCTCGAACAGTATATATCACCTGGAGTGGATTGGATGTGGTATTCGTATATGTGTCATTTTGAATAGCGTTATCTGCTAAGCCATTTGCAGGCGAAACATTACCAGCATTCGCTACCAGAGCTGCATCGGGCACCACAGAAATCAAATCATATGTGTCGGCTCCGACTGAGATCCCATTTGTATTAAGGATAATACCTATCACATCATCGCTACAAACCGAAGCCGTTAAGTTAGGATCAACAACAGGTTCGGGATTTATTCTCACCACAACGAATTCACTGTCTCCAATACACCCATCTGCACTTACCGGACGAACCTCATAAGTGACATTTACAGATGAACCGGTTTGGTTAGTGTAAGTGTCATTAGTAAAGTAATTGATACCTACCCCATTGGCTGGCGCCGGTACGTTAGAGCCACCTTGCGTAATACCTCCGGGAATTGTTTTGTTTATAACGTTGTAGTTTAACGCAGCAACAGAACTAGGAATAGTGTTTAACGTTACACCAACTATTTCATCACTACAAACTATGGTTCCCACGGTCGGATCAAGCACCGGTTCCGGATCAATGGTAATTGTAATTAACCTACTATTTCCCGGGCAAGTAGAAGAACTAACACCCACCACTTCATAAATTACATCTAGGGGCGCGTTTGTTGTGTTAGTATATATATCTCCTGACAGATAGCCTGCCACAACACCGTTAAAAGGTACAATGGCATTTGTAATTGCAGGTATGGCTCCCGCAGGCACAGTTATATTTACGATATCATATACCGAAGCGCCAACAGAAGATCCTTCGGTAGCCAATATCAAGCCGACGGCCTGATCACTACAAACGGTTCGATCAAGGTTAGGATCAACAATTGGCTCCGGATCAATAGTAACAACTATGAACTCACTTGGGCCGATACACCCAAGTGCGCTCACTCCGCGAACCTCATAGCTCACTGTAAGAGGAATCGATGTTGTATTCGTGTATGTATCTGTAGCAATGTAATTATCTGCCTGATTAATTGCGGGTACTGCGTTTGTGACTGACGGCGTAAGACTAGGGTTTGGCGTAACGCTCACCAGATTATAGTTTACAGCAGGAACTGATCCTGCAAAAATATCAAATATCACCCCTACAGGCGTATCGCTACATACAATTGCATCTAAATTGGGATCGACGACCGGACCTGCATCAATAGTAACAGGTATGAATACCGGATCGCCTAAGCAGCCATCCGCACTCACTCCTTGAACCTCATAAATTACATCAAGCGGGCCACTCGTAGCGTTAGTAAACCTATGCCCTGATACATAAGTAGCTGCCACACCTGTAGCAGGTACTACGACATTCCCTGCATCTGCCGCTAAACCTCCGGGTATAGTCAATCCTAATATATTATAATTACTTGCCCCCGTAGATATCCCATCAGTATTAAAAACCAGGCCCGTTGCCTGATCGCTACAAGCGGCTGTCTGAGGTGCCGGTATTTGCACAACGGGCTCTGGGTTTATTGTGACAGTTATAGTTTCTATATCACTAAGACATACATCTGCACTTGTAGCTCTTACCTCATAGACGATACTATGCGGCGCATTAGTTACGTTTTCGTAGCTATCATTTTGCAAATAGTTAGCCGCTACGCCTGTCGCTGGAAAAGCGGCATTACCAGCAGCTGCAGTAAGATCAGGATCGATAGTGACGCTCAATATATCATAATTCGCAGCGCCAGCTGATGTGGAAGTCGTACTCAATAGAAGTCCTATGGCAACATCGCTACATTCTGTTAGGTCCAGGTTTGGCATTATGACTGGTTCCGGATTTATGGTAACCGTAATAAATTCACTCTGACCCGTGCATCCATTACTTACTCCTTGGACCTCGTAAATAACATCAAGACCCCCATTAGTGATGTTGTTATAAATATCATTTAGGATCGCCAGGTCCGATAAACCTGCAGCTGGAAATGCAACATTCCCGGGATCTGGCGTTAAGCCTACCGGTATGGATACGTTGACGAGATTGTAGGTATCTGCTCCAATGGAAACACCATTAGTATTTAATGTAATTCCTGAAATGTCATCACTACAAACCGTTTGATCCAAATTATTATCAATTACTGGATCCGGATTAATAGTTACGGTAATTACTCTGGTATCTCCAATACAACCATCAGAGCTTATTCCTTGTACTTCGTAGAGAACGTCGAGCGCCAGATTAGTAACATTGTTATAAACATCATTAGCTACATAATTTGAACCAATACCATTTGCCGTCACTACATTGGCAACTCCCGGCGTTAACGCCGGCGGCACCGTTATCGATAATACGTTATAATTTGTAGCTGTCACAGAACTCGGGTCAGTATCAAAAATTAACCCTATCGGTAGGTCGCTACAAACTGGTATATCTAAATTCGGATCTACCACGGGCTCAGGGTTAATAGTTAAATTAATTAATTCACTGTCTCCAACGCATCCGTCTACACTTACCGCTCGTACTTCATAAACTACATTCTCGGAAACGCTTCCCGGATTTGTGAATACGTCACTCTCTAAATAGTCAAATGGTACATTACTGGCTGGAAAAACAGCGTTAGCGCCTGCGGGTGTCAGTCCGGCAGGTATAGTAACATTAATTATATTGTAGGCTACTGCACCAACGGAAACCGGTTCCGTTAGCAAGTTAATACCTGAAACTTCATCACTGCAAACCGTAGTACTCAAGCCCGTATTAACAATAGGTTCCGGATTAATAGTGATTGTTATATCCCTTGTATCGCCAAGACAGTTGACAGAGCTTACTCCTCTCACCCTGTAAACAACATTCAATGGTCCAGTTGTGGTGTTAGTGTATTCATCGAGGCTTAGGTAATTATCAGCAACAGAATTCGCCGGAAAAACTGCATTTGCAACATTGGCAGTTAAGCCACCATCGATGGTAACAGTAATCACATTGTAGTTTGCAGCATTGATGGAAGCACCATCTGTATTAAGGACTAGTCCAATTGCCTGATCACTACAAATAACATCATCCAGGTTAGTTGCAATCACCGGCTCAGGTTGTATTACCACGGTAATAAACTCACTTTCACCTTCACAGCCGTCTGCACTTACACAACGCACTTCATAAACAACATTTAGATCTGAATTAGTCTGATTTGTGAAAAGATCTGATGTGATGTCCCCCGTTGCCACAGCATTTGCAGGAAATGTCGCATTACCACCATTCGCAGTGACACCTACAGGTATGTTAACATCGATGAGATTATAATTCGCCGCACCAACAGAAATACCGTTAGTGGCAAAATTCACATTAATTGGCAAATCACTACAGACCGTTGTTCCAAGAGTAGAATTTAGTACTGGTTCAGGGTTATAGGTGAGTACTATATTTTCTATATCACCCCGACAACCTAGTGCGCTTGAAGCTCTTACCTCATATACTACATCCAGAGGCAAAGGACTGGCATTATTGGTCCATTCATCATTCAAAATATAATTAGCAGATACTCCATTGGCTGGTGCTACGTTGCTAACTCCTGCAACCAAAAGGGCATCAGGGGTAATTGACAAAATATCAAAACTTGCTGCACTGACCGAAGTAGCTTCAGTAAGAATAGTTATCCCTGTATTTTCACCACTACACAATACGTCATCGAGATTGGGATCTATTACAGGTTCAGGATCAACCGTCAAAACCACAACTTCATCATCACTTTCACAGCCGTCAGCACTTACGCCTCTTACTGTATATGTTATATTAATTGCAAGATTGGTTTGGTTGGTAAACGTATCACCATTTAGATAATTATCTGCCACATTGTTAGCGGGGATCACCGCATTCCCAACAGCTGCTACCGCACCTGTTGGCACATTTATACTTATAATATTATAATCATTAGCGGCTACCGAACTTGCCAGCGATGAAAGTATAAGGCCAGATGCCTGATCACTACAAACCGTACTTACGATTCCCGGGGTCACTACTGGCTCCGGACGTATGGTGATAGATATAAATTCGCTATCTCCCTCGCAACCGTCAGCGCTGACACCTCTTACCTCATACACCACATCTAATGCATTAGTATTTGTATTGGTATAGGTATCAGCAGCAAGATAGGACGCATTTACATTGGAAGCTGGTATGGCTACATTGCCAGCGGAAGCTGACAGTCCCACCGGCACTGATACACCTATTATGTTGTAATCCATGGCTCCAACAGACACCCCATTAGTTGCTAAATTGAGCCCTGTAGACCCATCGCTGCAAGCAAAACCATTTAATGAAGGGTCTATTACAGGTTCAGGGTTGATTGTAGCATTAATGATAAGAGGATCGCCCACACACCCATTTGCACTTACGGGGGCTACCGTATATTCTACAATTACAGCAGTAGCGGTAGTATTAGTGTATTCATCAGTTGCTAAATAGTTATCAGATACAGCGTTCTGTGGTATAGTGGCATTGCTGGCAGCTGCAGTAACCGTCGCTGGAATATTAACCGCTGTCACGTTGTAGCTGACTGCTACAGCGCTACCTGCAGCTGTATTAAAAAGCAAGCCAATAGGGGTATCACTACATTCAGTAATATTCAGGTTACTGGCGATTACAGGCTCAGGATCAATGGTTATGACCACATTGACAGGTGTTCCCGCACAGTTATCAGCACTTATCGGGGTGACCACATAGGTTACATTCAGGGGGCCTCCGGTAGTATTGTTATAATTATCATTGAATATAGTACTTGGTAATAGTCCCGTTCCTGTTGTTGGACCAAAATTCGAAGAAAGTCCGGGGGCAACTGAAGCGGTTATATCATAGGTAGTGGCTGCTACAGGGCTGGTCCCATCTACTATCAGGGTAACTTGGATATCGTCATCGCTACAAACGTTTTTGCTTAAATTAGGGTCTAAAACGGGTCTTTGATTAATCGTAACCGGCTTAGGTGGTACGGTACCTGAGCAATTACCTGTAGTACTTGTAGGAATAACCTCCACGTTTCCGCCAGTTGATCCAAAGTTAACTGTAATGCTGGCAGATCCTTGACCAGAAATAATGGAAGAACCGACCGGTACGGTCCAAGCATAGGTTGTGTTAGGTAAACTAGAAGTGCTAAACACTACACCTGCCTCACCGTCACAAACCTCATCAGGACCTACAATAGAAAGTCCCGTCGGTGCATTTTCAACGGTAATGGTTTTAATTTCAATATCACCATCGCAAGTAACATTTGTGAAAGCAGCTGTTTCAACCACAGAAATATTGCCCATTCCGGCTGTTGGAAATTGAAGAATAACAAACGGGTCGTTTATCGTACCACCTCCGAATTGGGTAAATAATGGATCTATTGTCCAAGTATATGTGGTCCCCGGAGGACCCGGAGTAATTTGATATATCTGCAATGAGCTAGGGTCAACACACTGAAAATCATTACCAACAATGTCATTGTTCCCAGGTCTTGTGTTCACTGTTATTTCGACCTGTGCATCGTTAAAACAGCTTTGACCGGATGCCGTTTCTGTTATCCTGGCATAAAAAATGTCTCCGTTGGTCACCTCCACATCGTTAGGATTAGGAACCGCCGTACTGTATGTGGGATCTACAAACCAGGATACTGTACGATTAGCTATTATACCATTCGCAACATCATCATCCATGGTCGTCAAATCAACCCCGGGAAGAGCTCCGGCCCCAAATACACCGGAACCAGGTGTATCTTCGCAAAATTCTGTTTCCGGATTCGAAATGTCTTGATCTGCCACAGCAGGTAGTCCAAAGACCGTAAACGTTATTGATCCTGGTTGTGAAAAGTCGTTTATACAATTATCACCACTGGCCGTTTCAGTGATTAAAGGGTAAAAGATGTCACCATTGCTAACGGTAACAATAGGATCGCCTGTAACTGCAGGGACCAAGGGAACTGCAATAGTTCTGGTCTGATTAGAAAACCATTCAACAGTTCTATTGGCTACTCCGCCTGTTACCAGACCATCATATACAGATAGATCAATTCCGGCAGTTGTGGTGCCATTAAAAGTATCTTCACAAAACTCATCAGTGATATCTACTCCAACCGGAGGCAGTATTTTTGTAATTATTACTTCCTCACTTAAGGGCATACAAACACCAAACTCACTGACAACATTCCAAAAAACACTATTTGCACCGTCCTGTAACCCTCTTACAGTTGTGCCTGTATCAAAGATATCATCAAAAGTCAGCGTTGAAGTAGAAGCCTCACGAACTATAATATCGTCAAACCCTTGAATGTCATCTCCACCATTACTACGCATCCTTACTTCCAACTGAAGATTGTTTACTCCAGACACATCTAGCGCTAAGCTGGAAACAGGTAATTCCACGAGGGCGGGATCCGGCGGAACCACGTCATTGACCGACCTGACAAGTTCACCAAACTTAGTAGGTGTGCCGTCCAGTAAATAGTAGATCTCTACAAAGTCTCCTGTTTCAAGATCTCCATTTTTATATAATAATGCGGTAATATCAATAGAGCTGATACTAGATACGTCAATTATTTCAGAAAACCAGAAAGCCGAAGAACTCACATTGCCTAAATCCAAACCTTCAAATCTTCCTGATCTCACCGCAAAGTAATCATTGGGTCCTGGTCCTGTAAAACTAACTAAAGAAGATATATCCGTTGTCCAGCCAAACTGTCCGGCGTCATTAGTTGCATCGTCTAACTGATCATCAAAATTCTCGTAGTACAATGTTCCTGTAGTTGACCAAAAGCCAGTAGCCCCGGCTGGGCTCGCGGCTGTTGCGCTCAGTACGTAAAAGTCGTCACATGTCTGGTCGTCAGCTTGAGCGGAAATTGGATCAGGGTTAGGGTCTTCTGTAATATCAACAGCCACAAACCCGGTACTTTGGCAAAATGTTGGCCCAACAGTACTTTCAACCACGGCATAATAGGTAAACGTCGTTGACGCACTGGGCACAAATATTTCATCTCTAGTGGCACTACCAGAAATGGACCCAAAGGCCGGTACAGCATCTATAGTTAGGGCCATATCACGGTACCAGCGTATTCTTGTATCAACAGGTGGAACATCAACAGATAACGCAACGCCAGTACCTGGATCACTACAAGCGATCCCATCAACCGGATTAGTTGGATCTGCAGGCGTTGGGTTTACAACAAAGTTCAAAGGGGTGTTAAAAGTAGAAAGGCAGCCTACCGGGCTAACTATTGATACTATTTCAACAACATGTGGAGATGGTATTGTTACATCAAGTTCGACATCATTGAATATTATACTTACAGTCGGATCTCCAGAAGCATCTGTATCAAAATTAATTGTTCGATTGGCTCCTCCATCAATATTATAGGTCAGCACAAAACCTGATTGTGAAGCTGAACCGGCATCATCTAGACTGAAAATCAATTCAGGATCAGTTGTGGTACCGCCATCATCACAGACATCACTCACACTTAGCGTCGGAGGTGTATCAAATGTTGGTGGGGTTCCGCCTATCACAATTGTGGCTACTCCTCCTAACGAAGTTCCCGAACACGTATTAGCATCGGTCAATGCTGTAATTTGATAGATTCCTGCATTAAGCGTAGTTGGATTTGTTAAAGTAAAAGTATTAGTGGGCTCTGCAATTGGACCAAAAGTTGAAATTCCATCAGTATAGGTTACCTGAAAAGGCGCTGTTCCTATCAACGTCCAAACGATATCGGGGGCAGGATTTCCAGAACATACGGAACCTCCACCTACTGGATTGGAAGCACTTGGAAGTGGGTTAATGGTTACCACCGTTGGAGTAGATTGTGCACTTGTACAGTTAGTGGGTGCAATACCAATTGCTTCAACAGTATAAGAACCTGACTCTGCTACTGTTCCTAACGTAATAGTAGAATTCGTTGCACCACCAACCACTACACCATTTCTATACCACTGATAGCTATCAGCTGCTGCGTTACTGGAGGCCGTTAGAGTCGTAGATCCGTCTTCACAAATGTCTACAGTTGGAGCAGGACTAATGGTAGGTATCGACGGAAATGGATTTACAATGATTGTGGTAATAGAGCTCCTCTCTGTAGTACAAGGACCATTATCTACTACTGCACGATATTCATAAATGCCGGCAGTTGCCAAATTCTCATTGAATGAATTATTACCATTATTACCAATATCAAAAAAACCAGTACCATTTACCTGCCGTTCCCAGTTTAAAATAGTCCCTATTTCTCCAGTTAAACTAATGACACCTGTATTATCCCCTTCGCAGATAGTGTTATCTGGAGTGGTGCTACCTCCGACAGTTTGTCCATAGACAGTAACTGTTATGGTCCTAAACGGAGAGTTACATCGAGGATTATTTATATACCTCCTCCTGACTCTAATCGTTCTTGTCAAAGTTGTAAAGCTGCCTGGTAAGTTAAAATCAACAGTTATTGATTGGCCTGTGGTGGCGTCTAGATTGACACCAGCACCGCCTATATTACTCCATTGATACTCAGTAGCCCCTCCAAAAGTGGTCGAACCGGCTGGATTTGGAAGCTCAAAAGTTACATTGTTGGTACCATTACAAACAGAATTTGAAAAGATAGAGAATGCATCAGGTTGGTCAAGATCTTCCCGAACAGTAATCAATACCTCAACAGGGTCGCTCTCACAACTGTTCGTAGCCCCAAGCACATATGTAGCCCACATTGAGTAATTACCTGGGACGTTAGTATCTAAACCACCGGGAAAACTCGATGCCGGAAAAGTTGTACTATTATTGCCATTGGGGTTAGCTACAAGATTGCCCCCTAGGTTTGGATCATTATCATACCAATTAATTGCAGTACTTGCACCCGTTCCGGTAATAGCAAAGTTTATTCCACCAAGCCCATCACCTTCGCATATCTCGTCAGGAACTGGCGTAGGTGGTGGCGGTATATCAATGATTTCAATAAAGTTGTTCGTAGTGACTTGATTGTTTAACGGATTGCCTATAGTATAGGGATTACACACATTCCAATACTCCAAAGTCACATAAAACTGATCTCCAACATCCCTGCTTTCACCCACAGTCATTATTGTCGTAATTTGATCTAGCACTCCTGCCGGGAGTTCAGTAAGAGGAGTATTAAATTGAACAACACCTATTGCATCTCCAGTACCTAAAGCGGCTGTACTGTTTCCAAAGGTAGGAATATATTCACCCGCAATGAGTGCTCCAGTATCATCTGTAATCTGTACACCTCCAACGTATACATTCGGTATTCTATCGGCATCAGGCCTTGTAGCATCTCCATAAATAACCCTGACCCATCGCATATCCGTATTCGGTTGATTTGGATCAGCAATACAGTTTAATGTAGATAAATCTGAGAAAGACATATCAGCCTCGTCATTGAAACATACTAGCTCCGTATTTGCAACTGTCGGCTGAAGACTTAATACTCCATTTCCTTCATTATCTTCATTGTGAGATGCATAAGTAACGAACTGATTAGGATCAGAAACGGCGCATATTCCGAGCAAACCCACTACCTGAATACGCCATGCTGATGTATATGAACATTCAGGTTGGTTATCTGGGTACGTAAAAGCATTACTTCCCCCATCTCCAGTAATGAATGAAGTCATTGCGCTCGCATTCCCACTTGCATCTGATTCAAATGGGAAAATTACCGTTTCTGCCGGTGTTTCACCACCTCCCCAAATTGCTCTTATCCTAAGATTATTTATATCATAATTGGATGAATTTCTCGCTCCTGGAGTAACACTAAACGTCATTCTAGTAATCGGATTTACAGGTGCACATGGGGGTGTTGGAGTATTGGTCGCCTCCCATTGAAAATCTGCACAGGCAATCGCTCTATTATTTTCAGAAGTTCCATTACTTCCTGTGGGAGTATACTGTATAGCAAACGAACTTAATCCAACCGGAACAACAGACCCTAATGTTAAGAAGGCAGTATTTCCAGAAACGAAAACGCTGGCCACGGGGATCACCCCTCCATTTAGAACATAATCACCTGATACACTAGATGGAGGAGAATCAAAGATTATTTCGACCTGAAGTTGGTCATCAGTCTCATGTGTTGCACTAACTATATTTTGGGCCTTAATCCAAAAAGGAAAAATTAAAAAGAAAGGAATGATTAGGGTTAAGCGAGTTGCATTCATTAAAAGTGTACGCGTTTAAAGTCCAACTTTGGATAAGTTAAGCCAACACTTTGTGTTGATACCAAATTTCCGAATATAGGTAACCGTATTATTTTTTAGCTACCTTTTTTGTAAAGGTAGACGCTAAGTTTAAATAATTGTACTTGAACGTAATAATCCATGATATTCCTCTACATTTGCATCCCATAAGGTAAAGAGCAACCTAGTAAAACTTATGGCCAAGGCAAAATATATTTTCGTAACAGGTGGCGTTACGTCTTCCCTGGGCAAAGGGATCATTTCAGCTTCTCTGGGCAAACTTCTTCAAGCTAAAGGGTTTAAGGTTACCATTCAAAAGTTTGACCCCTATATAAATATTGACCCTGGCACACTTAATCCTTACGAACATGGAGAGTGTTATGTAACGGACGACGGTGCGGAAACTGATCTTGACTTAGGTCATTACGAACGCTTTTTAAATATACCGACATCACAGGCAAACAATATCACTACAGGTCGTATTTATAATAATGTCATTACCAAAGAGCGCAAGGGTGAGTATCTCGGTAAGACCGTGCAAGTCGTTCCGCATATAACTGATGAGATCAAACGAAACATATATTTGCTTGGCAAAAGTGGTGAGTTTGATTTTGTAATTACCGAAATAGGTGGATGTGTTGGCGATATTGAGTCCCTGCCTTTTATTGAAGCCGTCCGACAGGTAAAATGGGATGTAGGTCAGAACGATTTTTTGGTTATCCATCTTACTCTTATACCTTACTTAAAAGCAGCACAGGAGTTAAAGACTAAACCTACCCAGCATTCAGTAAAACAGCTTCTTGAAGCGGGTATTCAACCGGATATTCTTGTCTGTCGCGCTGACAGGAAATTACCTGCAGATATAAGAAAGAAATTGGCGCTTTTTTGTAACGTACATTATAACTCGGTAATAGAAGCTCTGGACGCAGAAACTATCTATGATGTTCCTGTGCAAATGCTGAAGGAAAAGTTAGCTGAGCGGGTGTTAACAAAATTAAAAATGAGCCATAAAAATGAGCCTGCCTTAGACCAATGGAAGGACTTCCTGGGTAGATTAAAAAATCCTACTGAAGAAATTAGGGTCGGCCTGGTTGGAAAGTACGTTGAATTACCCGACGCTTATAAGTCTATTGCTGAAGCATTTATTCATGCTGGCGCAGAAAATGAATGTGGAGTTGAGATAGAATGGATTTCGTCAGAGTCCATTAACGAAGAAAACTGCGAAAGTCTGCTTGGTCATCTTGATGGTGTGTTAGTAGCCCCAGGCTTTGGAGAACGTGGAATACCCGGAAAAATAGAAGCTGTTAAATATGTTCGTGAAAAGAAGATTCCCTTCTTCGGTATATGTCTGGGCATGCAATGCGCTGTTATAGAGTTTGCCCGTAATGTCCTCAAATATAAAGATGCTGCTTCGACTGAATTTGATGAAAAAACCAAAGAAGCTGTTATAGATTTAATGGAGGAGCAAAAGAAAATAACAGATAAAGGTGGAACTATGCGTCTGGGTGCATATCCGTGTAATCTGGAAAAAGGTAGCAAGGCGGCAGCTACGTATGGTAAACAAAAAATTAGTGAACGCCATCGACATAGATATGAGTTTAATAACAAATATTTAGATGCTTTCAACAAAGCCGGTTTGAGGGCATCGGGTATAAACCCTGAGACAGGTTTAGTAGAAGTTGTTGAGTTAGTTGACCATCCCTGGTTTATTGGTACACAATATCATCCTGAATTAAAAAGCACAGTGCTTAATCCCCACCCACTATTTGTTAAGTTTGTGGCCGCATCGCTGCAATACGCAAATAGCAAGAGTTAACGTAAGACTAGAGAAGTAGATAGAAATGGATAGAAATCAAGCCACTGGCTTAATATTAATTGCATTAATGGTGATTACGTATTTCACCTTTTTCGCTCCTGAGCCTCCAACACCTCAACCTGAAGTAGCAGAGGAGGTAACCCAGGATTTGACCCCAACAATAGAAAATAATATTGATTCTGTACAAGATGAGACTATCATCTCAGATTCACTACAAGCTGTAATGAACAGTCAGAAATACGGAATTTTTGGAGTTGGCGCCACTGGAAATGAGAGCGTCAAAACTTTGGAAAATGAAGATATCAGGGTTGAAGTGAGCACTAAAGGGGCTTCCATCAAAGAAGTAGAATTAAAACACTTTGAAACTTTTTTTGACGAACCGCTTGTCCTGCTTACTGATAAAAGTAATCAGTTTAACCTAACGCTGAATACCCCCGGGAAAGTAATTGAATTAACCGATCTTTTTTACTCATACAGCAGCAGTGCAGATAACGATACTACCGTACATATTTTCGAGTTAAGTATCCCACAGATAGGTAAAATTCGTCATACTTATGAAATGCCCAACGCAGGGTACGAAGTGGGCTATAAACTTGAATTGACCGGACTTGATAGCTACGTTACCAAAGAAGCCCTTATTTTAAAATGGGAGGACCACATACGCCCGCAAGAGAAGGATATTGAGCTCAGCAGAACTAATACTACGATCAACTATTTTACCGCCTCCGGAGATTTTGATTATCTAAGTGAAAGATCAACGGGACTGGAAGAGGAAGTTATAGATGAAAGAGTGAATTGGGCATCTATAAAACAACGGTTTTTTATAGCTGGAATAGTTGCTAAGAACGACTTTAGTAGCGCTGCAGTAAGCACAGACTTTAATCCGGAAGACGAGTCGGAGGTCAAATTTGCACAGCTGGCTTTAAGTATTCCTTACGCTGATCTTACTTCCAATAAAGGAGAATTTAAATATTACTTCGGTCCAAACGACTACCATATTACTAAACACGTGGCTGAAGATTTTTCCAAGAACTTATGGTTGGGCTGGCCACCTATGATTTGGGTCAATAAATTTATTATTATACCACTTTTCGACCTTCTAAATAACTTCCTAAGTAATTATGGCATAATCATCATGATTATGGTGCTTGTTATAAAGCTGGCGTTGTCTCCACTCTCCTACAAGTCATATGTCAGCATGGCAAAAATGAAAGTGCTCAAGCCTGAACTTGATGTCATCAAAGAGAAGCATGGCGATGATATGCAAAAGGCTCAACAAGAACAAATGAAGCTATATTCAAAAGTTGGTGTTAATCCGATTAGTGGATGTATTCCAATGTTACTTCAGATGCCAATACTGCTTTCAATGTTTTATTTCTTTCCTCAATCTATAGAACTAAGAGGGAAGTCATTCTTGTGGGCAGAGAACTTATCGACCTTTGATTCAATTCTTGACCTTCCATTCGAGATTCCATTTTACGGTAGTCATGTCAGTCTTTTTGTATTGTTGATGACAGTTTCCACCATTTTCATTACATGGCAGAATCAACAGGTAAGTACCGTTCAAGGACCTATGAAGTCCCTTTCATATATGATGCCTGTTATTTTTATGTTTGTACTTAACTCCTACCCGGCAGCATTGAGTTTTTACTATTTTGTATCTAACCTTGTTACTTTTGGTCAGCAGGCTTTAATTCGAAAAATGATTAATGAAAACAAAATAAAAGAGATTCTTGAAGAGAATAAAAAACGCAGAGCAAACAAGAAAAAATCTAAGTTTCAGCTTCGCCTGGAAGAAGCAATGAAGTCAAGCCAGCAAGCAAAAAAAAAGAAGTAAGAAAAAATCAATCTAATTGATTACAAAGGTGGGCTTCGACTTAAAGATAGCCTGCCAAAATTCATTTAAAATTATATCTTTGCTGGCTCGAAAATAGAGTCTATGAATAGAAGCTTTTTCGAAAAATTCCTAACCTCAGTCGACTCTATTTATGAGTAAAGTAATTGCAATAGCAAATCAAAAAGGTGGCGTTGGTAAAACGACAACAGCAATAAACTTAGCCGCCAGTTTAGCAGCCCTTGAATATAAGACACTTGTAGTAGATGCCGACCCCCAGGCAAACTCAACTTCTGGTTTAGGTATAAACCCAAAAGAGGTTGAAAATAGCGTTTATGAATGCATGGTAGATGATGTAGATGTAGTTGGCGCTATAAAAGAAACGGAAATCGACTATTTATATGTGCTGCCTTCACACATAAATCTTGTCGGAGCAGAAGTGGAAATGGTCAGCATTGACGACAGAGAAGAAAAAATGAAAGACACTCTTTCTAAAGTAAGGGATAGTTATGATTTTATTATTATCGATTGTTCACCATCGTTAGGACTCATAACCATTAATGCGCTAACAGCAGCAGATTCCGTCCTTATACCTGTACAATGTGAATATTTTGCTTTAGAGGGACTTGGAAAGCTTTTAAATACAATAAAGATTATTCAAACGAGACTGAATCCAGGTTTGAGTATAGAAGGTATTCTACTTACAATGTATGACGTAAGGCTTCGTTTGAGCAATCAAGTAGTTGAGGAAGTGCAGACACATTTCAAGAAAATGGTATTTAGAACTATTATTCCCAGAAATATTAAATTAAGCGAGTCTCCCAGTTTCGGGGTTCCAGCAATAGCGCATGATGCCGAAAGCAAGGGAGCTATAAGTTACCTTCACCTGGCCAAGGAAATAGCGGATAAGAATAAATAGATATGGCAAAAACCCCAAAAAAAAGAAACGCATTAGGTCGTGGTTTAGGGGCTCTATTGGAGGACACACCATCTAAAGAATCTGAATTAGGCAGTAAGACTGTTATAACCAATAACATAAACGAAATTGAAATTGCTTCTATTGAGGTAAATCCTTTTCAGCCGCGTACACATTTTGATAAAGAAGCTCTGGAAGAACTTGCCGAATCGATTGCTGTTCAAGGTATTATTCAACCCATAACCGTTCGTAAACTCACCACAGGTCAATATCAACTGATATCAGGAGAACGGAGACTGCAAGCTTCAAAACTGGCAGGCCTAAAGAGCGTACCAGTTTACATTAGATTAGCAGATGATCAGCAGATGCTGGAAATGGCGTTGATTGAAAATATTCAACGAGAGAACCTGAATGCGATAGAAATAGCGTTGAGTTATCAAAGATTACTAACAGAATGCGATCTGAAACAAGAGGAACTGGGAGATCGCGTTGGTAAGAATAGATCGACCGTAAACAACTATCTCAGGCTCTTAAAGCTACCACCGGACATTCAAATTGCGCTGAGAGATAAAAAAATAAGTATGGGTCACGCTCGTGCATTAATAAATGTCGACAACGTCGATAACCAACTCGATGTTTTCAATAGGATCATTCAAAATGATCTCTCCGTAAGGAAGGTAGAAGATCTCGTCAGGGCTTTGGGCAAAGATCAGTCAGATCAAAAACGAAAAGAGAATTCGGATACTGATTCATCATCTGGCAAGGAAATTGCAAATCTACAGTCGCGATTGGCTAGCCACTTTGGAACTAAAGTGCATGTGAAATCTGACGGAAAAAAAGGTGAAATAAAAATACCCTTCTTATCAATAGAGGATCTAAATCGTATTTTGGATATTCTTGAAATTAAATGAGAATAGTACTTACATTTTTTTTATTGCTTATGGGTGTGGAGTTGCTTGCACAAATTACTCCGCCTGGTGTACAGACAGATTCTCTTGAATCGGACGATAAAATTATTAGCAGTACCGATACGGTACAAAATATAAAGGAAATTCAGTCCTATGCTTCACAGTTTGTCCCCAGACGAGCTTCATTAAAGGCTGCTATATTACCAGGTCTTGGGCAAATATATAATAAAGACTATTGGAAGCTGCCTTTGGTCTACGGCGGATTTGTAGCGTTAGGACTTACCGTAAATTATTGGTCGGACCTATACAACGGATATCGGGTAGACTTGTTCGATCTACTCGAAAACGATTTGGACACTTCTCCCGATGGACTATCGGAGGAGCAACTAAGATCATTAATAGACGATACCAGAAGAGAACGGGATTTTTATATGATCATGACCGGAGTTTTCTACTTGCTCCAAATAGCCGAGGCTCATATATCAGCGCATTTAAAAGAATTTAAGCTTAATCCTGATCTTCGGGTTAAGGTTGAACCTTCCTTTGAACAAATACAATTTGAAAGCTACAGAGCGGGACTAGCTCTTAAGTTTAGGTTTTGAGTATGCAAATTTTATTACTCGGTTATGGCAAAATGGGTAAGACTATTGAAACTCTTGCGCTCAACGCCGGTCACGATATAACGGGCCGAATAGACGAATCAAATACACATTCATTATCTGATTACACATCAAAAAATACTGACGTAGCCATTGAATTTAGCCAGCCCAATGCGGCGTATAGAAATATTGAATACTGCTTACAAAATAGCATTCCTGTAGTCTCCGGAACTACAGGATGGCTGGATAAAAAGCCTCATTTAGATCAACTATGCTTGGAAATGGAAGGGGCCTTCTTCTACGCATCTAATTATAGTATCGGCGTTAACTTGTTTTTTGACGTTAATAAGAAATTAGCCAGGTTGATGAATAGCTTTAGCAACTATAAGGTAAGCATGGAAGAGATTCACCATACTGAAAAAAAAGACGAGCCAAGTGGTACCGCTATTACACTTGCTGAGGGCATAATTCAAGAAAAAAAAGGGATCGATCATTGGGTACTAGGGAGTGGCAATAGTAATAATCTTCCTATTCGATCCAAGCGTGAGGGTAAGGTCCCAGGGACTCATATAGTGACTTATTCATCAGCAGTAGACGATATTGAAATAAAACACACCGCACATTCAAGAAAAGGCTTTGCCAGCGGAGCATTGATGGTGGCTGAATGGATATTGGAAAAGAAGGGAGTTCTTACCATGCAAGACTTTTTGAAGATATAATTTAAAGACGATGTAAGGATGTGATGTTGTATTGCACTCTTACAGCAAGAAAGATAAAAAATGAACTGGAAATTTTGGGTTAAAAAGAAAGAAGAAGAAAATAAGCCGCCTAAATCAAAACTCAGGGAATGGGGGGATGCTATTCTATTCGCAGTAGTAGCGGCAACACTCATTAGATGGCTGATTATGGAGGCATTTACCATTCCTACTCCTTCCATGGAAAAATCGCTGTTAGTTGGCGACTTCCTCTTTGTCAGTAAGTTCCATTATGGAACACGAACCCCAAAAACACCTTTACAGGTACCATTAACACATCAGAAAATATGGTTAACCAATATACCTTCTTATCTGGATTGGATTCAACTTCCTCAGTTCCGACTTCCGGGTTTCACTCATATAAAACGAAATGATGTGGTTGTGTTTAATGTACCTGGGATAGAGGAGAACAACTTTGAAGAGTTTGATAAAAACAAATGGATAGATTATCCGGTAGATCTAAAAACAAATTACATAAAAAGATGCGTGGCTGTGCCGGGTGATGTTATTGAAATAAGGAACCAACAGATTTTTATAAACGGTGAAAAGGGAGCGAATCCTGAAAAAATGCAGTTTTCATATGTCGTTCATTCCAAAACTCAGCTTAGCGACAGGGTATTGGATAATTTAGGAATTGATAACGGATCTGGCTATCCTGATATTAATGAAAGAGGAGCTTTCCAACTATTTTATTTGACCCAAGAAGAAAAGGACAAACTTGTGGAACTACCATTTGTTCTAAACATCAGACCGTATAAAGCCTATAATCAAGGTGAGTGGGAAGGCAATATTTTTCCCCAAGATCGAGAACTCTTTCCATGGAATGGAGATTGGTACGGTCCGTTGAAGATTCCAAAAGAAGGGGCCACTATTAATATTAACAAAGAGACTCTAGCTACCTATGGCAAAGTAATAACCTTGTACGACCATAATGACGATGCCGTAATACAAGATGGCAAGCTGTTAATTGACGGCACGGAGGTCAAGCAATATACATTTAAGCAGGACTATTACTTTATGATGGGAGATAACCGACATAACTCTCTGGATTCAAGATATTGGGGTTTTGTACCCGCTGATCACATTGTAGGTAAAGGCTTTTTCATCTGGTTATCACTGGACGCTGATGAAAGTTTCTTTAGTAAAATACGTTGGCGCAGGTTTTTTAATCTTATTGAATAGTTACCAATCGATGGTTTGCTTGCCTTTTTCAGTAAGGTAAGCATTTGCTCTACTGAATGGTTTGCTACCAAAAAAACCTCTATCCGCAGCAAAAGGTGACGGGTGTGCTGAACTTATAATGTGGTGTTTTGATCGATCTATGACTTCTCCTTTTTTCTGAGCGTAGGCCCCCCATAATATAAATACCACATTTTCTTTTTGGTTGGAAACCAGTCTTATTACACTATCGGTAAAGTCCTCCCACCCTTTCTTCTGATGAGATCCGGCCTTATGTGCTCTAACTGTAAGTGTAGCGTTTAGCAATAAAACACCCTGATCTGCCCACCTTTCCAAATTCCCTGATTCAGGCACAGGTTTTCCTAAATCGGCATGTAACTCCTTGAAAATATTGAGCAAAGACGGTGGTTTTCGAATACCATCACTAACAGAGAAGCAGAGTCCATTAGCCTGCCCCGGACCATGATAAGGATC